>NZ_CP127247.1:1077500-1391018 GCF_030285785.1 Parasedimentitalea psychrophila | reverse complement strand
AATGCGAGTTCGCGTTGATGTGGAAACCGGCGTTGATCATCCAGTGGGTGTCACAGATCACCACGGTATCGGCACCCAGTTCCTTAGCCCGGCGCGCGATCTCATAGTGCCCGTCAATGGCGGCCTGACGCTTGCCTTTGATGGGACCCTCTTGCTCCGACATCAGCATGGTCGGAACATGGGTCACTTTGGCGGCGAGAACAATTTCTCCCATGGTCTCTATCTCCTCAAAGAGTTGAAACGCTTGCGCGTTTTCCAAATGTCCGTCACGCGCCGAGGCGCGGGATTTTATGCTGCCCCAGAGCAAAGCCGATGTGCTTTTGCTCCATATAGAAATCAAAGCTCCAGTCGCCGCCATCGCGGCCAATACCGCTGGCTTTGACGCCGCCAAACGGGGTTGGCAGGTGGCGGACGTTCTCAGAGTTCACCCAGATCATCCCAGCCTCAAGATGGTTGGTAAACCGCAGCGCCCGGGTCAGGTCATTGGTCCAAACGTAGCCGGTCAGCCCGTATTGGCTGTCATTAGCGATCGAAAGTGCCTCTTCTTCGGTGGCAAAGGTGATCGCCGTCAGCACCGGGCCAAAGATTTCCTCCTGGGCGATGCGCATCTTGTTATTGGCATTGGTGAACAGGGTGGGGCGCACGAAATAGCCGCTGCTCCCTAGGCGTTCACCGCCGGCCGCTATGGTGGCGCCGTCCTGTTTGGCGATCTCGAAATATGACGTCACCTTGTCGAAATGTTCCTGCGCGATCAGCGGCCCGACCTCGGTTTTGGGGTCCAGCGGGTGGCCAACGCGGATCCTGTTGACCCGCTCCACCAGCCGCGCCTGAAACTGCTCGGCAATCGTATCCTGCACCAACAGCCGCGACGACGAGGTGCAGCGTTCGCCGTTGATCGAATAGATCATGAAGATGACGGCATCCAGTGCGCGCTCCAGATCGGCATCGTCAAACACCACCACCGGGTTCTTGCCGCCCAGTTCCAGATGCATCCGCTTCAGCGTGTCAGCCCCCTGCTTGGTGATCAGGCTGCCGGTGCGGCTTTCACCGACAAAGGCGATGGCCTTGATGGCCGGATGTTCGGTCAACCGTTTGCCGGCCTCCTCGCCAAAGCCGTTGACCAGGTTCCACACCCCTGCGGGCAGACCCGCCTGATGGGCGATTTCGGCCAGAATGCGGGCGGTTAGCGGGCTGAATTCGGCGGGCTTGTGCACCACCGTACAACCTGCGGCCAGCGCCGGGGCAATCTTCCAGGTCGACAGCATGAAGGGTGTGTTCCACGGGGTGATCACCCCCACCGGGCCAATCGGCACCCGCGTTGTGACATTCATCAGGCTGGGCGATTGCAGATTTTTGCCGTCGCGGGCTGCGGTCACCTGATCGGCAAAGTAGCGAAAATTCTCGGCCCCGCGCAGCGCCGCCTTGGACATGAACCGCAGCGCCTGCCCGGTGTCCCAGCATTCGCAAAAAGCGATTTCCTCGGCGCGGGCTTCGATGCCTTCGGCGATGCGGATCAGGATCTTCTTGCGCTCAGGCGCGGCCATGTCGCGCCAGGCTGGGAAGGCCTCCTTGGCGGCCTGAGCGGCGGCGTCGATGTCAGCGCTGCCACCCTGTGCAACGCTGCAAATGACGCTTTCATCGGTGGGCGACAGGGTGTTGAAAACCGCGCCTGACAACGCCGGGCGGCTTTCCCCTGCGATCAGGTTCAAAATGCCGGTCTGGCGGAACCGCTCCAGATATCCGTTCAGCTTGGCGATGTTTGTGCTCAGCTCAGTCATTTTGGTCAACCTTTGGCAGGTGATCGCGGATGGTGCCGCATTTTGGCGCAAGTGCCGGATCTATGTCGCGCATTTCCAGCGACAGGGCGATCGAGTGCTGTTGCAGTGCCGGCGCCAGAAACTCACGGGCGGCGTCAAAAATTTCTTGGGTGGCGCGCTGTCTGGTCTCTAGATCGCGGCCGCCGCGAAGCCGCACGGATATATCGATGTAGCCGTGCTTTGCCGCACCGTCAGCGATCGAGACATGGGTTGCGGCAAAGGCGCGAACCCGCACCCCGGCAACCGGAAAGCTGCCGGTGTTGATGGCGGCGCAGCGCAGGGTGTCGCACAGGGATGCCATGTCAACGCAGAGCTCCAGATTGGCGGAATAGTCCAGTGAGATGTGTGGCATCAGTACAATCCGAATAATTACTTAACTTGTGTAGCAATTTGTTGATGGTGGGTCAATGTTGGAATTTTGACGGCGGCAATTGCCTTTATGGTCCGGTGAGGTGATAATTAGTTATGACAACAGCTCTGCCGACAACCAACCGATCTTTGCCAATTGCCCTGCTGCGTGCTCGCGAGCGGGTGATGGGGCCCATCCGCGCATTGCTGAGTGATGTGGATCTGACGGAACAACAATGGCGGGTGTTGCGGGTGGTGCAGGAAAGCGGTGCCATTGACCCGACCCAGATCGCCGAACAGGCCTGTCTTTTGTTGCCCAGCCTGACCCGGATCCTGCAAAAGCTGGAAGACAAGAAGATGATCAGCCGCACGCGGGACAAGCAGGACCGGCGCAAGCAGGTGATCACCATCACCTCGGGTGGCGAAGCGGTCATTGCCAATAATCTGGAGGCCAGTCTGGTGCTGGTGGCCAAAACACGCGCCGAAATGGGCGAGGATCGCTATGAGGCGCTATTGGATCTGTTGAACGAGTTGGATCGGATCAAGCTGTAACCTGTGACTGCTGAAGGGCTGGGTCCGCCACTGTTGCGTTGTGGTGCCAGTGGTGGATTGAGTATTTTTAGCAAAAAGAAACCTGTGCGGATTTTTTGTTAACCCGGACGCCGCAGGAAGACCTGCACATCCGCCACATTGGTTCCGGTGCCGCCGATGGTCAGCAACGCATCCGCTGCGGCCAGGGCAGTGTTGCTGTCGTTGTTGTCCAGCAGGGCGTCAGGATCTGCACCGCTGTTGCGGATCTGGACCCAGGTATCGGGGGTAACGATGCCGCCGGCAGCCTGTGTTGGGCCATCGCGACCATCGGTGCCGCCGGACAGGAACAGCCAATTGCCGGTCAGTTGCTCGGCCGCCAGTTTGGCAACTCTTAGCGCCAGTTCTTGATTGCGGCCACCCAAGCCGCTGCCTTTTATTTGCACGGTGGTCTCTCCGCCAAAAACCAATGCGATGGGCCGGTCGGATGGGGCGGCAAGAGCCGCGTCGACAACGGACTGTGCGGCATGCTCTACGTCGCCGACCAATGTGTCGCTGACCAGTTGAGCATCCCAGCCTATGGCGGCATCCAGCATTGCCTGCAGGCTGTGCCGATTTGATCCGATCAGAGTGTTGCTGGCTTTGGGGGTCGCTCCACTGGCAGTGTCTGTCGCATTCAGATGCGTCCGCACTGCCGCTGGCATGGCTTGCCAGATGCCCGCACGCTGCATCCTTTCTCGCGCCTGAGCCCGGCTGCCGATGGGGCCGACACTGGGCCCGGATGCAATGGCGCGCAGATCGTCGCCGATGACGTCCGACAGAATGAAGGCACTGACCGGGGCTGGTGCCGCATGGCGCAGCAGGCCGCCGCCCTTGAGGTCTGACAGCTGTTGGCGGATCAGGTTCATATCGTTGATGTCCAGCCCCGAGGCCAGCAGGGCCCTGTTGACGGTGGCCTTGTCGGCCAGGGTCAGCCCCGGTGCGGGCGCCACCATCAGCGCCGAGCCGCCACCTGAGATCAAGGCAACAACGCGATCTTTGGCTCTGGCACTTTGCAGCAGATCAATCACCGCGCGTCCGGCGGCGGCGCTGGTATCATCCGGCACCGGATGGGCGCCTGCCATGCAAGTGGCGCCGGGAATGTCGCAGAGGTTTTCGGGGTTGGTCACCACCAGCGCCTGCCGCGGTTCCGGGGTCATCAGCAAGGCCTGGCGCATCATCGGGCTGGCGGCTTTGCCCAGGGCGATAATTATGCTGCGCCCACCATCTGGCAAGGGCGGCAATGGTGTCCGGGTCAGCTGATCGCGCAGGGCGCGGGCGGGATCGGCGCGTTTAACGGCGGCGTGGAACAGGGCTAGGGCGGTGTCGCGGAGATCTTTCATGGCCAAGCTGTGGCCGCTGCCGTCCGGCAGGTCAACCAGATCCGGGCCAGCGGCGATGATGTTGTGGCCCATCGGCGGTAATCAGGTCCAATGACAGGGTGTGATCGGCGTTGCACATGCGGTGGCGCAGCATCATTCGGGTCAGCCGCATCAGATCGCCCTGCAGGTCGGGATGATCGGCGACATTCTCCAACTCGCCGCGGCCCTGATGATCAAACAACATCGGTGGCAGATCGGCGGCAAATTCCACCAGGGTGAACCGCTCATCGCGCAGAATGCCCAGCGAGGAGTTCAGTGGCGTGGTGGCCAGTGCCTGCTCCCAGTGGCTGGGAGCGCCGGGCTGTGAGAAATCCAGCTCGGAAAAGGAATAGCGCCGCCAATCCTGTGGCAGCTCTCCGCGCAGCAGCGGCAATAGCGACCTTCCGTCCACCGCGTTGGGGATCTCTTGCCCGACCCAGTCCAGGATGGTTGGCATCAGATCAACAGATTCAGTGATCTGTGACACGGTGGTGCCCGCGCGGCTGCTGTTGCCCGGTTGCCGGATGATCAGCGGCGTGTGATAGGCCGCGTCATAGACCGTGAACTTGCCCCAGCTGTGACGATCGCCCAGCATCTCGCCGTGATCGGCCGAGATCACCACCAGAGTGTCGTCGTCCTGACCGCTGTCTTTCAGGAACTGCAACACCCGGCCAATATGGGCGTCGACCTCGGTGGCCAGCCCCAGATACAGCGCCCGCAGGGTTTGGACAGTGTCATCCGTGGCGGCCAGGTCCGGAAAGCCCACCACGAAATCTGCCGGCGAATAGGCCTGTTGGGTGGGGGCGAAAAACGGGTGCAGCGCGGCTTCGGCCTCGGGGTTGAGCAGCCGTGTGGGCAGCGGCAATGTGGCGGGATCATACATGTCGTTATAAGGCGCCGGTGCCACCAGCGGCGGATGCGGGCGGATATAGGTCAGATGGGCAAACCAGCTGTGCTCGGCATAAGATGGCAGGGTCGCCAGAAACTGGTCGGTCAGAAACGCGGTGTCGCTGTGAGCGGCACTGTACAGGGCGGGATCGTTTAATCTAGGCGCCCCTCCGGTGGGAGAGACAGGTTTGAAAACATTAGCGTAATCGCCGAATTCATAACCGTGGTTCAGTAGATGTGAGCGCCACGGATAAGACATCTCCAGCCGCATCTCCAGCATCTCGTGAAAGCCATTCATCGGGTTCTCATAAGACCGCACTGCCGGGTCATTTGGATGATGAATACGCGGGTCCTGGCTGGTGTCGGTATAGCCAAACAGCATCGGCAGATAGCCGGCCTTGCGCATCTCGGTGGCGATATTGGGGGTGTCGTGACGCAGTGGCGTGCCGTTGCGCGTGGAGCGATGGTTCATCGCGTATTGACCGGTCAAGAGCGAGGCGCGGGAGGGGCCGCAGGGGTTCACCACGGTATAGTTGCGCTCAAAAGTGACCGATTGCTGCATAAAGTCGCGCAGATTTGGCAGCTCCACGTGGTTGGCCATAGCGCCAAACAGGCAGTCGGCGCGCAGCTGATCAATGAGGATGAACAAGACATTTTTGTGGGCCGCCATGGTGCATCTCCTTCACCGGGTCTGGCGCCAGATAAGCGCGGATACACCGCGTTGGAAAGGGTAAAATTTGCAAAATTGGGGAGAATTGTGCCTGTGAATGTGGGGATTTTTAGCAAGTAACTTGTAGTTTGTGGGGTTTTGTGCGTTTCTGCGCAGACCTCGACGATTGCGCGAAACTTCTCTCCGCGCCTGCCATACCGTCACTTGAACATAGAGAAATAAACTGTCTAGGACTGACAGAGAGTGGGGCCTGATATGGCAATTGTGAGCTTTATGATCAGCTTGGCGGGGGCAACCATGCTTTTGCTGTTTGCGGTGCGCATGGTGCGGACCGGGATTGAGCGCAGCTATGGCGCCTCGTTCCAGCGGCTGCTGACCGGCCAGCGCAGTCTGGCGCAGGCCAGTCTGGTGGGCGTGGCTCTTGCGATTGTCTTACAAAGCTCGGCTGCGGTGGCCCTGTTGACCGCCGGCTTTGCCGCCAGCGGCATGTTGAGCTTTGCCACCGGGTTGGCGATTGTGCTGGGCGGCGATCTGGGTTCGGCGCTGATCATTCAAATTCTGTCGTTCAATCTGGACTGGCTGGTGCCGGCCCTGCTGGCGGTGGGCGGCTATATGTTCGTCAAAGTCGAAGCCAGGAAGATACGGCAACTGGGCCGGATTCTGCTGGGCGTCGCCTTTATCCTGATTTCACTGCGGTTCCTGCGTGAGGCGATGGATCCGATCCGCGACAGTGCTTTTCTGCCCGCCATCGCGGAATATCTGGCGCGCGACTACGTGACCGCGTTTCTGGTTGGCGCGGCGCTGGCCTTTGTGATGCATTCCTCGGTGGCGGCGATCCTGATGTGTGTGACACTGGTGCAGATTGATGCGATCCCCTTTGCGGCCGGTTTGTCGCTGGTGTTGGGGGCCAACTTTGGCTCGGGTTTCATTCCAATCTGGCTCAGCCGGGGGATGGACCTAGCGGCGCGCCGTATTCCCTTTGCCAATCTTATGCTGCGCGGCACCTGGGCGGTGGTGACTCTGTTTGCGGCCAATTTGGCTTTGCGCTCGGGGGCTTTGGGCGATCCGCAGGGCGGCCAGATGCTGGTCTATGCCCATCTTTTCTTCAACGCCTCGCTGTTGATCCTGGCGCTGCCGTTCTGCGCCTCCTGTCAGCGTTTGATGCTGAAACTGTTGCCGGATACGGTGGTCAAAGACACCGAGGTGGCCACCGGCCTGCCGACCACTGTGCTGGATTTCGATAATGTCGGGCCTCCGGCGCAGGCCCTGTCCAGCCTGAAGCGTGAATTGCTGCGCATGGCGGGGCTGGTTGAGACGATGTTCCGGCCGGTGTTGGAGCTGTATCAATCCGGAGACAAAACCCAGATCAAAGCGGTGCAGGCCTTGGATGGCGAGGTCAACGAATGCCTGTCCGGCATCCGCAGATTTGTTGCGGCGATGCCCCCCGAGGAGATCGGCAAAGCCAACGCCAAGACGGCGCGGGATATGGTGGAATATGCGATCCGCCTAGAGACCGCCGGCGATGTGGTGGCCAAGCGATTGACGGTGCTGGCTGCAGAAGTGAAAAAGAAAAAAGGCAAGTTCTCGGATGAGGGCTGGATGGAGCTGACCCGGCTGCATGAGAGCATTATGGCCAATATGTGTCTGGCGTCGAATGTCCTCGTCTCGGATGATCTGGAAAGCGCGCGCCTGCTGAGCCTGGAGAAAACCGAGTTGAAGCGGGCGGAACGGGACAGCCGCAAGCGGCACCTGAAACGATTGCAGAGTGGCCGCGCTGACAGTTTTGAAACCTCGGACATCCATCTCGAAACCTTGCGCGCCCTGCGCGAGTTCAACAGTCATATTGCCGCCGTGGCCTATCCGATCCTGTATCAGAACGGCCAGTTGCTCGAGACCCGGCTGATTGAGGATATGCATGGCGACCAGATCGAGACCTGAGGTTCGATTCGTCAAAGCCTTGCTTGAAATTGCGCCATCGTCAGTTGGATGACGCGGGCGCAATTGCCATGGAGATACGCTAATTTATCCAAGATCCGTCACATATGGGTTACGTCGTTGACGTAGAGCAATCTGCAAGCGCAGACTGAATTTATGGCAACAAAGCCGCAGGCGTTTTGCTTGGCTTGTCGCAAGACACGCGCACACAACTGGACCGATTTTTGTTCACTACTATAAGATCTGGCCTTAACAATTTTTGAAACTGTCACTGTAGGAGTTCTGAATACACCCGCAAAACTGCTCTTTAATAACAAAAAAATCAAACAACCTTCCAACGGGGAAAATCACTATGTCTATTAAATCATCTGTAACCCGCCGCTCGCTGCTGAAAAGCGCTGGCGCCGCCGCACTGGCCGCTCCGCTGTTTTCCAAAAGCGCTCTGGCATCCTCGGGTGAAATCAACATCCTGATGTGGTCGGACTATTTGCCGCCAGAATTCATTTCGGGTTTCGAAGCTGCCACCGGCATCAAAGTCAACTACACAGGTATTGGCTCGAACGAAGAAATCATCAACAAGATGAAGGCCACCAAAGGCCAGGGTTTCGACATCGTTTCACCCACCAACAACCGCTCGCTGCAGTGGGGTCCGTTGGAACTGCTTCAGTCGTTTGACATGAACCGGATCAACATTGACGCTGTGAACCCTGCTATGGCCAAAATTGGTACCGATGCATGGAACTTTGGCGACGCTGGTGTTCACTGGCTGCCGCATATCTGGGGCACCGAAGGTATCGCATATCGCACCGACAAATGGCTGCCCGAAGGCGATGCACCGTCTTATGGCGATGTCTGGAGCGAAGCCAACGCTGGCAAGACCATGGGTCGCGCCCACTCGATGATGCTGGGTGCTGGTCTGTACATGGAAGCCTCGGGCCAGATGGACGCCGGTTCGGTGTGGTCTGCCTATGAGAACGAAGAGAACATGCGTAAGGTCTGGGGCCAGATCGCTGATTGGTGTGTTGAGCGCAAGTCGCGCATCAAGCTGATCTGGAACGATGCTGACACTCAGAAAAACGGTCTTCTCAACGAAGGCGTTATTGTTGGTCAGACTTGGGATGGTCCGGCGCTGGCTCTGAAGTCCGCTGGTGAGCCTGTGCATTACCAAGCCCCTGTTGAGGGTGCGATGGCCTGGGTTGACGGGTTGTCGATGCCGGTTGGTGCCAAGAACACCGATCAGATCTATGCCTTCATCGATTACGCCTATGGCAAAGAGGCCGCTGGCGTGGCGATCGACAGCCACGGCTACAACTCGCCGGTTCTGGGCGCTGACACCTTCTCGGGTGACAACTACAAAAAGAACTTTGCCGAAGCCTATCCGGGCAGCAGCCTGGCCAACCTGAATCCATGGCCGGCCGAAGCACCCTGGTATGCAGATGTGCGGACCGAGTTCGTCAACAAGTTCAAGAGCGCTTGAAGCTTTTGATCCTGTGATCCTTTGGCCCCCTCCTGTCGGAGGGGGCCATTTTGGCGCCTATGGCGCAAGTTTTTTAGACATAAACTGGATGCAGTCTGTTCAAGGCCGGTGCGCTGTCACTGGGTTGAAGGCCTGCACCGAGGAGTAACCACATGAGTGCTGGGGTTGGCGTAAATCTCGAAGATCTCTGGATCCGATTCGGAGACTTCGTCGCGGTGCGTGACGCGAACGTGCATATTAACGGGGGCGATTTCTTTTCGTTTCTGGGGCCATCAGGGTGTGGCAAGACCACCATCCTCAGGGCCGTTTCTGGCTTTCTGGAGCCCAGCCAGGGCAATGTGCTGATTGGCGGCAATAACATGAAGGGCATCGGCCCGAACAAACGTCCAACCGCGCTGATCTTTCAGAACCTGGCGTTGTTTCCACTGATGAAGGTCTGGGAGAACATCACCTTCTCGATGGAGATCAAAGGCGCCTCGGCAAAGGAGCGCCGCAAGCGCGCGGACGAGTTGCTGGACATGATTGCCCTCACCGGCCAGGGCGACAAACTGCCCGCCGAACTGTCGGGTGGCCAAAAGCAGCGGGTGGCGATTGCCCGGGCTCTCTGTGCCGAGCCGGATGTGCTGCTGCTGGACGAACCGCTGTCGGCGCTGGACCTGAAACTGCGCCAGCACATGCGGTCCGAGCTGCGTGAGATCCAGAAACGGGTTGGCATTACCTTTATCTACATCACCCATGATCAGGGCGAGGCGCTGACCATGTCAGACAATATCGCGGTGATGCGCGACGGGGTGATCGACCAGATTGGCGATGGAAAATCCATCTATAACGACCCCAACACTGCCTTTGCGGCCTCATTTGTCGGAGAAAACAACGTATTTCGTGGCACGGTCAAGCAGGTGATCGGCAACGAGGTGATGATCAGAACCAACCGCTCCGGCGATCTGATGGCGCGGATTTCAACCGCCAATCAGGGCAAGCTGAAACAGGGTGACGAGGCGATGCTGTTCATCCGCCCCGAGGCCTTTGCGCTGGCCCCAGTCGGCACGCAGGGCGATCATTTTGTCACAGCTCAGGTCACCAAGGAAGAATTTGAGGGCAATGCCTTCAACATCTTCATGGAAGGCGAGGGCGGCAAGGAAATCAAAGTGGCTCTGCCCAATGTCGGCCAGTCTTTTGAGAGCCACATGGGCGAGCCGATGACCCTAGAATATCAAGTCAAAAACGCTGTTGCACTGCCTGCCGGCGTGCTGGCAACGGAATAGGGAGGCCTGGACATATGCCCCGCTTCCTAAAGGAATATTTTAACCGCAACGGCTTTGGGCTGGGGTCGGTCATGTTGGGTCTGGTGCTGTTCTGGACCGTTGGCCTGATCATCCTGCCACAGCTGTCGATGCTCGACTTCTCATTCCGCCCCAACCTGCCGCCGCCCGAGATCGGCGGCCCCAAGGATCTCTATACACTGGAGAACTACAAATACCTGATCTTTGGCCCCGAGGGTGGCAGCCAGTCCTACAATGCCGTCGATCTCAGGGTGTTTTACCGCACGCTGATTGCGGCGATCTTTGTGACCGCGTTCAATCTGATGCTGTGTTACCCGATCGCCTATTATCTGGCGCAGACCAAGGGCAACCACATCCGCGTTTTGGCGCTGATGCTGATCATCCCCTACTGGATCAACGAGATCCTGCGGGCTTTTGCGCTGCGGATCATCTTTGGGGAAAGCGGAGTGTTGAACAATGTGCTGGTGGGCATGGGGGTGTTTGACACGCCGTTTGACTTCATCCGCAACGATATCGCGCTCTATGCGGGGCTGGGCTATGCCTATATCCTGCTGATGATCTTCCCGATCTACAACGTCATCGAAAGCCTGGACCGCAACCAGATCGAGGCGGCGCGGGACATGGGGGCCAGTTGGCCTCGGATTCACTGGCGGGTGGTCATTCCCTATGCCAAGCCGGGCATCAGCTCGGGCTGCACCATGGTGTTCATGCTGTCGGCCGGCGCCTTGGCGGCACCGCAAATCTTGGGCGGACCCAGCAGCCTGTGGTTCACGCAGCTGATCTATCAGCAGTTCAACGACAATAGCGATTGGCCACAAGGGGCGGCCTATGCAGTGGTTCTTCTGGTCACCTGTATTCTGCTGGTGCTGGCATTGATGCGGCTGTTCAAGGTGAACATGGGGGATATTGGCAAATGAAGAATTTCTCTCTTATGCGCATAAGCATCTGGGTCTACCTGGCGCTGTTCTTCTCCTATCTGCTGGGGCCGCTGGTGATCATGTCGGTCACCGCCTTCAACTCTCCGGGATTTCCGCGGGCTGCCCCGTGGGAATGCCTGACCTTTGAATGGTTCTCGGCGTTGTTTCAGGATGAAAGGATCCTGAATGGTATCAAGAACTCGATCCTGGTGGGCGCAGGCACGGTCACCCTGTCGGTTTCTATGGGATTGGCCGGCGCGCTGATGCTGACCCAGATCTGGCCGAAACTGCGGGCAACTTACTATACCATCATCATTGCTCCGATCCTGATCCCCGGGGTGGTGATTGGTATCTCGACCCTGGTGTTCTGGGATCGGGTCAACCGGTTGTTCGGCCTGGATGCCGATAGCGTCCTGTCCAACGGCTTGTTCCTGACCATCATCGGCCAGTCCACCTTTATCGCCAGCTATTGCATGCTGGTGCTGGTGGCGCGTCTGCAGCGCTATGACAACGGTCTGACCGAGGCGGCGCTGGATCTGGGCGCAACCCATGCCCAGGCGTTCCGCAAGGTGCTGTTGCCGTTCATGCGTCCGGCCATTGCAAGTGCTGCGGTGCTGGCCTTTCTGGCCAGCTTCGAGAACTACAACACCACCACATTCACCTTTGGCGAATACCCAACTCTGACCATCGAGCTGGCACAAAAGGTGCGCTACGGCATTACCCCGGCGATTTCGGCCCTGGCCTTTATCATCGTGGTGCTGACGGTGTTTGCCGCCCTGGCAAACGAGGCTGGCATTCGTCGCAAGGAACTGGTTGCCGCAGCGCGAAAAAGCGCCACAGTAGCAGAACTGGAAAGCGGCAAGCTCCGGCTGCCCGGTTTCCTCAGCTCCAACACTGCAGCGGTGGTTCTGGTGGTGGTTGCGATGATGACCATCGCGGTGGTGGGCACAGCCACGGTCTATAGCCCGCAGCAATGTATCGCCGACGTGCGGGAACAAAAGCGCCTGGAAACCGATTTACGGATCCAGGAATTGCTGCAACGCCGCGCCGAGCAAGCTGCCCGTCGGGACGCAGAGCAGGCTGAGCAATCAGGCCAGGAGCCGGCGACCGAGGATACCACGCCCAAAGCCTCGAACAACTCGGGCTTTGGCAATGTGTTTGACCCGGGCGCCTTGCAGGACGATGGCACCGATGAGCCAGAGGCGGAGCCGGCGACCCCCGGTAACAATTCCGGGTTCGGAAATGTGTTTGATCCGAACGCACTGCAAAACGACTGAAACATTAGGGCGGCCTTGGGGTCGCCCTTTTTCTTGGCAGGTCAGCCTGAGCCGCGAGGATGCAGTCTGAGTATTTTTGGCAACGAGAATGCAGCTGTCTGCGCTCCCTTGACCGTTTCTTTTTGCTGAAAATACTCAAATGCAACCTGGCGGCAGGAACTCACTAAATGGAGGGTGCGATCCAATCCGGTGATATGCCGCTGATGTCAATGAATCTATGCACGTCAAGACCGGCGAACAATCCGTGATCGGTGATCAGGGCGGCGCTCCAGCCGCGCGCCCGGGCGCCCAGAATGTCGGTGTGCAGGGTGTCACCAATCATGGCAATGCGCTTGGGATCAATATTTGGTACCCGGCGTTCAACGGTTTCATAGACCGAGGCAAAGGGTTTGCCGTGAAAGACAACCTGAAGCCCCAGCCGGTCCTGCAGGTCATGGGCATAATAGCCGGGTTCCAGCGACAGCCCATCTTCGCGCGGGGCCACCAGATCGGGGTTGGCCACCACCAGCGGGCGTGGATTGCGGCGCAGGCTGTTGTGCAACAGCGCCTGTCGCTCGGCGCTCCAACCGGCAGCACTCAGCATCAGGAAGGCGCCAGCTTGGTCATAATCGCGCGGGTTGTCCTGCAGTGCCAAGGCGTCAACCCTCAGATCCTCCGGAGAAAAACCCGGCGGCGCGATCACCCCCCACTGGCCTTTTGGGCTGACGCGATAGAGATGCGCCTCACAGACATCGCGGCTGGAAATAATCTCCGAAGGGGTGAATTGGAACCCCAAACGGGCAAACTTGGCCTGCGTCTGGGACCGGGTAAAGCTGGCTGCATTGGTCAGCACCAGCACCTGTTTTCCCATCTGGCGCAATTGGTTTACGCGGTCATGGGCGCCGGGGATCGGGCGTTCGCCGACGTTCAGCACACCAAAGGCATCAAACACAAAGACATCGACCTGATCGGCCAGTTCGTGCAGCCCTGCAATCTGTACCCTGTCGCCCCCCTGCGGCGCGGCGGGCAGCCGGTTGCGAATTTCCTCATAGCGGGTAAAGGCCTGATCTGGGGTCATTTTGATATGCTCTCAAGGAATTGGACCTGACTGTTGGCGGTCGGGCTGTGTTTCAGCTCGACCAGCAGTTCAATGTCCTGCGCGTTGGTCTTCACCTGCGTCAGGAATTCATCCAGCGTGGGGATGCGGCAGTGCTGCAATTGCGCCTGATGGGGGGGCTTTGGTGCGGCGCCAGGGCGGAGGCCCCCGACGTCATAGCAGCGCAATTCCTCCAGTGTCAGGTCTCTGATGGCCGGAGCTTTGCCGTGTAGCCAGTCCCCCGCGCCGTCGCGGGTCAATAGCAGGTCCAGCTCTATCCCGTCGGCGCCCGCGTCCATCGCGTATTGAAATCCCTCCAGAGTGTTCTCAGGCGGGGCGGCCGGGGCGCCGCGATGGGCAAATATTTTTGGCAATGAGGTCACTGTTACTCCCAATTCAGTCTCTGGTCTATTGCGCCGCGCAGCTGAGCGCGATGTTGTCGCCGCTGCTGTGAACTTGCACGCCATTCAGCCGGACCGCCAGCGGTGTTTACGAATTGCCAGGGTGCTTGCACCAAAGTGTCGGCCCCCAGTTGCTCGATGAAGCCAACCGAGAGCTGGATCCGGGTTTTGCCCGGGCTGTCCTGATGCAGGTGTTCGGGGCGCCTGCATAATGGGAGGCCCTTTGCGGCGACTCCCGAGGTCTGATCGCGAGAGGCTATCAGTCGTTGGCGGTGGTGACGGGCGCATAGCCGGTGTTCTGGTGCCAGTAGGCCTGCTGCTCGGCAGCCGAGACATATTGGAAGACGCCCGCAACACAGGTGTATTGTGCCAGGCCGAATAGTTCTCGATGTTGGACCAGGACTGCCAGCCAAACTAGAACGGTTTTTCGGCGCCATTTCCCTTAAGAGAACGGGTGGGCTATGGGGGCAGACATCGGCACCGTGGCCATGCGGCTAGATTTTCTCAGGATGGCGGAGCTGCGGCGAGCGGATCTTCCGAGGAAGCATCGTAAAAGCCGACATTTCGTAGGGTGGGATCTGACCGATGACAGACCCCGAAGGGGCTGACTTGGGATCTCGTCAGATAAACTGGTCGGGCTAGGAAGATTCGAACTTCCGACCCCCTGTACCCAAAACAGGTGCGCTACCAGACTGCGCCATAGCCCGACCGTGAGGGCGGAATAGTCGCTTGGAATGGGAGATGCAAGCCCAATTTTGAACTGTTATTTCGGCGTCTTCCGTTTCAGGAACAATGAGATGTTAAAGCCGCCGGGTGCATAGCCCCGGGTGCGGCTGCGCAGCACCGGAGTGTTGTGCGAACGGCCGCCCGCCGCCTCGCGGATGACGATGAAAATACCGCTGGCGATGATGATGCCGGCGCCAACAAGAGTCATCAGGTCAATATTTTCATCGAACAGCCATACGCCAAACAGCGTCGCCCAGATGATCTGCGAATATTGCATTGGCGCCACGATTGCCGCCTCGCCGAGAGTATAGGCGCTAATCATCATCAGGGTGGCGCAGAAGCCAAATATCGCCACGATGCCAAGACCACCCAACGCAGTTGCGTCAAATGGGACATAAACAAAGGGCATCGCCAACCCCATCATCACAAAGGTGGCGACCAGCGGATAGACCATCATCACCACGCGGCGCTCTTCGTTGCCGACCTTGCGCAGGATCACCGATTGGAACGCCGAGCCAAAGGCCGCAAACAGCGCCGCGGCATGGCCCAGGCCGAAATCCACCCCACCGGGACGCAGCACCACAAGCACCCCGGCGAAACCGACCAGAACCGCCAGCATCCGCGGCAGGCCGACCTTTTCTTTTAGGATCGGGATCGACAGCAGGGTGATCAGCAGCGGGGTGACAAACAGCAGCGCATAGACCTGCGCCAGCGGCAGATGGGCAAAGGCATAAAACGCACTGGCCGGAACCACCGACATAGTCATCGAGCGCAGCGCCGCCCACCAGGGGTGGATCGGCCGCAGATTGCCAAGGGTGGTGTCCTGGACCAGCATCACCGTCACCAGCGGAAAGGACAGCAGGCTGCTGAAGAACACCAGCTGAAACGGCGACATACTGGCGCCAAGGAATTTCACCACCACATCATGGGTCGCAAAAATCGCATAGGCCAGCAGGGCCAGCAGGGTGGCTTTCAGGTTCATCGCTGTCACCAAATTTTTTGGGTCGTGGGGGGCGGTCTGGGGTCGTCTGAAATAGCTTATAGCGCTAGCGACGTTGCGGAAATATGAAATCCGTCAGTGGGGCAATAAAGTGGAAGTTGATTAATCCTGCTGGTCAATAAAGCCGCCCCGGAGGGTCTTACGTCGGATCTCAGTGGGTCAGATGGCTCTCAACTCCAGTCGTAAGGCCGCTCAATCGACATGCTTTTTCTTAGCTGGTTCCAGGTCACTTCCTCAAAGCGTTCCGGCCATTCGACGCCCCATTGCAGTGCCAGCTTTCGCGCCCGTGGCAGATAGGCCTGTGCATAGGCGAGGTGGGCTGTGATCATTGCCTCGCGGTTCGGGATCGCGGGGGGCATGGAGATCAAGAGTGCCTTTTGCTCATCGGTAATCAACCGGTTCAGGTGCAAAACCCCGCCGCGATTGGGCGCGTCGGTTTCTTCGATCAGCAACTCGACCAGAAAATTTCGGAGATGGAAAACACCCAGCATCCCGTTGATGTATTCCTTGCGACCTGCCGCCAGATGCAGAAGCCCAAGAATTTTGATGAACTCTTCGAACTGGGATTTGAGCTTGGCAGGGTTTGGCCCCTGGTTTTTCGAGGTTGCAGGCAGGGCATTGAAAATGCCGTCATAGTCAAAAAGAGGGGTAAGGCTGTCCTGCGTTTGGCCGCCCATTTGAGTGGCCTTCAGGATCAGAGCGTCGACTCGGGTCCAGTCGTCGGTGATCGCATTGATAAGCACTGGCCGAGGGGTTCGATCCCGCCACAGGACGATTTCTCCGGTCTGACTGATGGCTTTGTGGCAGAGTGCGGAAACCGCGTCGGTGGCACCGTCTCGGGCGACAATAAGAAAGTCAATGTCGCTGTATTCATCGGCAAGACCGGTGCTGTAACTGCCGCTTAGGAACACTGCGCGAATGGCGGCATTGTCACGAAGCGAACGGGTGATTGTCTCTATGGTTTCAAAATGTTCCATGCGTATCGCCCCAGAATAGGATCTGCGTTACTGGCCCTGAGCGCCACTGTCTCGGAGGGAACTTAACCTATGGTTGTTTTTTGTCTACAAAAGAAGGGCCCCGCACTGACAGGCAGGCGGGGCCGGGTCTGTTTACAGCGGAACTGTATATTTACAGGCTGGCGTCCAGTGCTGCCAGGATGGCATCGCCCATGCCGCTGGTTGAAACCGGGGTAACACCGTCTTCGCCCAGCAGATCGGCGGTGCGCAGACCGTCGGCCAGAACCGTCTCGATGGCGGCCTCCAGCCGGTCGGCCTCGGCGCCCTGATCAAAGCTGTAGCGCAGCGCCATGGCAAAGCTGAGGATGCAGGCGATTGGGTTGGCCTTGGACTGGCCGGTGATGTCCGGTGCCGAGCCGTGTACCGGCTCATACATGGCGCGCGGGCGGCCGTTGTCCATTGGAGCGCCCAGCGAGGCCGAGGGCAGCATGCCCAGTGAGCCGGTCAGCATGGCGGCGCAATCGGACAGAATATCGCCAAACAGGTTGTCGGTGACGATCACGTCGAACTGTTTTGGCGCCCGGACCAGCTGCATGGCGCCATTGTCGGCATACATATGGCTCAGCTCAACCTCGGGGTAGTCGGCATGCACACGAGTGACAACTTCGCGCCATAGCACGCCGCTCTCCATCACGTTGGCTTTTTCCATCGAGCAGAGCTTTTTGCCGCGCGCCATCGCCAGTTCAAAGGCTGAGCGGGCGACCCGTTCAATCTCGGACTCAGTATAGCGCTGGGTGTTGATGCCAACCCGCTCGTTGCCTTCGTTGAAGATGCCGCGGGGTTCGCCGAAATAAACACCCGAGGTCAGCTCGCGCACGATCATGATGTCGAGACCGGCAACGATGTCTTTCTTCAGAGAGGAGAAATCTGCCAGCGCGTCAAAGCACTGGGCCGGGCGCAGGTTGGAGAACAGATCCATTTCCTTGCGCAGCCGCAGCAACCCGCGCTCGGGCTTAACGCTGAAGTCAAGATCGTCATATTTGGGGCCACCGACAGCGCCGAGCAGCACCGCATCGACCTGCATCGCGCGGGCCATGGTGTCGTCATGCAGCGGCACCCCGTGGGCGTCATAGGCGGCGCCGCCGACCAGGTCTGTGCTGACGTCGAATGCCAGGTCGCGCTTGTTGCCATACCAGTCAATGATCCGGGTGACTTGCGCCATGACTTCGGGGCCAATGCCGTCACCGGGCAGAATCAGGATCGAAGGGTTGGACATGCGGATACTCCTTGAAAATGGTTGTACCGGAGGTATCCGCTGTGACCCGAAGGGTCAATGAGGCTAAGCCCCTGAGGGTCAATGAGGCTGGGATGTCGCTGCGGGGCTTGGGGTGTCAAAATGAGCGCCTTTGGCGCGCTGTCCTATCTCGTTGTCCGCCTTGCGGCGGCCACCTCGGGGGCCTCCGGCGGAGGTATTTTTAACAAGAAGAAACCCGGGGTGCTGGTTGCCTCGGGCTTGTTGTCACTGTGGGGCGAGGGCGAGATCCAGCCAGACAAGATGGTGACGGCTGGCCGGGGTTGCGGTCTGATCTGAGGTGGCGGGCCAGAGTACGCCACCCTGCAGCACCTGCAGATCGGCCGAGGGCAGCAGATAGTCCACCCGCATCCGGCCGGCGCGCTGCCATTCTACGGTGTTGACGCCCGCCTCGGGGCTGGAGGGGCGCGGGTCCTGCAGGCGGCGGTCAGCCAGCAGGGCGGCGATGGCGGCGCGGCGTCCGGCGCCGCGATTGGGATCCAGATTGGCGCCACCGGCGATCACCAGCGGCGGGGCAGGGGCGGCGCCGAGGGCGCCGTCAAGCAGCAGCTGCCACAGGCGGATCTCGTCGGCATTGCGGCGGCCGTTGCGATCCTCAGGCCCGTCGAACAGCGGTGGCGTGGCCTGAAAGATCAGCAGGGTCAGGCTGCCGCCATCTGGCAGCTTTAACGGCACCAGCCAGTGGGAGGTGCTGGACAGGCGCTGGACCTGCAGCGCCTGTGGGGATGGAAACGGGGTTCCATCCGGGTGCTGCGGCAGCAGGGCGCCGGGCAGGTCGCGCCACAGCAGCGGGCTCAGATCGCGCACTGCCCCGTGATCAATGGGCAGCCGCGACAGCACCGCGTTGCCGCCTGCGCCGGTAAAGCTGCCATAGCCCTGCGAGTCTCGGGCTCCGCCAAGGCGCCCATCGCCGTCGAGGTCCAGATCACTTGCCATCCCCGAGTTGGGCTGGCGCGCAAAGACATAAGGATAGGCGGCTCCGGCCTGTTGCAGCCGCAGTTGCAGCGCCTGAAGGGCGCGGTTTTCATAGTCCCAGTCGATGCCTTGCAGCACCAGGATATCGGGGTTCACCGAGGCGATCTGGGCCACCACTGCGCTGATCTGAGGATCTTTGTCCCGCTCAATGTCGCGCAGCAGCAGGCCGGGGCCCTGGCGCGACATTTCCGTGTTGAAGGTGGCGATGCGCAGGGTTTCGGCGTGGACAGGCAGGACAAAGAACAGCAGCAGCAGACCTGCGGCCCATCCCCTCATGCGGTTAGCAGGGCTTCAGCGTTGGCATAGGCGCGGCGGCGTTTTTGTTCGATCAGCTCGGCCACCCGCAACATCGCCATGCCGCGCATCAGCATCGAGGCGGGCAGGACGCCCCAGGCGCCAATCATCCAGACCAAGGTTTGCGGATTGCTCAGGTCTGTCAGGTTCAGAGCGGCTGACAGAAAGCTGACCGCAGCTGGAATAGCAAATGGCAGCAACACGCCAATCACCATGTTGACGCGGCCGTCACGCTGTAGACGGTGCACCACGTCGCCGCCGGTGGTGGGGTCGAACAAGGGGAGGTTCACCCAGACATTGAATGCGCCATTGGCGACCGGCCAGTTGCGGATGTGAATGGTGAAGAAAAAGCACCCAACACTGATCAGTCCGATTACATAAGACAGCCCCGCAGCGGCGCGGACCATATTCACTGTCTCAGGCCGGGTCCCTGTGGGCAGCATCAGGGTGATCAGATGCACCGGCGAGTATGCGAAATCCAAGGCGTTGCCCAGTTTGAAACCCAGCCCATAAATCAGCGATGTCAGGCCGGTGGGATCAATTGGGTGCCGGGCCATCAGGCAAAGAGCGCCGAGGGTCAGCAGCAGGGACAGGAACCGCATGCGGTTCAGCGGCGGCGCCTCGCGGAATTCGATGAAGCTGGGAAAGCTGGAGTAATATTCGGCAAATATCAGCAGACCACCCAGCAAGGCCATCAAGGCCACGATCTCGGTTGATCCTGTTGCCGATTCCCGCAATAGCAGGGACGGCATGGCGATCAGAAACGCCACCAGTATACCGCGCATTGCTGCGCCTGTTATGCGTGTTAACACTGTTCGTTCCCTTCAAACTGGACAGGTCGATACGTTGCCGAACCTTTGTTCCAACTTGACGCAACCCCGAATGCTCTGGGATCACTGTGCCTCATTTGCGCCTCATTTGTGCCTTGTTTTGCGAATTCTCTCAAGATCTGGCAGGCAAAAATTGCCCTTGGTGAGGTTTATGGCTGGGGCAGTGGTGCGAGAATGCATCATGAACACCCCAGTATTTATGGCTATTTAGCAATGATCACTACATGTGGTGGTTAGGATGGCTGTTGCCATATGGTAGGTCAGGCTACCAGTGAGAGTGGCGGCCTGACTGGATCTGTTGTCTCAATTGACTGGTTCAGTTTCGTTGGCTGCGGCCTGAGAGCCCTATCACAATTAGACTAAACCCGTTCATCATCAGCTCGATGCCCAGCATTATGCCCAGGAAGGTCAAAGATGCGGCGGCAAAATTGGTCCAGATGTAACCGGCCAGCAGTACAGAGATGGCGCCAGACAGGATCATTGGCCAAAAATACCCAGTGCTGCGCATTCTCCATGCAAAGATCAGCCGGACAACGCCGCTAGAAAGCAACAGGATGAGCACCAGCATGGTCAGCGAGATGGCGCCCTGCAGTGGGTTAAACAGGAAGTTCGTGCCAAGAAAGCCCAACAGAAGCCCCATCAGGATAGCAAATACCTTGCTAGCCATTGATTCAGTGCTGGAAAAGCCACCAATCACTTGAAACACACCGGCCACCATCAACATTGCGCCGGTCAGGGTGGTGACTGCCATGGTTGCAATGACGGTATTGCCCAACACCAGAATGCTGAAAAACAGTGATAGAGCGCCCAGTAAAATCCATTTCATAGAGTCTGACATCTTATCTCTCCCTAAAACCAATGCTTCTAAACCTACAAAACCAAAACAATTGAGGTCGATGTGGAGCCACTATGGCTTAATTTTTGATCCGTTTGCAGGGGGAAATTTTTAGGAACGCGTCACCGGAAGGCAGATACTCCGGCTAGAAGCCGCGCACTGTCGGCAGGTGCAGAGCTCATATGTTACGGTCAAACATTCGGCGTGTTTGATTCGCCGTTATTTGAGAGGAGTAAAGAGTATTGGCTTATGTAACTTTGACCCTTTGGTCTGTGGGCGAAATGTCAGACGAAATGCTGGCTATAGCAAAAGAAAAATACGTTCCTATGATTATGTCAATTGGGGCGACGGGTGTGCAGATGGTGCGCACCGGCGATTTGACGATGTGTGTGATCACCCAGTATTCTGATTCCGACGCAGCGGCGGCCGCCCAGGAAAAAATCGCAAAATTGCGAAGTCAGGCCTCAAGTGAATTTACGATGACCATGGAGGGTGTGCACGCCGGGGATGTGATTGCAGCCTCCTGATTTCTACATTCAGTTGCCCTGGGATGGGTTTTTCAAAAACCAAAATAAAAGGCCGCTCCAAGTTGGGCGGCCTTCTTTACGTTGTATCGAACCGATGGCTTAGACCCAGGGACGCTCTTGTGCGTTCTTGCTTTCAAAGGTGTCGATGGAACTGATTTTTTCCATGGTCAGGCCAATGTCATCGAGACCCTGCAGCAGGCAGTGCTTTTTAAAGGCATCGACGTCGAACTTGATCACCTCACCATCAGATGTGGTGATTTCCTGCGCTTCCAGATCCACGGTCATCCGCGCATTTGCGCCTTTTTCCGCGTCGGCCATCAGCAGATCAACCTGATCCTGTGGCAGGACGATCGGCAGGATGCCGTTCTTGAAGCAATTGTTGAAGAAGATGTCAGCAAACGAGGTCGAAACCACACATTTGATGCCAAAATCAGCAATCGCCCAAGGCGCGTGTTCGCGTGACGAGCCACAGCCGAAGTTGTCACCGGCCACCAGAATCTCGGCATCGCGATACTGCGGCTTGTTGAGCACGAAATCAGCGATTTCGGTGCCATCGCGATTAAACCGCATCTCGTCAAACAGGTTCTTGCCAAAGCCGGTCCGCTTGATCGATTTCAGATGGATCTTTGGGATGATCATATCGGTGTCGATATTGACCAGCGGCATAGGGGCCGCGATGCCCTGGAGTTTTTCAAACTTTTCCATGCGCGTGTTCCTTATACCAAATCGCGGATGTCGGTCAGGTGACCGGTGAGGGCAGCAGCGGCGGCCATGGCGGGAGACACCAGATGGGTGCGGCCCTTATAGCCCTGACGACCCTCAAAATTGCGGTTCGAGGTCGAGGCGCAGCGCTCACCCTCGGCCAGTTGATCGGGGTTCATTGCCAGACACATGGAACATCCAGCCAGACGCCATTCAAAGCCAGCCTCGATAAAGATGTCGCCCAGACCTTCTTCTTCGGCCTGTGCCCGAACCAGGCCGGAACCCGGAACAATCATCGCACGCATGCCGTCTTTGATCTTTTTGCCTTTGACCACATCCGCCACGGCGCGCAGATCTTCGATGCGACCATTGGTGCAGGAGCCGATGAACACGGTGTCGATTTTGATGTCGGTCAGCTTGGTGCCCGATTCAAGACCCATATAGTCCAGCGCCCGTTTGACCGCATCGACCTTGCCACCGGTAAAGTCCTCGGGGAAGGGGACTTTGGCGGTGATTGGCAGCACGTCCTCGGGCGAGGTGCCCCAGGTGACAACCGGCTGGATGTCTTCACCTTTCAAGGTGACGACCAGATCGAATTCTGCACCTTCGTCAGTGAACAAGGTCTTCCACCAGTTCATTGCGGCTTCCCATTGCGCACCCTTGGGGGCGTGGGGGCGACCGTTGACATAATCAAAGGTGGTATCGTCCGGGGCGATCAGGCCAGCGCGGGCGCCGCCTTCGATGGCCATGTTGCAGACGGTCATGCGACCTTCCATCGACAGATCACGAATCGCCTGACCACAATACTCGATGACATAGCCGGTGCCGCCGGCAGTGCCGGTTTCACCGATGACGGCCATGGTGATATCCTTGGCGGTCACACCCGGCTGCAATTTGCCAGTGATCTCGACCTTCATGTTTTTGGACTTTTTCTGGATCAGCGTCTGGGTGGCCAGAACATGCTCGACCTCAGACGTTCCGATGCCATGTGCCAGCGCGCCAAAGGCGCCGTGGGTGGCTGTGTGACTGTCGCCGCAGACCACGGTCATGCCGGGCAGGGTCCAGCCCTGTTCCGGGCCAACGATATGCACGATGCCCTGACGGATGTCGTTCATCGGATAATAGTGGATGCCAAATTCCTTGGCATTGGTATCCAGTGCGGCAACCTGAATGCGGCCTTCTTCGTTCTCAATACCGTCAACGCGATCCGGCGTGGTGGGCACGTTGTGGTCCGGCACCGCGATGGTCTTGTCCGGTGCGCGCACCGTGCGGCCGGTCATCCGCAGCCCTTCAAAGGCCTGGGCGCTGGTCACTTCGTGGACCAGATGGCGGTCGATATACAGCAGGCAGGTGCCGTCTTCTGATTGATGCGCAACATGCGCATCCCAGATTTTGTCATAAAGCGTCTTGGGGGACATATGTCCTCTCCCGTGTTGTATTTTCAATAAGCTGGCTGAGCGGCGGGCAGGCGTTATAGCCGGGCCAAAACCGAGCGGGCGGCACCAAAGAATCGCTCGCGCAGGCGGGTGCGATCTTGCAGTTCGATTTTTTGCGCCAATACGGGTATCATGGCTGTCAGATACAGGCGGTGGTCTGGTCAATCAAGGGTTCGACAGGCCCAGCTGCGGTAAAGAAGGGCTCAACTGCGGTAAACAGGGCAAAGATTACGCGAATTCCCTGTGCGCATGGCGGCTACCCTCTTCACTCTGCCGTGCAGATCGGGCACAGAGGCGTCTTGATTCGTCTCAAATCTTATCGGCCGCGTTGAAAACAGGTCTGAGGCTTGCTATTTTTGCCCTATCCCCAGCGCCGGGGGACGGACGGCGCCCAAAAAGGAGGACAATGTCCTGTCACCTGATTCTGAAGCGGTTAATGCCGCTGACCGTGGGGCAGCCGTGATGGCCGCTCAAACCCGACCCTCCAGCGACGAACTGCTGGCTTTTATCCTGTCTTCGCTTGACGACGACAAAGCCGAAGATGTGGTGCAGATTGATCTGCGCGGCAAGACTGCGATTGGCGATCATATGGTGGTTGCCACTGGCCGGTCGACCCGCCAGGTGACTGCGCTGGCGATAAAGCTGGCTGATCGGATCAAGCAAGAATATGGCTTCACCTGCAAGACCGAAGGCCGCGATACTGGCGATTGGGTTTTGGTTGATACCGGCGATGTCATCGTCCATGTCTTCCGCCCCGAAGTGCGCGAGTTCTATCAGCTTGAAAAAATGTGGCTTGGCGGCGATAGCGCCGTCTGAGCCCTGACACCAGACTGGCCCGTGCAGGCGCACGGGCTGCTGCCGGGGTAAGTCACCATGCGCGTGCATCTCTGTGTTGTTGGCCGCCTGCGGGCCGGCCCCGAAAAAACTCTGATCGATGATTATCTGACCCGGTTTGACCGCAGTGGCCGGGCCTTGGGGCTGGGGCCTGCACGGCTGATCGAGGTCGAGGACAAGAAAAACGCCGGTATGGCAGCCGAGGCGGCGCTGCTGCGCAAAGCGCTGCCCAAGGGCGCAGTCATCTGTACGCTGGATGAACGCGGCAAGCTGCTCTCCTCGCCGGATTTTGCCCAGAAGATGGCCGGCTGGCGCGATAGCGGTCGTCAGGATCTGGCGCTGATCATCGGTGGCGCCGATGGTATCGACCCCAGCCTGCGGGCAGAGGCGGATTTCTCGATATCCTTTGGCAAGATGGTCTGGCCGCATATGTTGGTGCGGGTGATGCTGGCCGAGCAGATCTATCGCGCCGCGACCATTTTGGGCGGCAGCCCATATCATCGGGTGTAACGGCACCTGACGGCGCAGCTTTGGTATAAAAACGCCTGACGGCGCAGGCCGCGTTTGATCAGAATTTCTATCCTCTCGCAGAGGAACCTCTATAAGCCGATTGCAGCAAAAAGCGCACAGCGATATAAGAGGTAATGCAATTTCTGGACTATTCCCACAATTCAATACTAATTGGCGCGTCATTGCTGGTGGCGCTGATGGCGGGATTTACGGGTCTGACATTAACCCAAGGGTTGTCGCAACGCAGCACTCTGCAGAAAAAACTGTCAATTGCATTGGCGGCCATTTCATTGGGTGGTGGGATCTGGTCGATGCACTTTGTCGCCATGCTGGGCCTGCAATTGCCTATCCTGTTTTACTATGATGCGGCAGTCACCCTGTCCTCGGCGCTGGTCGCAATACTGGTTGTTGGGGTTGCCCTGCTGCTGTTGCATTTTCGCGAGCGCACACCATTGGTGCTGATCAGTGCAGGCACGATTGTGGGGCTGGGCATTATAGCGATGCATTATATCGGCATGGCCGGATTGGAGTTGTGCCGGGCGCTGTACACGCCTTGGGGTATTTCTTCGGCTGTGCTGGCCTCCTGTCTGCTGAACATAGCGGCGTTTTGGATTGCCTATGGTCAGCGGAGCCACCGGAACATTCTCTTGGGGACAGCCTGTTTTGGTTTGGCCGTGGTTGCAGTGCATTTTATCGCAATTGCAGGAACTGGGTTTGTTGCCGTTTCCGTTGCCAACGAAGTTGGGCCTTCGATCGGAAAAGAGATCATGGCAATGGGTGTTGTGCTCAGTAGCTTTGTTCTGTGCAGTGCCTTTTTGTTAACAGCAGTGACATTTCTGGTGCCGTCGCAACAGGCTGTCCCCGAGGGTGTCGCAGGCACAGTCGGCGAGGGCCCCCCAACCCAGGCAGTGAGCGGGCTAGCCGAGATCGAACCGCGTGGAAAACAGATCCCGTATGAGCTGAAAGGTCAGACCTTTTTTGCCGATTTGGACTCGGTGGCGGCAATCCGGGCCGAAGGACATTACACCCAAATATACACGGCGCGTGGGGTGTTCTTTTGTGCCTGGTCCATTACCGAGGCGGAAAAGCGGGTGTCGCCCCGGCCCTTTCTGAAGACGCATCGCAGCTATCTGATAAATCCTGCCCATGTCACCGGTTTTGAACGCCTGAAAGACAATGGCGTGTGCCATTTTGATCTGCCGGGCCTGGCCAAGGTTCCGGTCAGCCGGTCGCGATTAAAACAAGTGCGCGAGATACTGGGCGTATAAGATCTGGCACCGGTGTGAAGCGTGGTTCCATTGCTTCAGGCCTGTTCTTGTTCCTGATCCGGTTCCTGAGCATTCCCTCCTTCCCGTCCAGCTGATCCGAATTCTGATGAGCGCAGTGAAATGCCTTCGCATTTGGTGTCAACTATTTCGCATTTCGTGCAGCGGATGACGAAACCCAATAGAAAACAGCATGTTCCCGATGCGAAAACATGCAGGTTTTCCCTCAGCCAGATCAACTGCACGTCAGGGAGGACCAGCAATGATACCAGCGGCGTTTGACTATTACCGCCCCAAAGATGTGGAAGGGGTTTTAGCCCTTCTGCAGGAACACGGCGACGACGCGCGTGTTTTGGCGGGCGGGCACAGCCTGATCCCCATGATGAAATTTCGTATGGCCGAGGTGCCGCATCTCATCGATCTTCAGGATATCGCAGCCCTTAGGGGCATCAGCATTGACGGAGATACGATCACTATCGGCGCGATGGTGTCTCAGCATGAGTTGATCAACCACGAAGGCTTACAGGCGGCTGCGCCAATTCTGCGCGAGGCGGCTTTGCAGATCGCCGACCCTCAGGTGCGCTACATGGGCACTGTGGGTGGCAATATCGCCAATGGTGATCCGGGCAACGATATGCCCGGCCTGATGCAATGCCTGAATGCGCAATTCGAACTTCTGGGGCCAGAGGGCGGCCGTGTTGTTGCAGCCCGCGACTATTTCGAAGCCGCCTATATGACTGACCGTGAGGATGATGAAATTCTGATCTCGGTCAGCTTTGCAGTGCCCACCGGCGGCTATGCTTATGAAAAACAAAAACGCAAAATTGGCGATTATGCGACCGCTGCTGCCGCCGTTCAGATCACCGAGGTTGGCGGCAAAGTCGCCACCGCCTCGATTGCGATGACCAACCTCAGCGATGTGCCGGTCTGGTCCGTAGGCGCCGCTGACGCATTGGTTGGCACCGCCTGTGATGCAGGCGCGCTGAAAGCTGCAGTTGCCGCGATGCTGGGCGATATTGACCCCACCGAAGACAACCGCGGCCCGGTGGCGTTCAAACGTCATGTGGCCGGTATCATCCTGACCCGCGCGATCACTCGCGCCTGGGACCGCGCGTAAGGAAAACCATCAAATGTCTGACAAGATGCATATCAAGCTGAATGTAAACGGCGAGAACCATGAATTTCTGGCTGAACCCCGGGATCTGCTGATCTACACGCTGCGTGAAAAGCTGAATATTACCGGTCCTCACGTGGGTTGCGACACCTCGCATTGTGGTGCCTGCACGGTGACGCTGAACGGCAAATCGGTGAAATCCTGCACCATGTTTGTGGCGCAGGCCAATGGTGCCGAGATTACCACCATCGAAGGCATCGGCCAGCCCGGCGCGCTGCATGTCCTGCAGGAAAGTTTCCGTGAACATCACGGGTTGCAATGTGGCTTTTGCACGCCGGGAATGATCACCCGCGCCACCAAGCTGCTGGAAGAGAACCCCAACCCAACTGAGAAAGAGGTGCGCTTTGGCATGGCTGGCAATATCTGCCGCTGCACCGGCTACCAGAACATTGTGAAATCCATCCTTGCCGCCGCAAGTGAGCTCAACGCCGTGCCCGAAGACCAGAAAGTGGAGGCAGCAGAATGAACGATTTGACACCCGAGCGCGAAGAACGCTCTGCCAATCTGAAAGGCCTCGGATGTTCCCGCAAACGCGTGGAAGACGCCCGGTTCACCCAAGGCAAGGGCAATTATGTCGATGACGTGAAGATGCCCGGCATGTTGCACGGTGACTTTGTGCGCTCTCCTTACGCCCATGCCCGCGTCGTTTCGGTCAATAAAGACGCTGCTCTGGCGCTGGACGGCGTTGTTGCGGTGCTGACCGCCGAAGATCTGGCGCCGTTGAACCTGCACTGGATGCCAACGCTTGCGGGCGACAAACAGATGGTGCTGGCCGATGGCAAGGTGCTGTTTCAGGGTCAGGAAGTTGCCTTTGTCGTCGCCCGCGACCGTTATGTTGCCGCTGATGCGGTGGAACTGGTCGAGGTTGAATACGAAGAACTGCCGGTCCTTACCGACCCGTTTGAATCGCTGAAATCTGACGTTGTCCTGCGTGAAGATCTGGCAGGTCAGACAACAGGTCCGCACGGTCCGCGCAAACACCACAACCACATCTTTACCTGGGAGCAGGGCGACGAGACCGCCACCAATCAGGTGCTGGAGAGTGCCGATGTGGTTGTTGAGGAGAGCATGTACTACCACCGCACCCATCCCTGCCCGCTGGAGACCTGCGGCTGTGTTGCGTCGATGGACAAGGTCAACGGCAAGCTGACGCTCTGGGGCACCTTTCAGGCGCCGCATGTGGTGCGCACCGTGGCCTCGATGCTGTCTGGTATCGAAGAGCACAACATCCGCGTTATCTCGCCCGATATTGGCGGTGGCTTTGGCAACAAGGTTGGCGTCTATCCCGGCTATATCTGCTCGATCGTCGCCTCGATTGTCACTGGTCAGCCGGTGAAATGGGTCGAAGACCGGATGGAAAATCTGATGGCCACCGCCTTTGCGCGTGACTACTGGATGACCGGCAAAATCGCCGCCACCAAAGAGGGCAAGATCACCGGGCTGCACTGCCAGGTGACCGCAGACCACGGCGGCTTTGACGCCTGCGCTGACCCCACCAAGTTCCCGGCCGGCTTCATGAACATCTGCACCGGGTCCTATGACATTCCGGTCGCTTATCTGGCAGTGGACGGGGTTTACACCAACAAGGCCCCCGGCGGCGTGTCCTATCGCTGTTCCTTCCGGGTGACCGAGGCGGTCTATTTCATCGAACGGATGATCGAGGTTCTGGCGATTGAGCTGGACATGGATGCGGCAGAGCTGCGCCGGATCAACTTCATCAGGAAAGAGCAGTTCCCCTATCAATCTGCACTGGGCTGGGAATATGACAGCGGCGACTACCACACCGCCTGGGACAAGGCGCTGAAGACTGTTGATTACGACGGGCTGCGCAAGGAACAGGCCGAACGGGTCGAGGCCTTTAAACGCGGTGAAACCCGTACACTGATGGGCATCGGTCTCAGCTTTTTCACCGAGATCGTCGGGGCCGGGCCGGTCAAGAATTGCGATATCCTGGGTATGGGGATGTTCGACAGCTGCGAAATCCGCATTCACCCGACTGGATCGGCGATTGCCCGGCTGGGCACCATCAGTCAGGGGCAGGGGCACGCCACAACTTTTGCCCAGATCCTCGCCAGTGAAATAGGCCTCTCTGCCGATAGCATCACCATCGAAGAAGGCGACACCGATACGGCGCCTTATGGTCTGGGCACTTACGGGTCACGCTCGACCCCGGTGGCCGGGGCGGCGGCGGCGATGGCGGGGCGTAAAATCCGTGCCAAGGCGCAGATGATTGCGGCCTATCTGCTTGAGGTCCACGACGACGACGTTGAATTCGATGTTGATCGTTTTGTGGTCAAGGGCGTGCCCGAGCGGTTCAAGACGATGAAAGACATCGCCTATGCCGCCTACAATCAGGCCATTCCAGGGCTGGAGCTGGGGCTGGAGGCGGTCAGCTATTATGATCCGCCCAACATGACCTACCCCTTTGGCGCCTATGTCTGTGTGATGGACATCGACGTTGACACCGGTGTCCCTGAAATTCGCCGCTTCTATGCGCTGGATGACTGCGGCACCCGCATCAACCCGATGATCATCGAAGGCCAGGTGCATGGCGGTCTGACCGAGGCGCTGGCCGTCGCTCTGGGGCAAGAGATTGCCTATGACAAGATGGGCAACGTCAAGACCGCCACGCTGATGGATTTCTTCCTGCCAACGGCCTGGGAAGTGCCCAACTTTGAGACCGACCACACCGTCACCCCCAGCCCGCATCACCCCATTGGGGCCAAGGGCGTTGGCGAAAGCCCGCATGTGGGCGGTGTGCCGTGTTTCTCGAATGCGGTGCAGGATGCCTTCCGGGCCTTTGGTCTGCGTCACACCAATATGCCGCATGACCACTGGCGGATCTGGCAGACCGCCAATGATCTGGGCCTGCACGAGTAACTGAGACCTGCGCTGCCCCCACCGGGGCGGCGCATTCCCTAGACTGGACTGCAAAATGCACTGGATGACACGACAAACCGCCATGGCGGAACAGGGATATATTGCCTCGGACGATCTGGCGATGGCCGTTCATCTGGCCCTGTCGCTGGGGCGTCCCTTGCTGCTGGAAGGGGCTGCAGGTGTTGGAAAGACCGAAATCGCCCGGGTGTTGGCCGCGATCTGCGACACCCAGCTGATCCGGTTGCAATGCTACGAAGGGCTGGATGCCGCGCAGGCGATCTATGAATGGAACTACCAGCGCCAATTGCTGACCATCCGCGCCGCTGCCGAAGATGGTGAAACCGGCCGCAGTGTCGAGCAACGCATTTTCTCCGAAGACTTCCTGCTTGAGCGGCCGCTGTTGAAGTCAATCCGCCAATCAAAATCGCCGGTGCTGCTGATTGATGAGATCGACCGGGCGGATGAAGAATTTGAGGCCTACCTGCTCGAGATCCTGTCGGAATTTCAGATCACCGTGCCCGAATTGGGCACCATCAAGGCGATAACCCGCCCGATTGTTATCCTGACGGCCAACGGCACCCGTGATTTAAGTGACGCCCTACGTCGTCGGTGTCTTTATGCCCATGTGGGTTATCCAGAGCGCGACACCGAACTGGCAATCCTCAAGGCCCGCTGCCCCGGGGTCGAGGCAGCTTTGGCCGATCAGATCATCGGCTTTGTGCAATCGCTGCGCCAAGAAGATCTGGAGAAGAAACCCGGCATTGCCGAGATGCTGGATTTCTCAGCCGCCCTGATGGGGCTGGGCATTGCTGATCTGACCCAGGACCCCAAACTGCTGCAGGCCAGCCTTGCCACCTTGCTGAAAACTGAAGCGGACCGGTTTAACATCACCGCGGAAGTCTGCCAACGACTGGCGGGGCAGGCAGCATGAGCCGGGTCAGCAAATTTGCCGGGCGCGATCCCGGCCCGGCAGCGCGGATGGCTGGGTTTATGGCGCATTTGCGCGCCCATGGGCTGCGCGTTGGGGTGGCGGAGACCGACATCGCACTTAGGGCGCTGACCCATGTACAGGCCGGTGATCCAGATGAGACCCGCCGGGCGCTTAAAACCGTCTGCACTGGCGGCGCCGAGGATGTTGAGCGGTTCGATGATTTGTTTGACAGTTACTGGCTGAACGGCGGTCGGGTGCGGCAAAAGGTTATGCCCGCTCAGGTGACGCCCAATCTTGAAACGGTGCGCTCCTCGCGGCAGGCTCATAGTGAGCAGGTCGCCTCTGGCGCTGGCCAGACCACCACTCCTGATGATGGCACTGGCGAAGCAGAGGCGGATGGGGACGGCAAACTGGTGGCCTCATCCCTGCAAAACCTAATGAAAAAAGACCTGCGCGATCTGGTGCAGCCCGAAGAGATAGCTGAGGCCGAGGCTATTGCACGTCGGTTGGGCGCGGCCCTGCGGCACCGTCGTTCGCGTCGGCGCAAGGCGGCCCGCAAGGGCGACCAGATCCATTTCCGCAAACTGATCCGCCAAAGCCTCGCAACCGGGGGTGAGCCGCTCAGCTTGCCCAAGAAACACCGCCCGGACCGGCCGCTGAAGATCGTGGCGCTCTGTGATGTTTCCGGGTCGATGACGCTATACGCGCAGGTGTTTCTGGCGTTCCTGGCCGGTCTGATGCGGGCAGATGATGCCTGCGATGCCTATCTTTTCCACACCCGTCTGGTGCGCATCGCTGACGCCCTGCGAGATAGGGATGCGTTGCGCGCCTTGGGGCGGATGTCTGTTCTTGCGGATGGCTTTGGTGGCGGTTCCAAAATTGGGGCCTCGCTGCAGCAATTTTCCCGCAGCTATGCCCGCCGTTTTGTCGATGGGCGCAGCGTCGTGCTGATCCTCTCGGATGGCTATGACACCGATGCCCCCGAATTGCTCGGCACTGCGCTGGCCAAGCTGAAAAAACGCGGCTGCAAAATCATCTGGCTGAATCCGCTCAAGGGCTGGGCTGGCTACCAGCCGATTGCCCAGGGCATGGCTGCGGCCTTGCCTCATCTCGATCTCTTTCGCGCTGCCAACCGGCTTGCCGATCTGGCTGCCCTAGAACCGGAGCTGACCCGCCTGTGACCCTCGCTGAATTGACAGATCAGGACATCGCCACATTGGCCCAGAAACTAAGGGACAAGGGGGCGCCTTTTGCCATTGCCACGGTGGTGCGCACTCTTGGTCTTACCGCTGCCAAGCCCGGCGCCAAGGCTCTGCTGAGCGCCGACGGAACCATTCAGCAGGGCTGGATCGGCGGCGGCTGCGTGCGCGCGGCGCTTGCCAAGGCGGCCAAACGGGCGATGGCCGAGGGCACCCCGCAGCTGATTTCCTTACATCCGCAAGAAGTGCTGGCCGAAAAAGGTGTGGTTGCAGGCGACGATCTCGACGGCGTGCGCTTTGCCCGCAACGGCTGCCCGTCCAAGGGCTCGATGGATATCTTTGTCGAACCGATCCTGCCGCTGCCTGAATTGGTGATCTTTGGCGCCTCGCCCGTCGCGCAATGCCTGGCTAAGCTTGGCGCGCAATTCAAATGGTCTGTTCAGGAAGCCGAAGCCAAAACTGCGATCGCGCCGTTGCCGGACGCGGCGCGGCGGATGATTGTGGTGGCGACACAGGGCAAGGATGACGCCGCCAGCCTGACCTCGGCGCTGACAGCCGAAGCTGAGTTTGTCGCCTTTGTCGGCAGTCGCCGCAAATTCAAATCGCTGTCCGAAAAGCTGATTCAGGCAGGCATCGAGTCGCAAAAGCTGGCTCAGGTGCAGGCCCCGGCAGGACTGGCCATAGAGGCGGTAACGCCCGAGGAAATCGCGCTTTCCATCCTGGCACAATTGACCCTGGTCCGGCGCCGCAACCATCGGACTGAAAGCGTGCCGGATGGGTAACACTGAAAACAAACCCGCAGCAAAGCCGGGCGCGGTGACAGCTGTGGTGCTCCGTCTGCAAGGCCTTTTTCGCTGGCCCAAACTGACCGCCGATCAGGCCGAAACCCTGGCCACAATCAAATTCCCCTGTTGTTAAGAAAGACAAGACTATGGAACTGAACGATGAAATCATCATCGATGCCCCAATGACCCGGGTTTATGAAGCACTGAACGATCCCGACATCCTTGAGCAGTGCATTCCGGGTTGTGAAGAGTTGATCAAGCATTCGGATACTGAATTGGAAGCCAAGGTTGTGCTGAAAATTGGGCCGGTCAAGGCCCGTTTTGGCGGCAATGTTGTATTGGACACTTCGGGCGCACCCGGCGCGTTTTCACTGACTGGGCAAGGCAACGGCGGGGCTGCGGGTCACGCCAAAGGCGGCGCAGATGTTACCCTGGAGGAGGTCGATGGCAAAACTGTGCTGAAATACACCGCCAAAGCAGAAATCGGCGGCAAACTGGCGCAGCTTGGTGGGCGATTGATCCAAAGCACTGCAAAAAAGCTGGCAGCAAAGTTCTTTAAGAAATTCGCGGAAGTTGTGGCCCCGGTTGAGGCCTGACGTGATTTGATCCAGCTCTGCGGCCAATGATGGACATGAGTTATAGCCTATCAGCATCGCTCTGGTGGGCTATGGCTGGACGCAAGATTGCCGGTGGTAGCGGTTGAAAATGTGCAATCCGCCCGGCGTTTTGTTCCGCGCCAGCCGCGGGGCAGCCCTTGAGGTCTCGCTCACAGGTCAAAGCTGCGGCTGTGCTTGTTTGCCGTCAGACGTCCCAGCCAAATTTCATCAATTATGCGCCTCTATCAAGGCGGCCAGCGCGGCGGTTTCTTCATCGGTCAAATCCGTCAGCGGCGAACGCACTGGCCCTGCCTCGAAGCCAACCAGGCGAACGCCTGCCTTGATTGCTGATACTGCGTAGCCACGCTTGCGATCGCGAATATCCATGAAGGGGTAAAAGAAGGATTTCAGGATTTCGTCTGTCCGGTTTTTGTTGCCGCTGCGCAGTGCCTTGTAGAATTCCTGTGCCAGCGCAGGAACAAAGTTGAACACAGCTGACGAGTAGGTGGTAAATCCGGCACCAAGGTAGGCATCAGCGAACAATTCAGCAGTCGGCATCCCCCCGAGATAGGTCAACCGGTCACCGATCACTGCAGTAATCTTGTGCACCTCGGCAATATTCCCGGTGCCATCCTTAAAGCCAATGAGATTCGGACAACTGTCACAAAGCCGCGATAGCGTGTCGGCATTCACCTGAAGAATACCACGATTATAGACCATAACCCCAATGGAGACGGAGTCGCATACCGCCTTAATGTGGGAATACAGCCCCTCTTGAGGGGCGTCGATCAGGTAGTGCGGCAATAGCAGGATACCGTCAGCCCCGGCCTTTTCTGCGGCGCGAGCGATTTCGACCGCCATCGGGGTGCCGTAGCCGCAGCCCGCGATGATGGGTGTATCGCCTGATGCCGATTTTGCACTTGCTACAATTTCCGGCACTTCAGTCGGGTGCAGTGAAAAGAACTCACCGGTGCCTCCAGTGGCAAAAAGCGCGGTGGCCTCGAAACCAGCCAGCCAGTTGATATGCGCCTCATAAGGCGCAGGATTAAACCGCCCGCCTTCGTCAAATGATGTCACCGGGAAAGACAATAGGCCCGCGCCGAGAGCTGTTTTGAGAATCTGAGGGTCCATGTCCGTGTTCCTTGTTGGTAAATGAACTTTGGACACAACATATGTTTGCAATATGACTTGTCAACAACTTATCATATAAGTTACGAGAGGGCTACCTGAGTAACTCCCGGTAACGGTCGCCTCCCCCCTTTAGGTGCTGGCGCATGGCGGCGCGGGCTCCATCCTCATCCTGATCTGAGATAGCACGGGCAATTTTTCCATGTTCCAGAACGATCTGCTGAAGGTATCGACCTGTGGCGGCTTCACCCTCGCTGGGTGAGAGTTGCTTGCGGGGGATGACGCGCCCGCCCATGAGATCGAGGAACTCCACAAAGCGGGGATTGTTTGTTGCGGCTGCAATCGCCTGATGGAAGGCATAATCGGCTTCTGCCGTTGAAGCCCCCTGTCGAATGAGCTCCTCCATTTCCTTGTGGCTCTCCAGAATGGCGCCTTCCTGCGCCGGTGATCGCCGCTTGGCAGCAAGGGCAGCGGCTTCAACTTCAACAGCAGTGCGGAGCTCCAGCATTTCAATAATTGATGAAATCTTGTTTAAATCAAATGATTTAAGCATTCCATCTGAGGGCATTGTCTGGCGGATGACAAAAACGCCGGCCCCCTGTCTTGCCTCAGCCAGCCCGTCAGAGCGAAGCGAGGCGATGGCCTCGCGGACCACCGTTCTGCTGACCTTGTAGGCAGACGTTAACTCAGCTTCGCTTGGTAGCTTTTCGCCGACCTGGACGCTGCCGTTGAGAATTAGCCCACGCAGAGTGGAGGTTAGCGTCTCAACCAGATTGGTGCGCCGCTTTCGGGGTTGGGTGTTTTCTGTGGCGGTCATGGCTCGGGCGCGCTCCTGCTTTCACTTGCATGTCATTCTTAGCGTGAGGGAGGGCAATCGACAACAATTGATAAATATGTTGACATCACTTATCTTATATATGCATTTTGCGAGGCAAATATATATGATGACTTCGGGATGGTAGGGCGGATCTCATGCCTTCGCTGACAGCACCGCCGCAGTAAGAATTTTTGCTGTCCCCCTGGAGCCCTAATCTCCACCGCGCTTTTGATGAAGGAATAATAAATGCCCACTGGAAATCACTTGATCGCTGGAACTTGGGTCGCGGGAGATGAGACATTCAAATCGGACCCCATCCAGGGGACATCCCATGCATACTCGGTTGGAACGCCCGCCCATGTGGACGCTGCGGTGGAGGCCGCAGAAGCTGCGTTTTGGAGTTTCGGATTTTCCACCCGCAAACAACGCGCCGTCTTTCTGAATACGATTGCCGACGAAATCGAGGCCCGGGCCGAAGAGATCACCAAAATCGGCTGTCAGGAAAGTGGCCTGCCCGAAGCCCGCCTGCAGGGGGAACGCGGCCGTACTGTCGGTCAGTTGCGGCTGTTCGCGGATCACATTCTGCAAGGCAACTACCTGGATGCCCGTCACGACAAAGCCTTACCGGACCGCGCGCCCTTGCCGCGCCCGGATCTGAAACTGTTTCAGCGGCCGGTTGGCCCGGTTGCCGTATTTGGCGCCTCTAACTTCCCGCTGGCCTTCTCCACCGCCGGTGGAGACACCGCCGCTGCCTTGGCGGCCGGCTGCCCGGTGGTGGTCAAAGGCCACTCGGCGCATCCAGGAACAGGCGAAATCGTGGCCGAGGCGATCGACGCTGCAATTGTCAAATGTGGCATTCATCCCGGCGTCTTTTCCCTGGTTCAGGGCGGCAAGCGCGATGTTGGAACCCGCCTTGTGCAGCACACGCTGATCAAGGCCGTTGGCTTTACCGGTAGCCTTGCCGGTGGCCGCGCGCTCTTTGATCTTTGCGCGCAGCGCCCTGAACCTATTCCGTTTTTCGGCGAACTGGGGTCCGTCAATCCGATGTTCCTGCTGCCTGCGGCGGCGAGAGCACGGGGCGCTGAAATCGGCTGCGGCTGGGCGGGATCGCTAACCATGGGCGCCGGCCAGTTCTGCACCAAACCCGGCATTGCCGTGGTCTTGAAAAATCAGGCCGCAGCCTTTGTTTCGGCCACCCAAGAGGCGCTGTCACAGGTTGGCGCTCAGACCATGCTGACCGACGGTATCGCCCAGGCTTACCGCGCCGGACAGACCCGGATAGCCTCAGGCGCCGGGGTTCAGGACCTGCTGACATCCAGCTGCGATCAGCGCAATGCCACACCTTATCTCTATCAGACCACCGCGTCTGACTGGCTCGGCAACCCTGCATTGGGCGAAGAGGTATTCGGCCCGCTGGGCCTGGTTGTTGTCGCGGATGATCTGGACCAAATGCACCAGGTGGCGCGGGCTCTTCAGGGGCAGCTGACCTGCACCATACACATGGATGACGGCGACATCGAAGCCGCCCGGACATTGATGCCGATCCTCGAGCGCAAAGCAGGCCGTATTCTTGCCAACGGGTTCCCCACAGGTGTGGAGGTCGCCGATACAATGGTCCACGGCGGCCCTTATCCGGCTTCGACCAATTTCGGGGCCACGTCCGTCGGTACGCTGTCTATCCGTCGCTTTCTGCGTCCGGTTTGTTATCAGAACATTCCAAACGAAATTTTACCGGCGAACTAGGGGCTGTTGCCGTTGCAATGTAGACGGCAGGGGGGCTAGGCCGAGGCGTTCTGCAGGATCAACCGACTGCTCACCGAGTCGAGATGGACCCGCATCGCCTCGGCTGCGTCGTCTGGTTTTTTCTGCACGATCGCGTCATAAATTGCATTGTGCTCGGCATGAGACGGATGGCTGGCAGAGGGTCCTGAAGTTGTCCGTTGCGTCTGCCAAACATGAGAGCGACGCACAGCGTTCAGGGTTTCAAAAACGGTCATCAGCAACTTGTTCCGCGTCGCGGTCGCAACTGCGTAGTGGAAGCGGTTGTCCCATGCTTCAAATATGCGCCAATCCTTCGCCTCGCGACAACGCCGATTGCAGCGCCTAAGTTCGCCATGCTCCGTCGAAACACCGTTCAGTGCGGCCAGTCCTGCCAGTTTAGGCTCAATAACCAGCCGTGCGTCGCCGATCTCTTTCGGTGTGGTAATGCCGCTGAGATATCGGACCTCGGAGAGGTTCAGGACCGAACGTGCCCCGATAAAGGTTCCGCGCCCGACCTGACGCCAAACGCGCCCTTCGCCCTCCAGAACGCTCATCGCGCTGCGAAAGTCAGAACGGGTCATTCCGAGTTCTTCGCACAGCATCCGTTCCGGTGGGATCCGGGCGTTCAGAGAGAAATTATGCTCTTCAATATAGGAGCTTAGCTTTTCGAGTGCTTCGGAGGCGCGTTGTGAGGGCATGGAACTACCAATGACACAATTGGTCACGGTTTTCATCTGTTAATTTTCCGCAGTGGAACTGAAAATCGGAATAAGTTTTCGAGACTTAGGCATCCGGCTGACTGGATAGCATGACGTCTCTGTCCGGTCTTGCCCATGGGCAGCTTTTAAGGAAAATATGATGAACAAGCTCACACTCTCGCTCGCATGTACGCAGACGGACCGGGCGGCGCCGATCCTTGATGGTCGGATTTCCATCTCTGGCTGCGATGTCATCCCTTTGCCGGGGATAACACAGACGATCTTTCGCCAAGTGCTGGATGAGCAGGCGTTTGATATAGCCGAGATGTCTATGGCCAGCCATTTGATCCAGGTCGATCGGGGGGTTCGCGATTACGTCGCGATCCCGGTCTTTCTGTCGCGTAGCTTTCGCCATTCCTCTATCTACATCAACAAAGACAGCGGTATCAAAAAGCCAGAGGATCTTCGCGGGCGAACGATTGGCGTCCAGCAGTTTCAGCAAACCGTGGGACTGTGGGTGCGCGGCATGCTCGGGGACCAGTACGGGGTGCGCAGTCAGGACGTGAAGTGGATGAATGGCGGGTTTGAAGCGCCAGGCGGCGGCGAGCGGTTGCAGCTTGATCTGCCCGAGGCCATCAGCCTGGAACCAATTCCGGCAACCGAGACATTGAACGAAATGTTGGCCGACGGTCGCCTTGACGCGCTGATCGCAACCAAGCCGCCCTCGTCTTTTGCCAGCGGTGATCCGCGGGTCGGGCGCCTGTTTCCCGATTATCCCAGCGTGGAGAAAGAGTATTACCGCAACACCGAGGCCTTTCCGATCATGCATTGCGTCGTCATCCGGCAGAGCCTTGTGGATGCGCACCCCTGGCTGCCCGCCGAAGTGTTCAAGGCGTTTGTACAAGCCAAGGCCCTGGCGCTTGAGGAAATGAAGCAGGTCAACATCCTGCGGCTAACTTTGCCGTGGATCGCCGAAACCGCCGCTGAAGTCCGCGACCTGATTGGCGAGAACGTATGGAAATACGGCTTCAAGGAGAGCAAACCAGAGATGGAAACTATGCTGCGCTATGCGCATGGCGATGGTCTTACGGGGCGGCTTTTGGCACCCGAAGACGTCTTTCACGCAAGCCCCCTAACCCTGGCCGATAAAATTTAACTTAGGAGAATACTGATGCCCGATACATATAAATCTCAAGAAGATCCGCTTTTTTCCGGACTGTTCGATCCGACGATTACCAGCATTCCAGAGGGTGTGTCGCAGCCGAATCCTGACCCGGTTCCGCAAGCCGCAAACATGGGCGTGTGGAAGGAAGAGCCGCGCATGCCAATTGCAACAGCGGAAATGGGCGTTGTCGCTTGCAACGGAAAGGTCCATGTCATTGGTGGCTATGCACGCGGCAAAGCCAACAGCGACTACCATCAGGTGTTTGACCCGGCCACCGGAGAATGGACGCTGAAAGCGCCGATCCCCTATGCCTGCAATCACCTTTGTATGACGGTGATCGGATCGAAAATTTACAGTTTCGGCGGTTTTATCGAACAGAACCGCTGCCCGCATTCAAACTGCTTTGTCTACGATGCCGATGCGGATGAATGGGAAAGAATTCCAAACCTGCTGCGCCCCCGTGGGGCGATTTCATCGGTTGTTCTGGACGGGAAAATTCATCTTTTGGGTGGTCGCAATGTGCGTTCGGTCGATTGGCATGAGATCTACGATCCGGTGACCCGGACCTACGAATTTCTGAACGAAATGCGCGGCTCGACGCCGACTCAGCCCTTCGCCGGTCAGCGCTGCCATATGGGCGCAGTTGTTGCGGATGGAAAAATTCACTGCATCGGCGGTCGCAAGGATTCCTACGATTTCAACACTGGCCTGCATTCTGTCTTTGATCCCGAGATGCGCACCTGGTCGTTTCGTGGCGGCATGCCGACCATTCGCAGCGGCCATTGCGCGGCCTATGTAGATGGCAAGATCCTTGCCTTTGGCGGCGAGGCACGTGGATTGGTCTTCGAGGCGAACGAGGCTTACGATCCGGCAACTGACAGCTGGGAGGTCGTTGCGCCAATGCCCGTTCCACGGCACGGCCTGCATGGCCAAACAGCGGCCGTCATCGGCAATAAGGTTTACGTGCCGGGTGGTGCGCCAATCACCGGCGGCAGCGTGCAGGGCGCTTACCACGACTCGTTTACTTTCGGATAACCCCGTCAATAAACTGAAAACTTGCCGGGGCCGCACCAGCCATATCTGGGTGCGGCCCCGGCTTTGTATTGATTGGTGGAAAAAACGCTCGCCAGTCCCAGTTCCAGTCCCAGTGCATGGCGGAGAACCGTCTGACTGCGGTAATGTTTGTGCTTTTTCGAGCATCCGCAGGCTCCCCAGTTATCAGGTGCTGAGATGCAGCAATTCACGGTTTTTGGGAGGAGGTGAGGCGGCAACCAATGCAGCAATTGGTGTGCAATCTGCCTATTCACAGGCGCTCTGGTGGCGATATGTTTCCTATATGTCAAGCGCGCCGGTCCCGATCCAAGAGGGCAGGATTGAGCGCACAGATGCGAGGAAGAGAGGAAAGATAACAGGCATGGGTTCGGGGGGGAGATCGAACGATCCAGGCAAAAGAATAATGGAAGCAATATGTAAGGGGAGACTTAAAAATGAAAAATTTTCTAAAGACAACGCAGAGCATTCTTTCTGCCGCAGCGCTGGTGGCGCCTGCGACGATGATGTTCGCAACTGCGTCAACCGCTCAGGATGGTGACTATCCGTCCAAGCCGATGGAACTGGTTTGTACCACCTCTCCGGGGTCTGGTACCGCGGTATGGTGCGAAATGCTGGCCGTTGAACTGGCGAAAGACGACTATCTGGGCGTTCCTATTAAGGTTACCTATATGAACGGCGGCTCTAATCACGAACCCACGGTCTATTTGTCGGATCAGGCGGCTGATGGCTATACGTTCATGCACATGAGCCGCAGCTTTACCAGTTACTTCAACCTGCCACACTTCACCAAAACGCCGGATGATTTCCATCTCCTGGCCAAGTTTGAAGAGACGGTTTACGGCGTTGGCGTAAGGTGCGACGATCCTGACATCAGCAGCTGGGACGATCTGGTCGCATACAACGAGGCCAATCCGGGTGAGCTGGCCATGGGCTCAAACAAGGTGGGATCAACGCACCACCTGCAGCACACCATGATTGGTCTGGATCCAGCCGGGGCCGATATGCGCTTTGTGCCCTACAAAGGCACCGGCGAAGTGGTGAAGGATGTTGTGGGGGGCCACCTTCGCGTTGGCTTCGCTCAGCCTGGCCGGTGGAATACACATATCGAAGCAGGCACGATTTGCCCGATTTTGATCCTCAATGAAGAACGGTTGGATCATCCGCTGTGGGCCGAGGTTCCGTCGATCCGTGAGGCCGGAATGAGCTATGATGTGCCGCACCAGTGGCAGGGCTTTATGGTGAAAGCCGGCACCCCGCCAGAGCGCATGGATATTCTTGCAGCGGCAATGGAAAAAGTGACCACTTCCGACCAGTACAGAAACGTCTACATGGCGCAGAACCCGCATGTTGTTCCTGCGTTTGATGCTGCGGATCGTGACAAACTCATGGCCGATTTCAAGACCGCTGTGGGTGTGACACGTGAGTTCCTGCTTGAGATTGGAATGATCGAGGGAAGCTGACGTCTGACTTTGGTGTTGTGACGTTACTCAACCCAGCCCCGCAGGTTCGCCTGCGGGGCAAGGAACGGCGGGGGCTAGCCGAAGGGCCCACCTCGTTTTACGCTTCGAAATTATACAAGTTGGACTAATCTCAATGCTCGTTCATTTAAGATCGTTGAGGCTCCCGCGGCGCCTCTGCCTACTGATTTCCGTGGCCGCGACACTGGCAGCTGCTGCCTTTCTATACTGGAAGGCCGCGCACTTGCCGCCGTCTATTCTGCTGGGCTACCCCGGCGATGGTTTCTTTCCCAAGATTTCCCTGGCGGTGATATTGATCTTTGGAAGCCTGCTGCTGGTGAGCACATTTTTTGCGTCTGATGCTGAGGCGGCTCACACACCGGAAAATGCCGAAGAGGCCGACGAAAACAGCAGCGGTCCGATCAAATTCGACCTTGTGGAAGCAAGTTTGATCCTGGGCGTTTCGCTTGCATATATGAGCCTGCTTCGGCCGCTCGGGCTAGAGATCGCAACGACTATATTCATGTTTGTGCTGCTGTTTCCAAGATTGCTTATGCCTGCACCAAAAGCGGCCGCCGTTGCACTGGGCGGCGCACTGATCACCATGGTGCTGGTGTACTTTGCTTTCGTCATCGGTCTGAATGTGCCTCTGCCGTTGAAATTCCTTCCCGTTTTCCTAGGCGAGTACTAAAAAATCATGGAAAATCTATTTCTATATCTCGGACCTGCATTGCTGAATATGGGCAGTATTCCTGTGCTCGTCGCGATCATATCAGGCGTTACATTCGGGGTGGTCCTTGGTGCCCTTCCGGGCTTTGGAAGTTCCCAATCTCTGGCGCTGCTGTTTCCACTGACATTTGCCATGCCAGCAGATGTGGCGATCATATTCTTTCTCGCGGTCTATTCCGCAGCAGAATACGGCGGCTCTATACCCGCAATTCTAATAAGAACGCCCGGTACGCCAGCGCAGGCTGTTACAGTTTTGGATGGCTATGCACTTGCTCAAAAAGGTTATCCGAACCGCGCCCTTAAGATTTCACTGGTTTCCGGGGTGATTGGCGGCATCTCCAGCACCCTGATTTTCATCTTCGTTGGCGGCTGGATTGCCAGTATCGCGCTCGAGTTCGGTCCGGGCGAAATGTTTGCTTTAGGACTTTTTGGCCTGTCGATCATCGGCAGCTTCTTTGGGCGGGATCCAACCCGAGGCTTTCTTGCCGCAGGGCTTGGTTTGTTCCTGTCCACAATAGGCAGTTCCGATTTCGGCGGGATGCGCTTTACCTTCAATCAGGGCTTCCTTACCGATGGTATCCCGCTTGTTGTCGTCATTATCGCCTTTCTTGCCGGCCCCGAGGCGCTTCGGCTGCTGATCTCTCACCGCAAAACTGTGGAGACGCCAAAGACCGTCCTTCAACACGACGCTCAGAAGACTGATGACCGGCTGCAGAAGGGCGACATGATCAGGCTGATCCCGACTTGGATTCGCTGCAGCTTGATTGGCACGGCGATTGGCGCAATCCCAGGTGCCGGGGCCTCAATTGGCTCGCTTATCGCTTATGGCGAAGAAAAGCGCTGGTCGAAGCGGCCAAAGGAAGAATTCGGCACCGGCATTCCCGAAGGCCTGGCTGCGCCGGAGACCGCCAACAATGCCGTAGTGGCGGGTACACTTGTGCCCTCTCTGACGCTGGGTATTCCCGGATCGGGGTCTGCCGCCATCCTTCTGAGCGTGCTCATTAGCAAGGGGATCGTACCTGGGCCGCTGTTGTTCGGGGCAGAGCCAGAGCTTATCACCACGATCTTTGTTGGGCTGATATTCATCAACATCTGGTTGCTGATACTGGGTCTGATCTACACCCGCGGCTTTGCCTATATCTCAAACGTCGCGCGGCGCATTCTCGGACCGTTTGTGTTCATCCTGATCCTGCTGGGCACCTATGCCTATGCCAATTATACCGCGCATGTGGTTATGGTCATTGTCTTTAGTCTTGTGGCTTATTGGATGGTCAAGATCGACATCCCCGTTGTTCCGGTGGTTCTTGCCTTTGTTATGGGGCCGATTATCGAGACAAACATGTCGCGCGCGATGACGATCCATGCAGGCGATCTTAGCGTGGTGCTGGCGCGACCGATCACACTTACCATTCTGGCGCTCGCCCTTGCCACCTTTCTCTACAGCGCCTTTGGCAGCATGCGAAGCAAGGCAGTAAGCCAGGGCAAATTGCAGGAATAAGCGGCGAACGAACTGCCTGCCGGTTCCGCTTGGACGGCGTCACAACCTGTTGGCGCCCAATTGAAGACTTGAAGGACAACGAAGATGGACAAACCCAATCTCGATATCGTTCTGCGTATGCAGGACAATGTCACGCCGCTAAGGGACGGACAGGTGTCCGTCGATGGATTCGACCTGACAATCCATGACGAGGAGGCGATGGACGGGGCCTTTCGACGCATGGTCCGCACCAACGAATTCGCGATCAGCGAGCTGGCGTTGACGACCTATGTTGCGGCCCGCGAACAGGGCGCCGAGTTTACTGCACTTCCCATATTCCTGGTGCGGGAGTTCCACCACGGGGCCATCCTGTTCAACCGCAATGCCGGGATCACCGACCCCAAACAATTGGCCGGCCAGAGCGTCGGCGTTGACCGGGGCTACACGGTCACCACCGGTGTATGGGCGCGCGAGATCCTGGCCAAGGAACACGGGCTTAGCCCGGAAAGCGTAAACTGGGTGCTGACCAGCGACGATCATGTGGCAGAGTTTCGCCCGCCGGCGAATACCCGACAATTGGAGGCCGGACGTGATCTGAGGCAAGAGCTTCAGACCGGTGCGTTGCCGGCGACCATTGGGTTTTTCAAGGAAGATATCCCCGCGGAATATGACAATGTGGTGCCTCTGCATGCCGATGGGCTTGCCGCCGGGCTGAACGCATTCGACCAGCGCGGACACTACCCGATCAATCATCTGATGGTGGTGCGCAATGATGTGCTGGCGCGTTATCCTGAGTTGCCAAAAGCCCTGTTCAAGGCTTTCACCGCCTCCAAGCAGATCTACATCAATCGGCTGCGGGCTGGCGATATCGAGACCCCAACGCCTATCGACAAGATGCACCAACGGATACTGGAGCGCGGTGCCGACCCCCTTCCCTACGGCATCGCCCCCAACCGGGCATTGCTTGAGGGCTATCTGGACCAATGCTTGTCGCAGGGCGTGCTGACCCAACCGGTGACGCTTGAGGACCTCTTTGAGCCATCGACGTTTGACCTTATTGGCTGAAATGTCCGGGTGCCAATTGCAATTGGGCCAAGACAGATGCTGGCCTCTGTGTCGCAATTTACATCTCACCACTGATTATAGTCATCAGCGGCCAAAGGCTAAGGGGGGCGTCCAGTGAACGCCTCCCTCTAACGGATCTGTCGAAACGCCTGTTGCTAGGCAATCAAGCGGCCAAGACGATTGCTTCAGCCACCATCACCGCGCAACCCAGCCGCCTCAATTCCAGCCATGGCACAGATTTCGTCATTGTCGCCGGTGTCGCCCGAGATCCCGACAGCGCCAATGATCTGGCCGTTGGAATTCTTGATCAGGACACCGCCCGGGGCCGGCACACAGCGCCCGCCAGAGGCGTCAGAGGCGGCGCTCATGAAACCGGGTACTTTTTGCGCCCGCTTGGCAAGATCGCGGGAGCCCAATCCGAACCCCAGCGCTCCATAGGCCTTACCATTTGCCAGCTCATACCGCAGGATTCCGCTGCCATCCTCGCGCTTGGCGGCCACAATATGCCCGCCGGCGTCCAAGATGATGACCGTCAGCGGATCATAGCTGTTTTCACGGCCCGTTGCGAGCGCGGTATCCACAATGACAGAGGCGTCCTTGAGTGAAATAGTGGTCATGTTTGTATTCCTTTTTTCAGGCAGTTTTCTTTAGGCAGTGGTGTTCAGAGATTGCTGGGCACGCTCCAACAAGGTCTTGGTGATCTCAATCCCTTCGGCGCAGACCTCGTAGGGAGAGCGCTGCCAAAACTCGGGGTTCGGCGCTTCGTAACTCAGGTAGCCGTGGTAGCCGATCTCGCTCAGCCGGGTGAACAGGTGGTTCCAGTCAATGATGCCCTTGCCCGGAACCAACCGGTCAATCGGTCGCCGCACCCCTGGTGCCGGCTGAGGCGGCACATCGCTGTACTGAAAGGCAAATAATTCCGCGCCGCTGACAGTGCTCAGGCCACCCCGAATGCCTTCGCTGCGCTGCAGGTGATAGGCATCCAGCAACATGCCGCAGTTTTGCTGACCCGCTCCGGTTATGATCTGCCGCAATACCTCGGTGCGATTGACAACCGGGTGCTGGGAATTGAACTCCAGCGCCAGTTTCAGCCCGTGTTCGGCGACGATAGCCCCTGCGGTCCGGGTGGCGGCGGTGGCGTCGGCGACGGTGCCGGTCACCTGACCCGGAGCGCTCATGATCATGTCACAGCCAAGTGCGCTGGCAATCTCGCAAGTCTCGTGCAGAACGTCAAACAACCGCTTCTGTTCGTCCGGAGGCGTGAAGAACCAGCCGTATTCGGTGCCCAGTACACCCAGCTGGAGGCCGCTGTCCCGGATCATTGAAATAACGTCCTGTTTGCGCATTCCGCGATCATAGCAATCGACGATGTCGCTTCTTCGGATTTCAATGGCATCAAACCCAGCCTTGGCAGCCGCATCCAGACAGACGTCAAGCGGCGTGGTATGGATGGTCCATGTGTGAAGGGCAGTTCTAAAGTTACGGATCATGATTTTCGTCTACTTCAAAGAATTATGTGAACGCATTGCGCATATCTGCTGGACCGCAATGGCTGCGGCTACAAAATGACAGTTGGGCAGGTTTGTTCGTGTCCATGTGCAGTCACATGGCTCCGAACTGGTGCCTTCATATCGGAGGTCCAAACCGAGCCGTGATTTTTCGGGTGATGACATGCGCTCCTTGCAACCAAGGCGGTTGGCGGAGCGGGATTTGCTTGCTCCAGTGATGAAATTCCCGTCTCAGACTAGGGGCATTCTGGAGTGGGCGGAATTTCAAAGCGGAACCATTTGGCCAATTGGGTCAGCGACACCCCTTACCAAGCTGCGGGTCCTGCATATAGCCAATGCAGCGAATGACTTGCCGTTTGCCGTTCCGGTTGAAGCAAGCATGCATGAGAAAACAAGCGGATGCTGAAGGGGAGAATGAAATGGGAAAAGGTGTTGCAGTGGTGACTGGCGCAGGCAGCGGAGTGGGGCGTGCGGCGGCGCTGGCGTTGTTGAACGACGGCTGGTCCGTCGGCTTGGCCGGTCGCAGATCAGATGTGCTGGAGGAAACCGCCTCCATGGCCACCGCAGGGACGCCATTGGTTGTGCCGACGGATGTGACCATGCCTGAAGAGGTGGAAAACTTGTTTGCCACTGTGACCGAAACCTTTGGGCGGTTGGACACATTGTTCAACAATGCCGGTGGCGGCGCGCCCAGCACCAATTTCGGAGAGGTAACCTATGACACCTGGCTCAGGGTTGTTGAGGTCAATTTGAACGGGATGTTCCTCTGCGCAAATGCGGCCTATCGCACCATGCGTGATCAGTCGCCTCAAGGCGGTCGCATTATCAACAATGGCTCATTGTCGGCCCATGCGCCAAGGCCGGGATCGGCGCCTTATACCACCACCAAACATGCGATCACCGGTCTGACAAAATGCATTGCCCTGGACGGTCGGGCGCATAATATCGTCTGTGCTCAGATCGACATTGGCAACGCGGCGACACCGATGACTGCCCGCATGGCAGGCGGTGTTCCACAGCCCAATGGCACAGTGGTATCAGAGCCCACGATGGACGCCGCCAATGTTGGCGACACGATCCTGCTGATGGCAAACATGGATCTGTCGGCAAACATGCAATCGGTTATGGTGATGTCCTCGCAAATGCCGTTCCTGGGCCGGGGCTGAACCAGGTAAGTCAGGCCGCTGGCTTTGATCCAGAACCCCGTCATGACAGGACTAGAGTGATGAAAATATGCATATTTGGCGCCGGTGCGGTCGGCGGATATCTCGCGACGCGATGTCATCTGGGCGGCGCCGAGACCTCTGTCATTGCCCGCGGTCAGAACCTTGCCGCAATTCGCAGCGCCGGGTTGCGGGTGCAGACCCCTGAGGGCGCGCTAATGGCCCCGGTTGCGGCGACTGAGGACCCCAGGGAGCTGGGGCCACAGGACGTGGTGATCGTGGCGGTGAAAGCGCCCGCACTTGCCGGGGTTGCCCGGGCCATCGGGCCTTTGCTTGGTCCCGGTACTGCGGTGGTCTTTGCGATGAACGGAATCCCGTGGTGGTACTTCTACCGCCACGGCGGCAACCTGGACGGCACCCAGCTTGCCACCATTGATCCCGAGCGCGCAGTCTGGGAGGCCGTCGGACCCGAACGCGCCCTGGGCTGTGTGGTCTATTCGGCCAGCGAAGTGGTGTCACCCGGCGTTGTGCGGCTGGCGCAGGCAAACAGCCGTCTGGTCATTGGCGAACCCGATGGCACCGTATCGGCCCGCGCGACCGCAGTCGCGGATGTCCTCACCGGTGGAGGGCTGGCAACATCGGTCACCGGTGACATTCGCGATGTGATCTGGTCGAAACTGCAGAACAACGTGGCCTCCGGCCTGATGGCCATTCTGACCCAATGCACCGTTGATCAGATCACAGCGCGACCCTCCTGCGAGGCCGCCATGCGGGGGCTGTTGGCTGAAATCATTGCTGTCGCTGAAGCGCTCGGTCGGGCGCCCTCACGCGATATCGACAAGGTGGTCGCGCATATGCAGGCGCTGGCGCACAAGCCCAGTATCCTCCAGGATCTTGAGCAAGGCCGGAAGATGGAGATCGAGTCGCTCTATACAATCATCCTGCGCCTGGCGGAAATGGTCGGGGTCGCAACCCCGAAGCTTGATCTGATGGTGACACTGGCAAGCCTGCGTGCCGAAGCTGCGGGGCTCAATGATTTTTCCAGCCAGCATTAGACGTTGAGTGGGACACTGTCACAGTGACCTCCTCAGCGCGCAAAGGTCTGCGAGGCTGCTGGGGTCAGGCAGGGCCTGCTACCGTGCCGCAGCTGTCGAAGACGTCCATGCGGTGCAGCGGATGGTCTGTGCCGGTGTTCACTTTGCTGCGGTTGCCTTGGCCGAGGTGGCCGGGACCTGAAGCAGGATGCTGCGCGACTGCGAGGCGAACTCGCGGCGGAACAGAACCGCCAGGGTCAGCAGGGTGGCGCCGATTAGCGCCACCGAACCGGCCAGCCAGGCCAGTGCTGCCAGCGCAAAATAGGTGGAGCGCATACCGATGTTGAAGCTGCGGGCGGCGGTGATGCTGAGCTCGGCCGCCTGGGCGGCGCGGGGCAGCGACAGCGGATCATCGGGGTCGTTGGGCACTGCCGCCATCAGCACCGAGCAATAGCCGAACAGCCGATGGGCCCAGACATATTTCAAAAACGAGTTGGTCAGCAGCAGCAGCGCGGTCAGCAGTTTGATCTCCCAGACAAAGGCAGGCACGGTGCTTTGGGTCAGGTCGTTGGCAACACCGGCCAGTTGGTCGGTATTGCCAATAAGGGCGAGGCCGCCGCCAATGGCAATCATCGAGGCCGAGGTGAAAAATATGGCGCCCTGACGCAGGCTGCTGATCAGTTGCGCGTCAAACATCCGAGGTTGCCGGGTCACCATTTGCACCATCCAGTCACGCCGGAAGTCGGCCATCAGCACCGAGACCGAGGGGCGCCCGGGTCTGGGATTTTCAATCCGCCAGCCGATCCACATCCAGCTGCCAATCAGCAGGGCAAGGGCGGTGATGTCGAGGGCGGAAAACAGGTTCAGTCGTTCGGTCCAGTTCATGCCGTAGTCTAGCGTGACATTTTGGTTCTTGCCAGCGTCCATGGATTGGTAATAATATTTTACCAAAAGGAGAGCCCCATGGAGATGCCATCCCCCAACCCCGCCATTCTGGCACGCAAAGCCGAGTTGGCCGCCAGGCTGTCAGCGGTCTTGCCCGCGGATGCGTTGATCCAGGACGAGGTCGAAACCCGCGCCTATGAATGTGACGCGCTGACCGCCTATCGCTGTCCGCCGCTGCTGGTGGTGCTGCCGCGCACCACGCAGCAAGTGTCGCAGGTGCTGCGTATCTGTCACCAGGAGGGGGTGCCGGTGGTGCCGCGTGGGGCGGGGACCTCGCTGGCGGGCGGCGCGTTGCCGACCGCGGATTCGGTCATTCTGGGTGTCGCCCGGATGAACGAGGTGCTGGAGACGGATTATGACAACCGGGTGATTCGGGTGCAGACCGGGCGCACCAACCTGAGTGTTTCGGGAGCGGTGGAGGAAGAGGACTTCTTTTATGCGCCGGATCCGTCATCGCAACTGGCCTGTGCGATTGCCGGCAATATCGCGATGAATTCAGGCGGCGCGCATTGTCTTAAGTATGGCGTGACCACCAACAATCTGATGGGGGTGACGCTGGTGATGATGGATGGCACCGTGGTCGAGATTGGCGGTGCCCATCTGGATGCAGGGGGCCTTGATCTGTTGGGGGTGATCTGCGGCAGCGAGGGTCAACTGGGCGTGGTGACCGAGGCGACATTGCGGATTTTGCACAAGCCCGAGGGTGCGCGGCCGGTGTTGATTGGCTATGACAGCAACGAGGTGGCCGGCGCCTGTGTCAGCGACATCATCAAGGCCGGTGTTTTGCCGGTGGCGATCGAATTCATGGACCGTCCGTGCATTGAGGCCTGCGAGGCCTTTGCAAAGGCCGGCTATCCCATGTGTGAGGCCTTGCTGATCATCGAGGTCGAGGGCAGCCCGGATGAGATCGATCATCAGTTGAAACTGATCACCGAGATTGCCCGCTCGCATAATCCGGTTGAGCTGCGCGAAGCACAGGATGCCGAGGAGGCTGGGCGGATCTGGCTGGGGCGCAAGTCGGCCTTTGGTGCCATGGGGCAGATTAACGATTACATGTGTCTGGATGGCACCATCCCGGTAACCGAACTGCCGATGGTGCTGCGCCGGATTGGTGAGCTGTCCAAGCAGTACGGGTTGGATGTGGCGAATGTGTTCCATGCCGGTGATGGCAATATGCATCCGCTGATTCTGTTTGATGCTAATAAACCGGGGGATCTGGAGCTCTGCGAAGAGTTTGGTGCTGATATCCTGAAGCTCTGTGTTGAGGCGGGGGGATGTTTGACCGGTGAGCATGGTGTGGGGGTCGAGAAGCGCGACCTGATGCTGCATCAATATGCGCCTGAGGATCTGGAAGCGCAGCTGAAGGTCAAGGATGTGTTTGACCCGCAGTGGCTGCTGAACCCGGCGAAAGTGTTTCCTCTGGCGGTGACCGAGGCGCGGCGCGTTGGCGGCGTGGCGGCGCAGTAGCAGTGGGGGCGCTGCCCCCGTCCTGCGGACTCCCCCGAGGTATTTGGAACAAGAAGAAGATGATGACACCTGAGACAGAAGCTGAATTGATCGAGTTTGTTGCCGGGGCTGCGGCGCCGCTGGCTGTATGTGGCGGCGGCACCCGTGGGTTTGAAGTGGCAGGCGAGACGCTGAGCACCCGTGGTTTGACAGGGGTTGAGCTGTATGAGCCGGGCGCCTTGACGCTGGTGGCGCGGGCGGGAACGCCGGTTCGTGAGATTGAGGCCCTGTTGGCGCAGAGCGGCCAGCGGCTGGCGTTTGAGCCGATGGACCATCGCGGCTTGCTGGCAACCGGTGGCGAGCCGACGATTGGGGGGGTGTTCGCGGCCAATGTCTCGGGACCCCGGCGCATTCAATGTGGCGCGGCGCGGGATTTCCTGTTGGGGGTGCGGTTTGTCGATGGCACCGGGCAGGTGGTCAAGAATGGCGGTCGGGTGATGAAGAATGTCACTGGCTATGATCTGGTCAAGCTGATGGCCGGGGCGCATGGCACCCTGGGGGTGTTGAGCGAAGTGTCCTTTAAGGTGCTGCCAATCCCCGAGGCGCAAGCGACTGTGCGTATTGCCGATGTCGATCTGGCGGTGGCGGTCCGGGTGATGTCAGCGGCGCTGGGATCACCCTATGATGTGAGTGGAGTAGCCTATGATCCTGACATCCGCAGTGCCCATATCCGGGTCGAAGGATTTGCCGGCTCGGTTGGCTATCGGGCCGATCGGCTGAGTAGTGAACTGGCGCGGTTTGGCAGCGCAGAGCAAGTGGACGGCAGTGCCGAATTGTGGCGTGGCATTTGCGATGTCGCGGCGTTTCACGGGCGCGAAGGGGATGTCTGGCGGATCTCGGTCAAGCCCTCCGATGCGGTGGCGCTGGCGGATCAGCTGCAGGCAGAGGCGCTTCAGTTTGACTGGGGCGGTGGGCTGGTCTGGGCCTTGGTTGCAAAGGACACCGACCTGCGGGCGCGGATGGCTGTGCCGGGACATGCGACACTGGTGCGCGGTAGCGCTGAGACGCGGGCACGGTTGCGGCAGTTTCAGCCGCAGCCTGCACCACTGGCGGCGATTTCCGCAGGGTTGCGGGCCAAGTTTGATCCTAGAGGGATCCTTAATCCGGGGTTGATGGGATAGAGCCATGCAAACGACATTTACCAAAGACCAACTGCGTGATCCGGCGATTGCGCGCTCAAATGAAATCCTGCGGTCCTGTGTGCATTGCGGCTTTTGCACCGCCACCTGTCCGACCTATCAGGTGTTGGGAGATGAGCTGGATAGCCCGCGCGGTAGGGTCTATCTGATCAAGGATATGCTGGAGAACAACCGGGTTCCGGACGAGAAAACGGTCAAGCATATTGATCGCTGCCTGTCCTGTCTGGCCTGTATGACCACCTGTCCCAGTGGCGTGCATTACATGCATCTGGTGGATCATGCGCGCGCCTATATTGAGACCCATTATAAGCGGCCCTTCAGTGATCGCGCCCTGCGCTGGATCCTGGCGCGGATCCTGCCTTATCCGGGGCGGTTTCGACTGGCGTTGTATGGCGCCAAGCTGGCCCGGCCGTTGCGTGGCCTGATGCCGGACCCACGGCTGAAGGCGATGCTGGAGATGGCGCCGAGGCAGATCCCTCCGGTCAGTCGCAATGATGATCCGCAGAGTTTTGCTGCCACTGAGCCGCGCAAGAAACGGGTGGCGCTGATGACTGGTTGCGCCCAGAAGGCGCTGAACACCGATATCAACGACGCCACCATCCGGCTGCTGACGCGGCTGGGCTGCGAGGTGGTTGTGGCCGAGGGGGCGGGCTGCTGCGGGGCCTTGACCCATCACATGGGACGCGAGGATGAGAGCCACGCGACGGCAGCCAAAAACATTCACGCCTGGGTGGCGGAAATGGATGGCAAGGGGCTGGATGCGATTGTCATCAATACCAGCGGTTGTGGCACCACGGTCAAGGATTACGGCCATATGTTCCGCAACGACCCGCTGGCGGCAGATGCGGCGCGGGTGTCGGAGCGGGCGATGGATGTGTCGGAGTTGCTGATGCAGCTGGACCTGCCACTGGGCGCGGACAAGGGGTTGACGGTTGCCTATCACGCCGCCTGTTCACTGCAGCATGGCCAGCAGATCAAGACATATCCCAAGACGCTGTTGAAACGGGCCGGGTTCAAGGTGGTGGAGCCGACAGACAGTCATCTGTGTTGTGGCTCGGCCGGCACCTATAATTTACTGCAGCCCGAGATCTCGGGGCAGTTGAAGGCGCGCAAGATCAAGACGCTGGAGGCCAGAAAGCCGGATCTAATCGCGGCGGGCAATATCGGCTGCATGATGCAGATCGGCTCTGGGACAGAGCTGCCGATTATGCATACGGTTGAGTTGCTGGACTGGGCAACCGGCGGGCCGCAGCCGCCAGCCCTGACGCAACCGGGCAAGCGCGCGCCACAAATTCCACGGCTGCGCTGATGCAGCATCGGTCACATATGCAGGTCACATATGCAGGAATCACCTGTACTCATGCGGGCTTTGCCGTAATTTTGCCGTGAGGCGTCTCTAGTCTGCGTTTCACAGAGTGTTGGAGGTGAGTTTTTGCGACAATTGGTGATGGTATGTTTGATGGCGCTGGCGCCTTTGGTGGCCGCCGCACAGGACAGCCGGTTGTTGCGGATGGACACCACCGATGCGGGGCGGCAATGGCAGGCTGTGGGCCGTCTTGATGTCAACGGAGAGGGGTTTTGTACCGGTGCGCTGATCGCCCCTGATCTGGTGCTGACTGCGGCCCATTGCCTGTTTGATAGCCGGACCAAGGCCCAGCTGCGGCCGGAAACCATCGAGTTTCTGGCCGGTTGGCGCAATGGGCGTGCCTCGGCCTATCGCTGGGTGCGCCGGGCTGTGGTGCATCCGGATTATACCTATGCCGGTCAGGTTTCCACCGAGCGAGTGCGCAATGATATCGCCCTGCTGCAATTGCAGCATCCCATCCGCAATACCACGGTCACCCCGTTTGAAACAGATGTTCGGCCCGGCAAGGGCGCCCGCATCGGTGTGGTTTCTTATGCCTATGACCGCGCTGAGGCGCCTTCGCTGCAGGAAGTCTGCGCGGTGATGGCCCGCCAGCAAGGGGTGCTGGTGATGTCCTGCGACGTTGATTTCGGCTCTTCCGGTGCGCCAGTGTTTTCCTTTGACGGCGGGGTGCCGCGGATCGTTTCGGTGGTCTCAGCCAAGGCCGAGGTCGACGGCGAACAGGTGTCGCTTGGCTCGGCGCTGGCTGAGGAGCTGGATCTGCTGCGGGTACAGTTGAGCGACGTGCAGATCGGCAGCCGGTTGCCGCCCGGAGTGGGCCGGGTGAAAGTCGGCGAAGGGCGCAATAGCACCGGCGCAAAGTTCATCCAGCAATGAGCGCGCTTCTGAAGGCTCTTGCTGCCTGTGCTGCGATGGCTTTGACCGGGGCCGCGCTGGCGGAAAGTACCAGCCTGCGCCAGCTTTCCGACCGCGAGGATCTTCTTGGCTGGGAGGCCGTGGGGCGGCTGGATTTTGCCGGAAAAGGGTTTTGCAGCGGCACCCTGATTGCGCCGGATCTGGTGCTCACCGCAGCCCATTGCGTTTATGACAGAGACGGGCAATTGCGCGCCGTGAGCCAGATTCAGTTCCGGGCCGGATTGCAGGATGGCAGGGCCATCGCAGAACGCCAGGCGCTGCAGATTGCGGCCCATCCGGGGTACCGCCCCGAACGTGGTCCCGATGCTGAAAATGTCATCCATGATGTGGCGCTGATCCGGCTTGAGAACCCGATCAGCAGCTTTGAGGCGGATCCTTTTGTGCTGCATTCAGGTCGCAACTACGGCGACGAAATTTCTGTCACCTCTTATGGCATGGGTCGTGCGGAGGTCCCGTCGCGGCAGCGAAGCTGCACCCTGATGGCAGAGTTTCAGCAGGTGATGATGATTGATTGCAACGTGACCTTCGGCTCCTCCGGTGCGCCGGTCTTCTCACAAGTTGGCGGCCGCGGCCGGATCTTGTCGGTGGTCTCAAGCGGCGGCATCTATCAGGGCCGCAAAGTGGCTTTTGGCATGCAGCTGGCGGATCGGGTGGCCGAGTTGAAGGCGCAACTGCGACGTAATCCAGTGGCGGCGGTGGACCGGCGGATCAAGCGGGTACGGGTTGGCGGCGGCAATGGGGTGAGCGGTGCAAAATTCATCCGGCCCGGCGGCTGAGGCCCTCTTGAAAGGCGCAATTGGGTAATTATCTCAGTGTCATCCGGATCGCCTCTGATGGGGTCCGGTGATGAGATGCCTGTCCCACTACGGGAAGGCGCACCCTATATCGCTCTGAATGAGGATAATTTATGCGTAGTTTTGATTTTGCCCCGCTGCACCGGGCTTCTATTGGTTTTGACCAGATCGCGGATCTGATGGACCGGGCGCTAAGCGCAGATGGGACGCAGCCCAGTTACCCACCCTACAACATCGAAAAAACCGAAGGTGAGGCCTATCGTATCTCAATTGCCGTGGCCGGGTTTTCCGCGGCGGACCTGAATGTGGAAGTCAAGGAAAACCGGTTGATTGTCACCGCCAAGAAAGCCCCTGACGAGAGCGAACGCAGTTATCTGCACCGCGGCATTGCCACCCGCGCCTTTGAGCGGCGCTTTACCCTGGCCGATCATGTTCGGGTGACAGGGGCCAGCCATGCGGATGGAATGTTGCACATCGAATTGCAACGCGAAGTGCCCGAGGCCCTGAAGCCCCGGCGCATTGAGATCTCCTCCATGAGCGCTAAAGCCAATCTGGTAGAGGCACAAACCGTCAACTAACGCGTTGCCAACATGCCCCCCCAACACGCCCGGCTGTTGGGGGATCTAAATCTCCGTTTTCCCGTTCGAGCCAGTGTTCAAATGCGGTGGTCAAATGCGGTGGCAAAAGGCTGTGATCAAATGCGGTGGCGCGAGGTCGTGAAAATTGATACACTGTGAACTGGAAACGCTCCGGATCGATCTTCTGCCAGAGATCGTGTGAGGACCGGGTCAACATATTTCCCTCGTTAACCCGGCCTGGATCCCCTTGGTTGCCCACCAAGGGGATTTCTCGTTGTCAGGGCTCGGGCTGCTAGGGTTCGGGCGGCTGACCGGCTGCCTCCCCCTATTGGCTGAGACTCTGTGCCAGCCGCATCAGTTGCACCGCCTGAGCGCGGTAGCCGAAAGCATCATCGCCTTTGGCACCATTGGCCAGGTCAATCGCCTGAGCGTAGGACCAGTTGCCCAAGTAAGGGCTGTTCTGCAGCAGCTGGCCAAAGCCGGCAATGGCACTGGCGAATACCATGTCCGGGGTGGCCTCGCCGCCGGGCAGGATCGGGGTTTCGATCAGGTTGCTGGTGTGCTCGCCGGGGCGTTTGTAGCGCAGCCGCAGGAAACCGTACTCTGCGCTGGTCGCGGTCTCTTCCGCGGCTTGATAGCGCAGCGGGTCACTCAGCCGGGCCGGGCTGCCAACCGGGGTGATCTCATAGATCGCGGTCACCGAATGGCCAGCGCCGATTTCGCCGGCGTCGACCCGGTCGTTGTTGAAATCCTCGCGGTTCAGGGCGCGGGTTTCATAGCCGATCAGCCGGTATTCGGCGATCTGGGCGGGGTTGAACTCGACCTGGATCTTGACGTCATTGGCAATCGGGAACAAGGCGCCGCTGAGCTGATCCACCAGCGTTTTCTGCGCCTCGGAGAGGGTGTCGATATAGGCCGCCTGACCGTTGCCGGTCTGCGCCAGCGCCTGCATGGTGGCGTCATCCAGATTGCCGCGTCCAAAGCCCAGCACCGACAGATAGGTGCCGGTTTCACGTTTCTTGGCGATGAAATCCTTCAGCGCGTCCGGGTCATGGATGCCGACGTTGAAATCGCCGTCGGTGGCCAGAATGATGCGGCTGACATCACCGTCCTCGCTCATGGCTTCGGCGGTGGCATAGGCCTGTTGCAGCCCGGCTTGTCCAGCGGTTGCGCCGCCTGCGTCCAGCCTATCCAGTGCCGCCAGGATGGTGGCGCGGTCGCTGGCTGGGGTCGGGTCGAGCACCTGACCGGCGGAACCGGCATAGGCGACGATGGCGACCTTATCCTCGGGGCGCAGCTGGGCCAGCATCAACTGGAAGCTCTGCTTGAGCAGGGGCAGTTTGTTGGGAGCATCCATGCTGCCCGATGTATCGATCAGGAACACAAGGTTTAGTGGTGGGCGCGTGTCCAGCGCCGGTTTCTCGCCCTGCAGCGCGATGTGCACCAATTGTGTGTCCGGGTTCCATGGGGTGGCGATCACCGTGGCACGGGTTGAAAACGGCACTTCTTCGAGGGGAGCGGCGTAGTCATAGGGGAAATAATTCACCATTTCCTCGATCCGTACCTGTTCGGGGCTGGGCAGGCGGCCAGTGTTGAGGCTGGAGCGCAGGATCGCATAAGAGGCGGTGTCGACGTCGATTGAAAAGGTCGAGACCGGCTCATCAGTGGTGATTTTCAGCGGATTAGGCTCTGCGTCTGGATAGGCCTCGGTGTCTGCCTCGATCCGCAGTTGGGTATCGTCGACATATCCAGGTGGAGGGCTGGGCAGCGAGCGCGCTTCCATTTTGGCTGTGGCAGATGGCCTGGCCATGACAGAGGTTGATGAGGAGAGCCCGGCAAGAGTGTCCACAGGCGCAGCCATGTCGGCTTGCTCGGCGATAACCGGGGCCTCCATTGGCGCCACACTGAGTTCTTCGGCTTCCCCTGTGGCTTGCAGCCGGGTGCGCCCGTCGCCGTCAAGCGAACCGGCGAGGCTTTCGACAACAGCGGCTTCAGGGTTGGGAGCGGTCAGCCCATCGGGGCCCTGCTGCAGGCTGGGCAGATAGGCAAACAGCCCAACGGCAACCAGAGCGGTTGAGGCGGTGAGCGCCTGACGGGTGGAAATGGCTTTGAACATGGAAACTACTCCTCTGAAGAGACCCTTTTGCGGGTGATCAGAGGTGAAACGGGGCTGCGCAGCCTTTTCTTGGCGGGCGGCAAAGTTTTTTTCCGCCAGGGCGATATTGTCGGCTTTGCGCGTCGCATCAGGCGTCGGCGTGGCGGCGCGCATGGCGGTTTTCAGATCGTCAAAATCATCGAAGTCGTCAAAGGGGTCGCTCATGGGGCGTCCTCCTGTTGTTTCAGGGCGCGCAGATGTTTCTTGGCCTCAGACACCCGCCAGCTGATGGTGCCGGGCGAGACCTGGAGGATCTCGGCGGCGTCGGCATGGGTTACCTCGTCCAGTATCAGCGCCAGCGTGTCGCGCAGATCGTCGGGCAGGCCGCGCATGGCGCCGGTGAGCCAGTCAATCTGGCTGTTGGTCTCAGCGATGGCGGCCTGACGGTCCAGCTCCCAATCGCCCCAGCCGCTGGCGGCCTTGTTGTGGGTGGCGGCGCGGCGGCGGCGGTCATGGGCGGCATTGACCACCACCCGGTAGAGCCAGGTGCTAAAGCGGGCGCTGGGCTGGTAATGTGCCATTTTGTCGGGCAGCGCGGCGCAGATGTCCTGGGTCAGATCCTCGGCCTCGGCGCGCTGGCCGGTCATCCGGTAGGCCAGTCCGAAGACACGATCATAGTGGCGACCAAGCAGGGCTGAAAACGCCTCTGCATCGCCCGCCGCTGCAGCCGCAGCCAATTGTTGATCCTCTACCATCATACGCATTACGTAAATTGTAACGCAGACCGATGCCAGTTTCTTGGCGCGATCAGGTCGATTACGTTATTTTTGGTCAGAAAGGTTTTTTGGGCGCTATACTTATCATTTTTAATTGCTATACTTATCATTTTTGAGGGCTGTACTTATCATTGACTTCAATATGAGGCCGAGTTTACAATTTATTTGCCAAGTGACTTTACGTTTTTTCCTAAGAGTTACAATATTTTAGTTGAAAAAACACATCTCTGATGCGAGCTCTATCGAGTGGGGATTGCACAGGCAATACCCGCACCATAGCGAGGCAAGCCCTTGCTCAGGCCTTGGATTATTGTCTGGAATGGAAGGAAAAAGCAGAATGGCTGAACAAGCTGAGGTTGTCCGATCCAGTTTTTCGCGGGTTTTTGCCAAAAAGGCAGAATTGACCAACCGCTTTTACCATCACTTTTTCCTGGCCCAGCCCGAAATCGAGGTCATGTTCACCAAGAATTTCGGTATCCAAAAGGAAATGTTTTCCTCCATGCTGGCACTGGTTGTGCGGGCTCTGGAGCAACCGGAATTATTTTACTTGCTGACGGACAAGCTGCGCAAACAGCATGCGCCCCTGGCGATCAATAAGGAGCAATGGAGAGCCGCTGTTGACGCCTTGATACTGGCATTTCGTGAGGTTCTGCAGGACGATCTTTCTGCCGAGGAAGATGCGGCATGGGCGGCTGCCGCAACTGCGTTGGTTGGCGCGATGGCCGTTCCTGACGATCGACCAAAGACCGGTGATCCTTTGGTCTGACGGGGCAACCCAGAGAGTTTTGGTGGCGCCGCGCTTTCGCAAGGGAGAACGTTGAACGCGCCCGCCGTGGGGCGAACGCGTTACCGTTGCTCAGCGCAACAGGATTTTGGCTCAGGGGCCGAAGCGGCTGATCAGACCGACATGCAGATGTATTTCATCTCCAGATAGTCCTCGATGCCGTGGTGGCTGCCTTCGCGGCCCAGACCCGATTGCTTGACGCCGCCAAAGGGCGCCAGTTCGGTCGAGATGATGCCGGTGTTGACGCCAACAATGCCATATTCCAGCGCCTCGGCCACCTTGTATACGCGGCTGAGATCCTTGGCGTAGAAGTATGACGCCAGACCAAAGATGGTGTCATTGGCCAATGCGATGACCTCGTCCTCATCCTCGAATTTGAACAGCGGCGCCAGCGGGCCAAAGGTCTCGTCGGTGCTGAACAGCATGTCCTTGGTGGCACCGGTGAGAATTGTCGGCTGGAAAAATGTGCCGCCCAGTTCAGACGGGTTGCCGCCCAGAATGACCTCGGCGCCTTTGGCGGTGGCGTCGGCGATATGGGCCTCAACCTTGGCCACGGCCTTGGCGTTGATCAGCGGACCAAAATGGATGCCGTCATCCAAGCCGTCACCGACGTGCATTTTCTCGACAGCGGCCTTGAGCTTGGCTGCGAAGGCGTCATAGACGCCGGACTGCACGTAGATCCGGTTGGCGCAGACACAGGTCTGGCCGTTGTTGCGGAACTTGCACATGATGGCGCCCTCAACAGCGGCATCCAGATCGGCATCGTCGAACACGATAAACGGCGCATTGCCGCCCAGTTCCATCGAGCATTTCATCACCGTGTCCGCCGCCTGACGCATCAGGATGCGGCCCACCTCGGTTGAGCCGGTGAAGGTCAGTTTGCGCACCGCGTTGTTCTCGCAGAACTCTTTACCGGTTTCGGAGGCATTTGACGTGGGCACCACGCTGAACACACCAGCCGGGATGCCGGCGCGATCCGCCAGCACCGCAAGTGCGGTGGCCGACAATGGGGTCAGTTCGGCGGGGCGGGCGACAAAGGCACAGCCGGCCGCCAGCGCCGGACCCGCCTTGCGGGTGATCATCGCATTGGGAAAGTTCCACGGGGTGATCGAGGCGGCAACACCAATGGGCTGTTTCAGCACGGTGATGCGTTTGTCACGCTGGTGACCGGGGATGGTTTCGCCGTAGATGCGCTTGGCCTCTTCGGCAAAGAATTCGATGAACGAGGCACCATAGGCGATCTCGCCCCGGGCCTCGGCCAGCGGCTTGCCCATTTCAGCGGTCAGGATGACGGCCAGATCTTCCTGGTTCGCCATCATCAGATCATACCATTTGCGCAGCACGTTGGCGCGCTCTTTGCCGGTCCACTTGGCCCAGTCTTTCTGCGCCGCTTCGGCCTGAGCAATCGTCCCTGCAACCTGCGGGCGACTGATGTCGGCAACATCAGCGATCACATCCCCACGGGCGGGGTTTGTAACCGCGAATGTAGTGTCGCCCTCGACAAACTGGCCGCCGATATAGGCGCGGGTTTCCAGCAAGCTGGGATCTCTCAGCAGGGTGGGAAGATCGGTGATGGTGTCGAGCATGGAGGCCTCCTGAAATTTCTTTCGCCGATGCAAAGCATTTAGCATTAGACTTGTCCAGCAGGACCGGTAAGTCCAGATTGAACTGATAACAGATTAAGGAAGCCCACATGGATCTCACCGAGGCATATACCAACGGGGCCTTTATCAAAGGGGCCGACGATTTTCCACCGCGCTGGAGCGCCCAGGCTGAGGGTTTTCGCAGCAGCCTAGGGGATCGCGCCACGCTGGATATTGCCTATGGCCCATCTGAGCGGAACAGGTTTGATCTGTTTCTGCCGGAAGAAAAACCCAAAGGGCTGCTGGTGTTTGTGCATGGCGGCTACTGGCGGGCCTTTGATAAGAGCTTTTGGTCGCATCTGGCGGCTGGACCGCTGGCGCGGGGCTGGGCTGTTGCAATACCGTCTTATGACCTGTGCCCGCAGGTATCGATTGCCGAAATCTCGCGTCAGATCGCAGCCTCGGTCACCCGAAGCGCGGCCGAGGTCGAGGGTCCGATTTCATTGGCGGGGCATTCGGCTGGCGGCCATCTGGTGGCCCGGATGCTGGACAAGAGCCTGCTGGCCCCCGAGGTGGCGGCGCGGCTGCGCAACGTGCTGTCGATCTCGCCGGTGTCGGATCTTCGCCCCTTGTTGCAGACCTCGATGAACGAAGATTTCAAACTGGATCAGGCCTCGGCCGAGGCCGAAAGTCCGGTGCTGATGCATGATCGCCATGACGCCGCCGTGACGGCCTGGGTGGGCAGTGATGAGCGCTCGGCCTTCCTGGATCAGGCCCGGTGGCTGGCCGAGGCCTGGGGATGTGCTCATGTGGTGGATCCGGACAAACATCATTTCGACGTCATTGATGCGCTTTGCGACGCGAATAGCGAAATGGTGGCAGTGGTCACAAAATAACACTTGCGCGGCGGAGCAATCCGCCGCAGTTTCCAGCCGAGGGTCAGGCGATGGCGTCGCCGCATGGATCTCCATGCTGCCCCCTCTCTTAAAACCGTCCTGAACGCCGGGACCTTTCTTGTAAGAAGGAAGGGTCAAACATGACTTCACGTCCTGAAATGTATCGTTTTCACAATGGTGAAAAAGCACCTTTGCAATTTGCCCAAGGCGAATATGCCAGCCGCGTAGCAGGTCTGCGCAAAATCATGGTGGACAAAGGCGTGACCGCCGCTGTTTTTACCTCGATGCATAATATCTCGTATTATTCGGGCTTTACCTACTGCGCCTTTGGCCGCCCTTACGGGTTGGTTGTCACCGCCGAGGACTGTGTGACGATTTCAGCCGGTATTGATGCGGGCCAGCCCTGGCGCCGGTGTTTTGGCGACAACATCACCTATACCGACTGGCAGCGCGACAACTACTGGCGGGCGATTCTGTCGGTCTCCGGTGCAGACGCGGTTGTCGGCTTTGAGAGCGACCACCTGTCGCTGCTACAAAAGACCAAGCTGGATAGCTACCTGAAGCCAAAATCCACCGTGGACCTGTATCAGGCCACCATGGTGCAGCGGATGGCCAAGTCCGAGGCCGAGATCGAAATGATCCGTCAGGGCGCTGCGGTGGCTGATGTCGGTGGTTTTGCCATTCGCGATGCGATCCGTGAGGGCGTGCGCGAGATCGACGTGGCGATGGCCGGGCGTGACGCGATGGAACTGGAGATTGCCAAGCGCTTTCCCGATGCCGAATACCGTGACAGCTGGGTCTGGTTCCAGTCGGGCATCAACACCGATGGCGCCCACAACCCGGTCACCGCGCGCAAGCTTCAACGCGGCGATATCCTGTCGCTGAACACCTTCCCGATGATCTCGGGCTATTACACCGCGCTGGAACGGACCCTGTTTGTCGGCGAAGTGGACGCCGCCAGCCTGAAGATCTGGGAGGCCAATGTGGCGGCCCATGAATATGGTATCTCGCTGCTGAAACCCGGTGCCAGCTGTTCTGACATCACCCATAAGATCAACGCCTTCTTTGAAGAGCGCGACATGCTGCAATACCGCACCTTTGGCTATGGCCACTCGTTCGGGGTGTTGTCGCATTACTATGGTCGCGAGGCAGGTCTGGAACTGCGCGAGGATATCGACACGGTGCTGGAACCCGGCATGGTGATCTCGATGGAGCCGATGCTGACCATTGCCGACGGCCAACCCGGTGCCGGTGGCTACCGCGAGCATGATATCCTGGTGATCCACGAAGACGACAACGAAAACGTCACTAAGTACCCCTATGGGCCTGAGTTCAACGTGGTTGGCTGAACAGGCGGAGCCCCTGCAGCCACTGTAGGGTGCGTGCTGGCACGCACCGCTGATATCCAAGGAAGCCGCGCTTAGGGCGCGGCTTTTTTATTGCGACAATACCTTTCCTTCCCTTTACCGGCCTTGTCTGCGAAGCTCTGCTTGAATTTATAGATTTAGGTCGCCCGGGGGATGTAAATTATATTTACATACCTATGTTATGGGCAAGGATTTACGGGGAAGGAAAAGGGATTATGGCGTTTTCGAATTTTGAGAACATGGTGGATGAGACCCAGAGCAAGGTGAAAGAGTCGCAAGCCAAGATCGCGAATTTGACCTCGCGGATTGAGGCGGCGCGCGACAAGATCTCGGCGGGGGAAGATGCCACCATCGACATTGAAAACGCCACCCTTGAGGACGTACATGCCCATACCGAGGTGATGAACTCAAATATTGCCGAGCTGATCATGGGTCTGGATGACGTGACCTCGGGGTTTTCGCAGGATTTCGACGAGATGCGCAACAAGACCGGCTGGGAGAGTTTTGTTGGACTCTTTGCCGCTGGCAAGTCGGATTCGATGCGTCAGGAACGTATGCGCACCGCCAGTATTGACGACAAGCTGCAGGATCTGATCGCCAAATCCGATACCATCGTTCAGCTGCTGGAGGGCCAGTTGGCGGTGCTGGACGAGCAGAAGGACAAGGTGCAGGTCAACCTGACCGAAACTCTGGACGAGCGCGAGGCCACTGTGCAAGAGCTGGAGAATGTGCGGGCAGAAATTCTGACGCTGGATCCCAAGATCATCGCGCTGGAGGGGCTGATCTCGGTTGAGCAGGACGCCGCCGCGCGCACCAAGCTGGAAACCGAACTGGCGGAGTTGAACGCCGGTTACAACGCGATGATCCAAGATGAGCAGGTCAAGCTGGCAAAGTCCCAGACGCTGGAGCGTTATATCGAGAAGGGCAAGACCTGGGTTGATAGCCTGCAGAACCAGGCGGCGACGCAGATGGTGCTGATCAACAAGCTGCAGACCGACACCCAGCAGCGGGTGGTGCTGTATGATGCGCTGACCAAGTCGTTGAAAACCGCACAGCAGCAGGACGTTGCACACCGGATCAACGAAATTGGGGTGAAAACCGACCAAGAGGCACAGACCGCAATGGCGGCGATTGGCACCGCGACCAACCAGAAGATGGCCGATATGTTAGAGGCCCACGGCGATCACATGGTGTTTGCCCGTGATGTGCTGGAGAAGAAGGCCAAGGCGGATGAACGCTTTGCCCGCCGGTTTGCCAAGATCGTCGAGAAGCATGACAAGAACCTGTATGGTGGGTGAGCTTGTCCTCAGTTACTTTTCCGACTGACAAAAGGACACGGATGATATTGGAATGAAAATTCAAGAAAGACAGATACTTCGTTCCGCCTTTTTACTTGCTTTGCTATTCGCAACAGGATGCGCCGGAGCCCTGTTCATTCTTCGAACTGATGGGGCGATGGTCGCGTGCATTGGAGCTATTATGATGTCGGCAATTATTGGCTTCATTTGGCTAGCGGCAGAGGTGACAAATGCCTTGCGTCGGATTGGGTTGGGGGAAGGAACTGCACAGCTGTATGGCCAAGCTCATGCCAAAAGAATTTTTGGAGACGATTTTGAGAGGGACCGTAAAAATGACTGATCCCGCCAAAGACCACACAGGCCTCAGTGACACCTTCGCCTCGCGCCGGTATTTTCGCAAGTTTGAGATCATTACCGGGCATCTGACCCGCGTGGCGGCAACGATGCAGGGTGAGGGGGCGCTGGGCAAGCATGATGTCAAGGCGCTGACCAGCTATCTGATGCGGCTGAACTTCACCTTTCGGGCGCTCTCCATGAAATACCTGCTGGTGGGGCGGGATACGGGGCGGTTCTTTGGATCGTTAGCGATGGACCGGCGCGACAGTGGCTTTCCGGTGGCCTCGGAACTGTTGACCATGGCCAATGATGCGCAGCAGGCAGAGCGGCATCTGGTCAATATGCCCTCGGAGGAGCAGCTCAAGGACGACATGGTGCGCAAGATCATCTCGGACCAAGAGGTGCCCACCAAGCTGCAATTCGCGCTGTCGCAGCGGCTGTATTATCAGGAGTTGCTGAAGGGCGATCTGTTCTGGACCCAGAATGATCCGGTGTGTCAGTGGCTGGGCATGGCGCAGGGGGATCGGCGCCGGTTTCTGATCCACTGGGCCGCCTATGACAGTCAAGTCAATCTGCCGGTGATCTATCTGCTGGAGCTGGAGGACAGCGGCAAGACCGCACTGCCCAAAGATCAGTATCGCTGGCCCGAAGTGCAGGCGCATCTGATGGCGCAGGGGTTGGCGGGGTTGAAGCTGCTGACCATCGCCAAGGGCTTTGACGAGGATTTTGACCAGCTGCACCCCAAACACCTGCGCCGGTATCATGTGGGACCGATGTATTCGTCGGCCTACACCGAGCAGTCGGGGCCATTGCGGCGGGTGCTGGAGGAGGCCGGATCGCCGCCCGGTCAGGACTGGGCGCTGGCCTGGACCATGGAGGAGCTGAGCAGCGAGGATGTGCGCCAAGAACGGTCGGGCTGGTTTGGCAAGGTAGAGCGCGAAGTGTTTGCGCTGGATCCCTTTGGCGGGCGTGGCGCGGACACTGGCGCGACGCATACGCAGCGCTCGATCATCCTGCCGCAGCGCCCATTTCAGGTGCTGGCTGAGCAGGACCCTCCGGGGTTTGGGGATGTGCGCAAATTTGTGGTCAGCGAGCGCGGCCAGGTGTTGCGCTATTAGATTTTGAGCCTCCGGCGGGGATATTTTTAGCCAGATGAAACTGGATCGGGATTTGAGGCGCCAGGGCTTGGTTTGGAGGGAGTTGGATTGTGAAGGGACGTCATTTGCTAGCCGTAGTGCTGTTGGGGCTGGCTGTTGCATGTACGCCAGTGGTTCGCCCCTCTGCTGAGGTGGTGTCACAACGACTGACCGAACCCGACTTGGATGTCCAAGCGTATCAGCAATGGCTGTTGCGCCGCGGCTATCGGCGTTTGGATCGTGAGGACGAAGCAGGGCCCTGGCCCACAACAGGTCCGTGTTTTGAAAAGACTAGGGGAAACATGCTTGCCGGGGCAGTTCTTGTGCGGGTGTGTTTTGCGGATGATGAGCATCCTATTGTGCTGTCGGGTGTTTCTCTGGGGTTTCGGTGGACCGAGGTCTACCCGGTCGACATGAGAACATCAGGTGACCAGGAAGGCAGCGATTTTAGAGTTTTAAGTGAGACATTGGAGACCATGACAAAATGAGCCTTTCTAGCGATCAGATGGAACTGCGTGAGGAGGAGATCCGCAAGCATTACGGTGCGGCGGCTTTGATATTGGAGGGGTTTGATCACACGCCGCGTATTGCCAAGGCGCAGGCTGTGGCGGCGCCAGAACGCTCGGCTGGGTTGGGCACGCGGCGGCGGTTTCGCTCTACCACGCCTGGGCTGGTGACGCGATCCACCGCGCGGCCCGAGGGGGTGCATCTGGTGGCGCGGATTGCGGCGGCGGATGAGGATGATCCGCTGACCTCGCCGTTGCAGGCGACGGCGCAGCATGTGTTGCGCCGGGCGCTGGCGGTGGCGCTGGCGGTGGGCGAGGCCTACTCTGAGGTTTCCGGGTTGGCAGAGTTGAAGCGGGCCAATCTGGCCGGATCGCTGGACGCCGGGCGCAAGGGTGAGTTTGGCGAGTTGCTGGCGGCGGAGGCGTTGGCGGTGTTGCATGTGTTTGCCAATGCTACGGCCTATTTGCTGGCGCCGCATGCCAGTGAGGTGCAGGTCGAGGTGGGCGATGTTGAGGAGTTGCTGACCGACAATGCTCAACTGGCGCTGCATGGTGCCTTGTGGGAGCTGGACCAGAAGCTGGCGCAATATGCACCGGATGATGCGGCGCTGATTGCCACCATTGCGGCCTACGGTGAGCAGTTGATGGAGAAGGTCAGCTTGCGGGCGCAGACTGCGCCTAGGCTGGCGCCCTTCACCGGGGCTGCCTGGCATGTGGAGGCGGATGATCTGACCATTCGCGGCTTTGAACCGGCGGCCAAGGGTAAATCAACCACGCTGACCATGAGTTTCAAGAAACCGCACGAGGTGGTGGGAAACCATATCGCCAAATATCAGGCTTTGAGGCTGTCCAAGATGCTGATGGCCTATGATTTTGAGCGCCGGTTGAACCCCTTTGCTGAACTCGGTGGGTTTATCTTTACCTTTATGGGCGATGGCAAGCCGGGCACCGGCAAGACCACGCTGATCCAGATGATGGCCGGGCTGGTGCATGATTACTGTCAGGTGGCGGGCTATCCGTTCCGCTATCAGAACCTGAGCACCGATAATATCGACAGCTATCAGGGTAAATCGGGACAGAACGCCAAGGCGTTTATCAACGGTATCATCGACCCCACCGCAATTGGTTTTGGCACCATCGACGACATCGACCAGCTGGCGGGCAAGCGCGGCGACCGGCAGTCGTCGGCCGGGCAGCTGGAGATCACTGCGGTGCTGATGGAGAGCTTTGCCGGCGCCAATACCGTAATCCGCGGCAATTGCACCTTTGGCATGTTCTCCAACTATCCGGAAAACGTCGATGATGCGCTGCGCCAGCGGGCGGGGGCGCGGTTCCTGGTCGATGGGCCGCAATCGCGCGAGGATTATATCGATATCCTGAGCCTGCTGATGGGCAAGAACCACGCCATTCCACTGGGTGAACACCAACCCTTTGCGGCGCAGGAGATCAAAGCGGCGGTGGCGCGCTCATTCGAGGCGCACGCAAAGCCGCAGGAGCCGGGATTGCTGGAGGTGTTTGACCGCGCCGAGAGCCAGATCGGCGCCCTCGATACCATCGCCAAGCTGGGCAGCTATCTGAAGATGATCCAACAGGCCGACGAGCGGTTCACTGGTCGCGCCATCAAGAACATCACCGATGCCGTGAAGGTGCGGGCGATGGATTTTGAGCTGCCGGATGACTGGATGGAGAACCCCGAGCTGTTCCTGTTTCGTGATTACGACACCAAGAAAGCAATGATCGAGGAGCTGCGGGTGCCGATTTCCGTCGACATGGTGATCCAGGAGATCAACCGCTACGCCGATTCTGAGTTCCGCTATGCCGACAAGTCGGACGAGGTGGCGATTGACACCATGGTGCGCGATTTTGAACGGCAGGAAGAGGCCAAGCGGCGGTATTTGGAGGGGAAGGGGTGAAGAATGCTGACTGATATTTTTGCTGTTCGGTACGAAGAAACGGAGCTTTTTAGGACGCTACTACGTCGTGAAAGAAGGGCATTGCATCAGTGTTTCACTGTGTTGGAAGACTTCCATCCTTACTGGGGACAGGAGAAATCAGCCTTAAAAAAGAGTAGAGCTTTCTGGGAGGAGCTGCAAAAACGACTTGCGAATGAGTTGGGAGTTCGAAGCCTGTCCCATTCTTGGTACCAAGCCGATGTGGGCTTAGGTGAGTTTCATCGCAAAGAAACCAAAAAGCGGGCGGATATTGAAATCTGTCGAAATTGGTATGAGTTAGCGATACAAGACGCCGAGAATGTAGATGAGTACATAAAGGAACGTCTCAGTCTTATTGAGCTTGGCTTACGGCTAAAATTCGAGCGCGCGGAGCACTGTAGGGAATACCTTCAATCAGGTGAGTCAGCAGTATCAATTATTGCCAGTGGCTATTCAAACGAGATTGACAACTATCACCGGATCTCCTCTGAGATTAACACCAGGTTTCGCACTGCCCGGTTTCCACTGAACTATCATAATGGATTCTTCCAAATTGAAGCAGATGAAATCATCTCAAATGAAATTGAACAGCCATTTTGGAGCTTAGTTTCTGAGCCGAAATGGAACAATGTTGATATGGACATGAAAGAAGCAGTCGATCAGCGAGATAATGGAGGCAAGGACCCTGCGTTATTTGCTGCCAAGGCTTTAGAGAGTACGATAAAAATCATTTCTGATGAACTTGGCGAAACACATGGCAGCGAAAGAGGTGCTCATAGCTATATCGACAACATTGCGAAAAAGGCAGTGGTATTCTTGAGTGAGTGGGAGAAAGAACTGCTGAAGTCCTACTTTACCAAAGTTCGCAATCAGTTAGGCCATGGGCCGGGTAGCGAGCCCATGCCACGACTGTCTCCGCAGCAGACCAGTTGGGCCATTGAAAGTGCGATGTCATGGGTAAAGCTGTTGGTTCTACGGCTGGAAAGCCTAAGTGTGGTTCCCGCATGAAGCACCTCATCCAACACGGCCTGATGTTCGGCAACCTGTTCCATGTTTCCTCACCTGCCTTGGTAGAGCGCTATAACCGGGCCCTGCAACATCTGACCGGCAAAACCACCGCGCTGACGGATTTTCATGTGGATATATCCGGTTACAGCCCTGAGATCGGCGATGAGCTAGGCGATGATCTGTACCTAAACCACAAGGGCGTCAATCGGCAGTTTATTCTGCTCAGCACCGAGCAGAAAGGCGCGCCGTTGCTGAACGCGCAGTTCTCGGTCAACCGCGATATTCTGCGGCGGTTTATTGTCGATAATGAGCGCCAGCTGTTTGCCCTGACTGCCACAGATGCGGTGGCCGGCGAGCTGGTGAACTCAGTCTTTGAAATCGACAGTCCGGCGCGGTTGTTTGATATTCATAAAATCCAGATTGAGGCAGATACCACCAAGGGCACTCTGCGTCATGCGGCGCATTTGGGGGCGCTGGTGGACCGCTTTAAAGGCGAGGATGACGGCTGGTTTGACGATGTGCTGATCGCTGAGATGATCACAACGGCAAAGCAGACCGGTGATATCACCCGCAACCCGGTGACGCTGAAGCACGAGGCATTCGGGCAGGACAATTTCTGGACCGCGCATTTTGGCGGGCTGTATCTGTTTCAGAGCCTCGCGCATCCGGCCCTGATTGCCAGCGGCACCAAACCCACCGATGAGCTGCCGATCAAATATGTGTTTGATCTGGACGAGCGGAGCCGCATTGCCAAGTTCCTCGATTACAACGATTTGGTCGAACCGGTGGTCAAGGCGCGCGGCGTCGATGGCGAGGCAATCCTGCGGCAAAAGATGGATTTCATTGCAGCGGATGCGCTGGCCGCCAAGGGCCATGATCTGACCGGGTTGCACCGCTCCAAACTGCGGCGGCTGACGGCGCAACATGCCAGCGATCTGCCGCCGGAATACGAAGGTCTGGCGGCAATGCTGCGCTGGGCGGATTCGGGCGGGAAATGGCCAAGGATCAGTTCAGAGCATCCGGCCTATTTCTACAGCCTGCGGGCGGCCGATACGCCGGACCGGGATCTGGTCAATATGCTGCTGGCGGAGCTGACCCGGCTGGATATCCGCCAGCTGTTCATCTGTCACAAGGCGCTGTTCTATCGCCTCTACCGGGATTGGCCCGAGGCAAAGCGGGCTTATGTGGTGCAGTTCCTGGCCAATGAATACGCGGTGGACAAGGCCGGCGCGCGCGACGCGCTTTTTGGCCATGAACCTGATATGTCTGGGGACGACGCGCCGCTGGGCCGCGCCGGCATGCCCAAGGTGCGGGCGCGGGATCGGCTGGTTGAGCGGGTTGGCCCCTGGGGTGCGGTGACCCGCGAAAGGAGCCGCTAGATGTTTCCGCTGATACGCCTGTTGTTCATCCTGCTGATCGTGTTGACGGTTGTCTATGTGCTGGTGTCGCTGTACTCGCGGGCCGTGCGCCGCTCCAAGCTCAGGCAGCACTGGAAGCAAAAAGGCCTGAGTGTTGATCGCGATACCTTTGTGCGGCGCGGGCTGAAAAAATACGATGGCTCGATCCGGCGCAAGCTGATCTTGCTGGTCTATATCATTCCACTGGGGGCGATTGCGCTGCTGGTTTATGTCATGAATTTCATGTGAGGAGGGCCACAGATGGTCTATGTCAAATGGGTGATCCTGGTCACCTTCTGGGTGCTGTTCGGATCCGTCCTCCACTATACGCTGCCGCAGCACGATGTGGTTCGGGTTGTCAGCACCGATGTGCGCCGGGTTGATTTTGGCGCCAACTCAATATTCTGGGCGCAACAGGATACCGCGCAGGAAACCGCGACAACGGTGAATCGCGATGTGCGTTTTGTCGAGGCATTCTATGAAAACGGCAAGCCGATGGTGTTTCGCAACGAAGACACTGGCTGGGGCTGGCCGCCGTATTTCAAGCTCGACAGCTCAAACCTGCAGGCCGAGTTGACGGATCTGGTGTCCACCAAGGCCGAGCCGCAATGGGTGGTGTTGCGCCACTACGGCTGGCGCAATGAGTTCTATTCAATCTACCCCAATGCGATTTCGGTCAAACCGGTTGACGGGCCGGACTACAGCGCCACCAATTGGTTCAACATCGTCTTCCTGACCCTGCTGGCGGCACTGTTCTGGGCGATCTACGTACGCTGGCGCCGGTTCCGCCGGGCGCGGATTGATCCGGTGCTGGCGGATGTGGAGGACAGTCTCTATGCGGCGGGGGATGCCCTGTCCGAGAAACGCAGTGGTGTTCGCCGTTGGCTGGGCAGTTGGAAGAAAAAGTGATTAGGGGCCGCCAGTTACGCGGCCCTCAGCCCGTTTAGGACGGATACGCTCTGGCGGAGATAACCGGGCTGATTAGTCCTCAAACAGGTGGCGCGTCTGCGCCAGCTGCAGTGCCTTGTCCTGCGATACGCCAAAGAACGCCATCAGTTTAGCAGAGTTGATCTCGCTGCTATCGGACTGGCGGATGCGAAAATGGCGGCTGAAACCGGCGTCACGAATGCGATCTGCCTCGTGGGTAATGTCATTGCGTATGGTCGGAAGCAGCCGACCTAAGGTCGCGGGCGAGGTCCGCTCACCGGCCAGACCAACCCGTCGCGCATGTCCACTCAGGTAGTCGTCGGAAAAGTCACAGTCGATCTGCAACAGCCGGGTCAGCGAGCGGTCGGAAAAGAAGTCATGCATCAGCTCCAGATTGGACGGATCCATGCAGACAACCAGCTGGTCGCTGTCGTGATGCTCGAACAGCATCCGCATCAATGCGCGGCGATGGCGGGTGCGTTTGCCAAGAGAGGATTGAATGCCGCCCAGATCGGGCAGGACGGTGCTGTCTTCGTCGAACAGGTATTCGATGGTTGGTATTTCGGTCACCTGGCTGACCTGTTCGACCAGCCGTTTGGCCACATGCCATTTCTTGCAGACCACAATCATCAGCTGGCGCTCCCGCCCCAGCGAGCTTTCGGTCTCCCAGAAGCGCGTCCCAAACCGCCGACCGGCCCGGCCCTGATCGGTGAGAAATTTAAACAGGCTGCGGCCTTCGTTGGAGATCTGAAAATCTATGTTGCGAGAGGCATATAGCTTGCCCAACCGGGATTTCAGCCGTTTTGCGCCGGGGCTGATTTTACGCGCAAACAGGAAATCCTGGCTGAGCAACAGGTCATAGTGGTCGTTGTGAAAGGTCACCGGCATGCCATAATCGGTGAACATCAAAAACGTCAGCGTGCGAGGGTCGATTTCGCTTTCCTTGACCAGATGGCGCACCAGCGTCTGGAAAAAGGTCTCGTCCGGGATCCAGCTGGTGCGGAAAAACCGCATCACGTCCTTGCGGGCGCGGGTGAAGTCCAAAATCCACTCAATGGTGCGCCGCCGCAGGCACCACCACTGGCTGCCGATCTGGACCTGAATGTCGCCGGGGATGTCGCGTTTGAGTCCGAGGCGTTTTTGCAGCTCTAACGCCGCATAGAACAGGGTCTTGTGGTTGCGCTCGTTGAAGAAGTGGCGATAAATCAGCCGCTCCTCCTTCATCCCGGTTTTGATCCAGTCGCTGTCAAAAAAGTCAAAACTCTCGATAAAATCGCGGTCGTTCTGATCCAGGTAATTATGGGTGAACTCGGCGGTCTTGATGGCCATGCAATCGCCGGACAGCATGTAGAAATGGGTGGCGCGGGGGAAATCCGCTGCGGCGGCTTCAACCGCCAGCAGGGTGGCCTGAACCAGCGACCATTCGCCCCAGCCGCATTTGATGCGCTTGCCCACAAAGGTGACATTGGGGTTATGGTCCAGCGCCGCGCGGATCAGCGCATAAGAGGCAGGATCGGCGCTGGCATCAAAGTGGATCGCCATGCAATCGCCGACCGCAGTCAGCTGTTCCGCCTGCTGAATAATTGCCTCAGGATCTTTATGGCAGAGCAGAATATATGCGATTTTTGCCATTATGAGGACAATACACCTGAATTCTTTACATTGTATCCCTTGATAGGGGCGAAGTCCGATTGAATAAACCAGTTAGTTCTGGTTTTTTCATATAGATGTCTGCAATCGTCAGTAACCGCAAAAATTGCAGCACGGGTGGAGGTTAGAGTCTATGGGGTTTCCGGGCACTTGGATGACGAGTAGCGAAAGCGTGGTGTACCGTGTGGTGCCCAAATGCGCCTGTTCGACCATTGGTCAGATCATGTATTATTCCGATCACGGCGAATTCTTTGACGGCGATATCCATGATGCCAAGTCCGGCATGCACAAATGGGCACTGGACGACAGCCAGGGGCCAATATCGCGCAATGTGCAGGGCCATCAGTCTTATGCGTTCACCTGTGTGCGCAATCCCTACACCAGGGTTCTAAGCTCGTTCTTCGACAAGATATGCGGCATCCAGCGCAATGGGCGGCGCTATCGCGGTAATCTGGTGCCAAAGCTCACTTATGAATATGGCATCGAGGTTGGCGGTGACGACGGCAAACAAGAGTTTGACCAGATCCGCAGTTTCCGCCGCTTCTTGCTGTTTGTGCGCGATACCGTCCGCTATCGCCGCCCGATGGATCCTGACATTCACTGGTCCGCGATGTCGGGCCATGTGTCCACCTTCATCTGGAACGGCGGAAAATACGACAAGATCATCTGGACCGAGAACTTTAACGACGGCATGGCGGATGTTCTGAATGCGATCGAGACGCCGCAGACGGTCGATCTGAGCGCAATCCCGCGGTTCAACGAAAGTGAAGGCCACGGGCCCAAACGGGCGCATCCGGTGGAGGATTACTTTGACGATCTGTCGATGCATCTGATCTATGAAATCTACAAACGCGACTTTGATCTGTTCAAATATGATTTTGAGGATCCGTCCAACAAGATGCCAATCGGCGAGATTGATCTGGACGAGGTCCACGCCAAGCTGGGCGACTAGCACCTATCTGCCCTGATGCGGGATTCGCGCATCAGGATGGGGCTTTGCGCGTGATCGACCGCATATTTTCATTTGTACTTCTCCAGTTTGCGCATTTTGCGCATGGGTTTTCCGCTATCAGGGATGGGAACACGACAGGAGAAAATACCGATGAGTAGTAAGATGCATGTCTATCAAACAATAGCCGAAGCGGTCAGCGACCACAGCGTCGATACGATGTTTGGGCTGATGGGCGACGCCAATCTATTCATGGTGGACAGCTTTGTGCGCGACTGCGACGGGCGGTTTGTCCCGGCTGCACATGAGGGCAGCTCGGTGCTGATGGCGCTGGCCTATGCCCAGGTCTCAGGCCGGGTCGGGGTGGCGACGGTGACCCACGGCCCCGCCCTGACCAATTGCATCACCGCCCTGACCGAAGGGGCGCGCGGCCATATTCCCATGGTTCTGCTGGCCGGCGACACCCCGGTGGCCAACCCGCGTCACCTGCAGGGGATTGATCAGCGCGAGTTGGTCAAAGCCTCGGGCGCCGGGTTTGTGCAGCTGCGCGCCCCCGAAACGATTGGCATGGATGTCGCCCGCGCTTTCTACCGGGCGCAGGTCGAACGCCGCCCCATCGTGCTCAACATGCCGGCCGATTTCATGTGGGAAGAGGCCAACCACAAGACACAGGTGCTCGACGTGTTCACTGCACCTGGTGGGGTGGCGCAGGGCGACACTCTGGACGAGGCCATCGGCATGATCGCCTCGGCGCGGCGTCCACTGATCCTTGCCGGCGGCGGCGCGGTGGCGGCGCGGGATCAGTTGATCCGGCTGGCCGACCGGCTTGAGGCGCCACTGGCCACAACGCTCAAGGCCAAGGGTCTGTTCAACGACCATCCCTATAACATCGACATCTTTGGCACCCTGTCGACCCCCGCTGCCTATGATCTGATCGCCCAGTCCGATTGCATCGTCTGTTTCGGCACCGCGTTGCATGATTTCACCACCGACCGTGGCAAATTGATGAAGGACAAGCGGATCGTGCAGGTGGATATCGAACCCACCGCCATCGGTGGCGGCTTGCACCCGGACGCCGCACTGGTGGCCGATGCGGGGCTAACCGCCGAGACCATTCTGTATTGGCTGGATGAGGCCGAGATCCCCGCCAGCGGCTTTACCCGCGAGCTGAACATTGAAACGCTGACCACCCATCCCACTGGCTCGGACAAAACAGCCGATGGCTGTGTGAACTATGTCCAGGCGCTGGAACGGCTGGAACAGGCGCTGCCAAAGGACCGGGTGCTGGTCACCGACGGTGGCCGCTTCATGACTGAAGTCTGGTGCCGCATCTCGGCGCCCGATCCACAAAGCTTTGTGGTGACAGCGAATTTCGGCTCTATCGGGCTTGGCCTGCAAGAGGCCATAGGCGCCGGGCTGGCCGCGCCGGAGCGGCCGGTGGTGCTGTTTAGCGGTGACGGTGGTTTCATGATGGGTGGCATCAATGAATTCAACACTGCCGTGCGTCTAGGGCTCGACCTGATCGTTATCGTCGCCAATGATTCCGCTTACGGCGCCGAACATATCCAGTTTCTCGATCGCAAGATGGATCCCAGCCTGACGGAATTCCACTGGCCATCGTTCGCCGGAATTGCCACCGCGCTTGGCGGTCAGGGATTTGAGGTCCGCAGCAGTGAGGAACTGGAGGCCGCCCTTGCGGCGCTGGGAACCCGCAAAGGCCCGGTGCTGATCGAGCTGCGGCTTGATCCGCACGACGTGCCGCGCATGCGCCTCTGACGCGCGCCGATTGAAACACCACAGCGCAAGCGCCCAAAGCGGCGCTTGCCACTTATCACGTCAGGCGCCGTGCACCGCATCCGGGTGGGCCGCAGCAAAAGCCGGGTGCTGCGAACAGGCCGCGTCCACTGCGACCAACCGGGGCAGATCGGCAAAATCAACACCCCAGCGCCGGGCGTTATACAGCTGTGGCATCAGGCAGATGTCAGCCAGCCCCGGTGCCTTGCCGGTGCAATAAGGCTGCTGCTCAAACGCCTCTAGCAGGCTCTCAAACGCCTCAAGTCCGGGGCGGATAAACCGCGCCATCCAGGCCTCGCGGGTGACAGATGGATCGGCAGCGATTGAGGCCGCATAGGCAACCACCTGCAGATTGCACACCGGATGCAGATCCACCGCGATGCACTGCGCCAGCGCCTGGGCCTGCACGCGCAATGCGGGGTCTTTGGGCAGCAGTCCCATCTCGCGGGTTTGATCCAGATAGTCGAGGATCGCCAGGGACTGTGTCAGCTGCAACCCGTCGATCTCCAGCACCGGCACCAGCCCTTGCGGATTGCGCGCCAGATGGGCCGCAGATCGCTGCTCGCCCTTGACCAGATCAACCGAGACAGCCCGATAGGGGATCGCCGCCAGGTTCAGCGCAATGCGCAGCCTATAGCTGGCGGAGGATCGCCAATAATCATACAGAACTGTCTCACTCATGCCTTATCCCCCACTCGGTGTGCTAATCAGTCAGTGTAGGGTGCGTGCTGGCACGCACCCCTGTCCAGCCTATACGTCGCTGAGCTCTTTCGAGTGCATCCACTCGGCGTGTTTGGGTGCTTTTTTGGTCTTCGACCATTCCTCCAGCATATCCCACTTCACCGCGTCCAGCTTGGCCAGCATCGCCTCTTCCTTTGGATCAGCACAGGCCAGCTCTACCCGGTGACCATTGGGATCAAAGAAATAGATCGAATGGAAGATCGAGTGGTCGGTGACGCCGAGAACCTCGACACCATTGCTGACAAGATGATCCCTGAATTCCAGCAGCGTGTCGCGGTCTTTGACCTTGAAGGCGATATGCTGCACCCAGATCGGAGTGTTTGGGTCACGGCCCATTTCCGGCTTGGTTGGCAGCTCAAAGAACGCCAGCACGTTGCCATTGCCCGCATCCATAAAGACATGCATGTAGGGGTCCGGCTCGTGGGTTGAGGGCACATGGTCCTCGGCAATCGCCAGCACAAAGTCCATCTTCAGCATGGTGTTATACCATTCCACGGTCTGCTTGGCATCTTTGCAGCGATAGGCAACGTGGTGGATCTGTTCGATTTTCATGTCGTTATTCCTCCGGGGTTTGGTTCAAAGCGGCGGCAGCCAGCGCCTGGGTCAAAATTGCGCGATTGCCCACATGGTTGGCCAGCACCAGTACCAGCCGGGCGTTCAGCGCATCGCTTTGTGGCTTGCTGAGACCCTCGTGGTTGGCCAGCAGCTCGGCGTAAAAGTCATCACCACCGTCGATATTCGGGGTCAGGATCAGTTGGTCGGACATCGGGCTACTCCTGGCCTGTGGCGCGGCGGATGGCGGCGCGGAATTGGTTTTCATCAAAGCTGGGGCGGCGAGCTGCGACATGCTGATCCGGCCGGATCAAATAGACGCCAGTTTCGCAATCCCCCAGATAACGCTCTTTTAGGGCCAGGGATTTGTCGTCCTTGACCGATAGGGCCAGTCGGGTGACGGTGATGCCACCCTCCTCGATCAGATCGGGGGCCTCCGCGTCAATGGTCAGCAGGGTGAACTTGTTCGCCAGTTTCGGCAGCAGATAACCATCCTCTAGCAGCACATCGGGGCAGGCCGATCCGGGCCTTGTGCGGTCCGGACCGCTCAGCGCATCCGCCGAGTTCAGGGTTGAGCCGTCATAGGTGCAGGGCACCGACAGTCGGCCTGAGTTGACCAGTGGGCGGGCAAACTCATGATGCTCGGACAGATCCAGCACCGCATCGCGCAACAGGCGTGACATTTCCGATTTTGGGGTGATGAAATCGGTCGAGCGGCTGGAGTTCAGGATGTTCTCATCGGCACCGTAAACCCGCTCAGCATCGTAGGTGTCCAGCAGGCTTTCGGGGGCCTTGCCATCAATCACCAGCTTCAGCTTCCAGACCAGGTTGTCGGTATCCTGCAGGCCTGAATTGGCCCCACGGGCGCCAAAGGGGCTGACCTGATGCGCCGCATCGCCGGCAAACAACACCCGATCATGACGGAACTGTTCCATGCGGCGACACTGGAAGGTATAGATCGACACCCACTCCAGCTCAAACTCCACATCGTCACCCAGCATTGCTTTCAGGCGCGGAATGACGTTCTCGGGACGCTTCTCGCGCTCCTTGTCGATATCCCAGCCCAGTTGCAGGTCAATGCGCCAGACGTTATCGGGCTGCTTGTGCAGCAGGGCAGACTGGCCCTTGTTGAAGGGCGGATCAAACCAGAACCAGCGCTCGGTGGGGAAATCGGCTTCCATCACCACATCGGCAATCAGGAAGTTATCCTCGAACACCCGGCCGACAAAATCCTTGCCCAGCATCGTCCGCGCCGGAGATCCGGCCCCATCACAGGCAATCAGCCAGTCGGCCTCAAGATTATATGAGCCTTCGGGGGTGTCGATCTCAATGGTGACATGGTCCGGGTGGGTGCCAATGGCTGAGACTTTGTTGCGGCCGCGGATCTCGATCGGCGCGCCCTTGGCCTGCATTTCGCGGACCCGGTTCACCATGTATTCCTCAAAATAATATTGCTGAAGATTGATGAAGGCGGGGAATTGGTGGCCGTCTTCGGACAGCAGATTAAAGTCATAGACCGGGCGCTCATCAAAGAACACCTTGCCGACATTCCACTGCACACCTTTGTCGACCATCGGGGTGCCACATCCCAATCGGTCAAGGATTTCCAGCGGCCGTTTGGCAAAACAAATGGCCCGCGAGCCAAAGCTCACCTTGTCATTGTCATCCAGCACCACAACTTCAACGCCCTGCTGGGCCAGGTCGATGGCAGCGCCCAGACCAACGGGTCCGGCGCCTATCACAATGACCTTATGGCGCACAGGTGTGGATGCATCCTGATCCGCATGACGCGCGTAGGGGTACATAGGGACTTCAAAAATCTTATTCATCTGGTCTCCTCCCAAGATGAGTGTGCGCAGGGCACAGTTTCACCGGCTCCCGGCGACAGGTCGCCGGGAGTATTTGCTTATTTTCTCATTATTCAGGCTACGGCGACACGATCTGGATCAATGCCTTTTGCCTGTTTCATTGGTTTTTTTTGGGCTTGGTTGCGGTCGAACCCCGCAAAGGTTCAACCGCAGCCAGGTGTTGAAAAAGCGACCCTTCGCTTTAGCCCTGCAGGGCCTCCCACATTTCGATGTCACGCTGGGCGGTCCAGATGCGCGGGTTTTCGATGCCGCGGGCCTCGTCAAAGGCGCGGGCGACGTTGAAGGGCAGGCAATGCTCGTAGATGGCGTAATCCTTGAATTTTGGATCACATTCTTCGCGCACCGCGTCCCAGGCCTCTTTCAGGGTGCCGTTGCGGGCCGCAACCCGGGCGGCGGGGCGATAGGTGCTTTCGACAAAATCACGGGTGTTTTCAATGGCAGCAGAGACCATGTCCTTGCCGATCAGCGCATCGCCGCGACCCGGTGCAATGGCGTCGACGTCAAAGGATGAGATCGCATCCAGAGTATCACCCCAGTCGCTGAAATGTCCGTCGCCGCAATAGCAGGCCGAGTGGTATTCGACGATGTCACCGGTGAACATGACGTTTTCATCCGGCACATGGATGACGATATCGCCCGCAGTATGGGCGCGGCCCAGATGCATCAGGTCGATGCGGCGGTTGCCCAGATAGACGGTCATGTCTTCGCTGAAGGTGGTGGTGGGGTAGGTCAGGCCAGGAATGCTCTCATGGCCCTCAAACAGGCGCGGGAAGCGCTGGAATTCGCTGTCCCAGTCTTCTTGTCCGCGTTCCACCACCATGGCGCGGGCCCTGTCGCCCATGATGATCTGTTCGGCGCCAAAAGCCGAGGCCCCCAGCACCCGCACCGCGTGGTAGTGGGTCAGCACCACGTGGCTGATCGGCTTGTCGGTGACCGAGCGCACACAGTCGATGACCTTGTTGGCCAGCCGCGGGGTGGCCTGCGCCTCGATGATCATCACGCTATCGTCGCCGATGATGACGCCCGAGTTTGGATCGCCCTCGGCGGTGAAGGCATAAATGTCCTTGCCGATTTCATCAAAGGTGATTTTCTTTTCCGACATGTCCCCTTGGGACGCGAATGCTTTGGCCATGGTATTAGTCCTTATGTGTCAGCGCCAGTGGAGGGTTTGGGAGCCTCCGGCGGGAGTATTTTCTCAAAGAAGAAGCCGGTTAGTTTTCTTGCAGGAATTCTAGGCGGTTGCCGAACGGATCTTTGGTAAAGAACCGTTCGCGCCCCTTTATTGTGGTGTCCCAGGTCAACGCGTGACCTGCGGTTTCAAGCCGCGCAGCAAGCGCGGCTATGTCGGTGGTGCGAAAGCCAGGATGGGCTTTCAGTGCTGGAGCAAACGGCTCTTCGACGCCAAGGTGCAACTCGGCTCCAGCCAGCGCATACCAAAGCCCGCCACGCGCCTGCAGAGTTTTGGGTTTGGGGATCTCGCACAAGCCGACCAACTCTCCCCAAAAGGCGCGGCACTGGTCCTCGCCTCCCTTGGGGATCGCAATCTGGATATGGTCAAGCGCGAGAGTCATGATTTAGCCCCAGGTTTTCGCAGGCAGGATTTTGCCGCTGCAGTCGCCAAAGCCGATGGTGAAGCCCTTGCCTCGGGCATTGCCGCGCAGGGTCAGGGTATCGCCGTCCTCGATGAAACCACGGGTCTCGCCGGTGTCGAGGGTGAAGGGTTCACGTCCGGCCCAGCTCAGCTCCATCAGCGAGCCGAATTCAGAGCGGTCAGGTCCAGAGATGGTGCCCGAGCCCAGCAGATCGCCGGTGTTCATTTCGCAGCCACCACTAGCGTGGTGGCACAGCTGTTCGGCGGCTGAATAATACATGCGGCTATAGTTGGTCTTGGACAGCGAGGTGGCTTTGTCGGCGCCCTCGGGCTGCATCAGCACCTCAAGCTCGATATCAAACAGCCCGTCTTTGCTGCCGTGCAGATAGGGCAGTAGCTGTTTTTCGCGCGGCGGTGTTGGGGCGCGGAAATCTTCCAGCGCTGCCGAGGTGACAATCCACGGCGAGATCGAGGTGCCAAAGGCCTTGCCCTGGAACGGGCCCAGCGGCTGGTATTCCCAGCCCTGGATGTCGCGCGCCGACCAGTCGTTCAGCAGCACATAGCCAAAGATCATTGCGTCCGCTTCGTCGACGGTGATTGGCTGGCCCAGTTCACTACAGGTGCCAACAATCGCGCCCATCTCCAGCTCGATATCCAACCGTTTGCTGGGCCCGAACGAGGGCATCTCGGCATCGGGGGCTTTGGTCTGGCCATTGGGGCGGTGGATGTCGGTGCCCGAGACCACCACCGAGGAGGCGCGGCCATTGTAGCCGATGGGGATGTGCAGCCAGTTGGCTGGCAGATCGGGTGAGCCGCGCAGGATGGCGCCCATGTTCTTGGCGTGCTGCATCCCGGCGTAGAAATCGGTGTATTCGCTGACCGCAAGTGGCATGTGCAGATCGGCATCACCCATCGGCACCAGCAGCACTTCCACTTTAGCCTGCTCGGCAGCCCCCTTGCCCAACAGTGCAGTCAGCCGTGCCCGCAGGGCGGCCCAGACAGCGGGACCTTCCTCCATCAGGGCGTTCCAGAACGGCACGTCAAACAGCGGATCGTCGGTCAGCGCGATCAGGCCCGATTCCTCGGCGATCTGCATGTCCAGGATCATGTCGCCAATGGCAACGCCACAGCGTGGTTCGCCGTCAGCGGTGGAAAACACGCCGTAGGGCAGGTTGTTCAGCGGAAAGGGGTGGGCGGCGTCATTGGCCGAAGCGACCCAGCTTTTCATCAAAGACATGTGGGGGGTTCCTTTTGGTCGAGGGAAATGGTCAGCCCGTCGGTTCCGATAAACAGCGGGCCCGACCATTCACGGCAGGTTTCGGTCTGCCAGTCTGTTTCAGTGAAATCGGGGTCGTCACAAGGGACGAGGTGATTCAGGGCGAGACGTTTGACGCCGGCTTGGCTGGCGATGCGGCCCACCTGGTCGGCGGGGCTGTGCGAGCGCTCCAGATGGTGGCGCAACCGGTCATCGCCATTGCCAACCCGGGCACAGAGCGCGTCGATGCCGGCCGAGAGCATGGCCTCATGTACCAGCAGGTCCGCGCCCTTGGAGAAATCGATCATTTCGGGGATCGGGGCGGTGTCACCGGACAGCACAACGCTGTGGTCCTTACCGGTCAGGCGCAGGGCAAAGCTGTCGGAGATCGGCGGATGGGCGTTGCGGATTACATCCATGGTCAGCGGGCCCAGCTGCATCTGCCCCGGTTCGATCACCTGAATATCGGCCAATGGCGCAAAGTCAGGGCGGCCCTCATCGCGCAGGCGCAGGGAAATGTCGAACTCCATCGATTGCTGAAATCCGGCCCAATAGGCATCTAACCCCTTAGGGCCGATGACCGGCACGGGACGGGTCAATCCTGCGGTCCAGGCGGTGTGCAGCAGTGGCCCCAGTTCAAGATAGTGGTCGGAATGCAGATGGGTGATCACGATGGCATCCAGATCGGTCAGCGCCACGCCGGCGTCGCAGAGGCCGCGCGACACGCCTAGACCGGCATCCACCAGAATTGTCTGCCCATCCATCTGCACCAGAATAGCAGTGGGCATCCGGGTGCCGGGGCGGATGGCGGGGCCGCCTTTGGTGCCCAGCAGTACAACTTGGTTTTTGCGCATCAATCGCCGCCTTTTTCCTTAGGGCCTGCCCGCTACGAAGCGGGTCAATCTGGACAGGTTATTTCTTGCCGGGCGTGCCGTCGAACTTCTTTTCGAGATCCGACCAGCAATCAATATAGTCATCCTGCAACGGCGCCTCATTGGCTGCAAAGGCGGTTAGATGCTGCGGGAAGCGGGTTTCGATCATGAACGACATGGTATTGTCCAGTTTTTCGGGGCCGAGGTTGGCATTCGAGGCGCCCTCAAAGGCGTTTTTGTCCGGTCCGTGTGGGATCATCATATTATGCAGGCTCATGCCGCCGGGGATGAACCCCTTGGGTTTGGCATCATACTGGCCGTAGATATTGCCCATCAGTTCCGACATGATGTTCTTATGATACCACGGCGGGCGGAAGGTGTCTTCGGCCACCATCCAGCGCTCGCGGAACAGCACAAAGTCGATATTGGCGGTGCCCGCTTGGCCGGAAGGAGCCGTCAGCACGGTAAAAATCGAGGGATCCGGGTGGTCGAACAGGATGGCGCCCACCGGGCAATAGGTGCGCAGGTCGTATTTCACCGGCGCATAATTGCCGTGCCAGGCCACCACGTCCAGCGGCGATTGGCCAATCTTAGTCTGGTGGAATTGGCCGCACCATTTGATGGTCACGGTTGAGGGCACCTCGCGGTTCTCATACGCCGCAACCGGCGCTTTGAAGTCGCGCGGGTTGGCCATGCAGTTGGCGCCAATCGGGCCGCGGCCGGGCAGCTCGAATTTCTGGCCGTAGTTCTCGCAGACAAAACCGCGCGCCGGACCTTCCAGCACCTCGACCCGGTACAGCAGACCGCGTGGCAGAATGGCGACCTCCTGCGGTTCCACGTCGATGATCCCCAGCTCGGTGCAGAACCGCAACCGGCCCTCTTGGGGGATCACCAGCATCTCGGAATCGGCGGAATAGAAATAGCTGTCGACCATCGAATCCGTCACCAGGTAGATATGTGTCGCCATGCCGACCTGGGTGTTCACATCCCCCGCCGTGGTCATGGTGCGCATGCCGGTCAGCCAGGTCAGGGGGGTGTCGCTGTGCGGCATTGGGTCCCAGCGGTACTGGCCCAGGCTGATCACAACCGGGTCCACATTGGGCGCAGATTTCCACTGTGGCAGGTCAATCTTGCTGTAGCGGTGGCTGTGCTTGACGCTGGGCCGGATGCGATAGCACCAGGTGCGTTCGTTCTGATGGCTGGGCGCGGTAAAGGCGGTGCCCGAGAGCTGCTCGCCATACAGACCGTACTCGCATTTCTGTGGCGAGTTCATGCCCTGGGGCAGCGCTCCGGGCAGCGCCTCGGTTTCATAATCGTTGCCAAAGCCGGACATATAGCCTTGGTGCGGGCCCGCCAGCGAGGGGGCCTGGATCATCTCATGGGGATCAACAGGTCGGGTCATTGCGCGTTCCTTTTCGGTCTCGTTGCTTCGATAATAGTTGATTTTGTAACTAACAAGGGATAGGAGGCCCGGATGACAGAAAAAGATGACTTTACGCTGCAGGATTTCCTGCCCTTCCTGCTGAACCGCGCCGCCGAGGAGTGTTCGCTCGAGTTTCAGGGCGAATATAAGAACCGGTATGGCATGCTGCGGACCGAGTGGCGGGTGCTGTTCCATCTTGGCATTCATGGCAGCATGACTGCCAAAGACATCAGCTTGCGGGCGAAAATCCATAAGACCAAGATTAGCCGGGCGGTTGCCAAACTGGCGGCGCGCAGGTTTGTGACCCGTGATCGGGACGAGAATGATCGCCGTGCGGAACATTTGGCGCTGACACCTGCGGGGGAAATGGCCTATCGTGACCTGCGTTCGGTTGCCAAAACTTATGACGCAAAACTGACGTCCCAATTCAGCGCAGACGAGGCCGCCCTGCTGCGCCGTCTGCTGAAGAAAATTTCCGGGATAGACCCATAGTAATTTGGTATCGGCATGCCCACATCACGGGCGAACCAAAAGAGGCCTGAATGACTGAGACTGATAACATCGCGGCACCGCTGATTGCCTGGATAATTGAGCAGGGGCTCCACGGTGTCAGCCGTGAGGACATTCTTAAGGGCTACTGCGAACGCCTGGTTCAGGCGGGTATTCCACTGTTGCGGTTTCATGTCGCGCAGCGGGCCTTTCATCCCAAGTTCGGCGGTATTGGCTTTAGCTGGACCGGTGCCGAGGGCCTGTCTCACCAGTATTTTCAACGTCAGGAAACGCCAATCGACGCTTGGCTGCAAAGTCCGTTCTACAGGATGCTGGAGCTGGGCAGCGAAGAATTCCGCTCCTCCTTTGGGGCCGCGGACATGACCGATTTCCCTTTGATGCGAGACTTGTCGAAAACCGGCGCGACAGACTATTTTGCAACCAGACTGATGTTTGGCGCGCCGGACGATGGGGCAAATGATCCCAATAACCCCGCCGAAGGCATGATGGTATCCTGGACCTCGGATCAGGAGGGCGGATTTTCCGACGCTGATCTGTCGCTGTTCCGCACCTTATTGCCCTATCTAGGGCTGGCGCTGAAATCGTCGTCGCATCGGCAGATGGCCAGCGACCTGCTGCAGGTCTATTTGGGCCGGGATGCGGGTCGGCGGGTGCTGTCAGGCGAGATCCAGCGTGGCTCATCGCAAAAAATCGACGCGGTGATCTGTTACTTCGACCTCAAAGGCTTTACCCGCCTGGCCGAGCAGCTGCCCGGGCCGGATCTGATCGACATGCTGAACGACTATTTCGCGCTGGCTGTGGCCACCATTCAGGGCTTCGGCGGCAATATCCTCAAATTCATGGGCGATGGCATCCTGACCATGTTTGACCTTGGCAGCGTTCAAGAGGATGCAAAGGCGGCGCTGGATGCGGCCAGCGAATTGCGGACAAAAATCGCAGAGCGCAATATCGAGCGGGCCAGTGCGGGCCTGCCAGTGGCGGATTTCACCCTGGCGCTGCATGCGGGTGAAATCCTGTACGGCAATATCGGCGCCGAGAACCGGCTGGATTTCACGGTCATTGGACCCACCGTCAACCTGACCTCGCGGATCTCGGGACTGCACCGCGAGGTGGGGCAAAGCATTATCGTGTCCGAGGTGGTGCAACGGGCGGCGCAGCCGTCGCCACATGATCTGGTGTCGCTGGGGCGCTATATGCTGCGCGGCGTTGCCGAGCCGATTGAGCTCTATACGATTTTTGATGGCGCCAAGTGAGAGCCACCGCCAAAGCAGCGGCTCCTTGCGTCAGATATTGACGTCGACGCCGGGCAGCTTGACCGCCTTCATCATGTCGCGCAGCTCTTGCCGGGCGGCGATGTTGGAAATGTTCAGCTGCTTGACGCCGATGTCTTTCAGATCCAGCAGCGTCAGCCCACGCGGGAACAGCTCACGGAAAATCACCCGCTCGGAAAAACCCGGGGCAACCCGAAAGCCGATGCGCTTGGACAGCATGCTGATGGCGCGCTCCATCTTTTCCTTGTTGAGCATCCGCTGGGTGCCAACCCGGTTGCGGATCACCACCCAGTCAATCGGCCTTAGCCCGGCCTGGGCGCGCAGTTGACGGGCGTTCCAGACCATCTCGGAATAGACCGACGGGCCAAGGATCTTTTCGCCCTTCTGGTCGATATGCGCCAATAGGTCGAAATCGACAAAACTGTCGTTCAGCGGCGTCACCAGGGTGTCAGCCAGCGAATGCGCCACCTGACTGAGCCGGGTGTGCGAACCGGGGCAGTCGATTAGGATAAAATCGTTGTCCGGCTCCAGCGCCGCCACTGCTGCGGACAGCCGGTGGTCATAGATATTTTCGCCGGGTTGCAGCGAGTCCGGGTCGATCTCGGGTAGGTCGTGACACTCAACCGTTGGCAGATCCAGCTCGGACAGCGCCATGAACTCGCGACGGTTTTCTAAGTACCGCGCCATTGAACGCTGACGCAGATCCAGGTCCAGCGCCGCCACCTTATGGCCAAGCCGCGCCAGCGCGGTGGCCAGATGCATCGACACGGTGGATTTGCCTGCGCCACCCTTTTCGTTCCCGACGACAATGATATGCGCCATCTGATGTCCCTTCGTTGCCACGCCATGCTGCGCGATTGTTGGCGCGACTATAGAAGCGGTTGGATTCGATGAAAAGCGCACAAAGCCCTTTATTAGGGCCTGTTTTTACCGATTTTGACGGATCTGTTGCCAATAAAAAACGCCGCCCCCAATGGAGCGGCGTTTTTCGAAACTGAATAGAAGCGGTGCTTAGAAGCCCAGACCTTCGTATTTCTTTTTGAACTTCGATACACGGCCACCGGCGTCCATCAGACGGGTGTTGCCGCCGGTCCAGGCAGGGTGAACCGAGGGATCGATATCCAGCGCCATCTGGTCGCCTTCTTTGCCCCAGGTCGAGCGCATTTCCAGAATGGTGCCATCGGTCATTTTGACTTTGATGCCGTGGTACTCGGGATGGATGTCTTTTTTCATGATACCACTCCTTACGCTTTTTTGGATTTGTAGTTCGTGTCTTCGGCGATCCGTGCCGACTTACCGCGACGGGCGCGCAGGTAGTACAGTTTGGCGCGACGAACGCGGCCACGACGGATCACTGTGATGGCATCGATGTTGGTCGAGTGCAGTGGGAATACGCGCTCAACGCCTTCACCGAAGGAGATCTTGCGAACGGTGAACGAACCGGCAATGCCCTTGCCGTTCTTGCGCGAGATGCAAACGCCTTCGTAGTTCTGAACACGGGTGCGCGACCCTTCGGTCACTCGAAAGCCAACGCGGATGGTATCACCGGCTTTGAAATCGGGGATATCATTCCCCAGGGCGGCAACTTGTTCCGCCTCCAGCTGTGCGATCAGGTTCATCGCAAACTCCTAATTTTTAGCTCGTGGTTTCCCACGAAGATTTATGCAGTCCGAGAGCTCTTGGTCTTCACCGGGTCCGCAAGCCGCGCCCGCCAGAGATCGATCTGTCCATTCCTGTGTGCCGGTCTTGATCCGCTGCCCGTGACCGAAGAAGGTCGAGGCAGATCAGCTGAATGCAAAACCAAACGGCCCGGAGCCACCAAAGTGATTCCAGACCCGCGGAGCATTAGGCCGTCGCGGCGGCCAGATCAAGCCAAATATGTGCTTTCCTTGGGGCCGCACGCGGTTCTTGCCAGATTTGCAGAAGACAGCGTCAGCGCCGTCACTCGGCAGGACTGTTTCCGGGGGGCTACCGGGAAGATACCCCAGCCTGTTGCCGGAATGAGGGCACGGCCTATCCGAGTGGCCAGGGCTAAGAACGCTTGGTCTATTTTGGCTTGGCGTAGGCATCCCACAGGTCGGGGCGCCGGGCTTTGGTGATCTCTTCGCTCATCTCATGGCGCCACTTGGCGACATTGCCATGGTGGCCTGACATCAGAACATCCGGGATCCTGCGCCCCTGCCACTCAGCCGGGCGGGTGTATTGCGGATGTTCCAGCAGGCCCGAGGAAAAGCTCTCTTCCTCGGTCGAGGCGGAATTTCCCAGCACATTGGGGATCAGTCGCACAGTGGCATCAATCAACGCCTGCGCGGCGATCTCGCCGCCGGTCATCACAAAATCACCAAGGCTGACCTCCTGGATGCCATAATGCTGCAGCACCCGCTCGTCGACGCCTTCAAAGCGGCCACAGAGCAGGGTCACACCGTCAGCGCAGGCCAGGTCCTGCATCATCTGCTGGTCCATCGGCCTGCCGCGCGGCGACAGGTAGATCAACGGGTGATTGCCAGTCACCCCCTCCATCGCATGGTCGATAGCCGCGCCCAGCACATCGGCCCGCAGCACCATTCCAGCACCGCCGCCGGCCGGGGTGTCGTCAACATTGCGATGTTTGCCGATGCCAAACCGTCGCAGGTCGATGGTCTCCAGCTGCCACAGGCCCTCTTGCAGCGCCTTGCCGGTCAGGCTTTCGCCCAGCACTCCGGGGAAGGCGGTTGGGAACAGCGTCAGAATCTTGGCCTTCCAGACGCCGACCAGATCCGGGGTGTCGGTCATCAGTGCGCGCGGTTTCAGCGTCGGGCGAATGGCCTTGCGGCCGTGGGATTTATTTGGGCGTTCGGTCATGGCGCTTTCATAGGCGAGGGGCGGCCGGAAGGAAAGGCAGCGCAACTGCGAGGCTCTGCCTCGCGCTCCGGGATATTTAGGGCCAGATGAAGAGGCGGATCTGCCTTTCATCTGGCCCTAAATATCCTGGGGGTGAGCGCCTGTGGTGCGAGGGGGCAAAGCCCCCTGCAGGCATGGGTCAGAACAAGCCATCAGGCGGATCAGCAATGATACGGCGCTGACCCATGTCGACCGTTGGCACCGCGGCCTGGGTGAACGGCAGCAACACAGTATCCTTCAGACCCGGCGCCTGGACCTCTAGCAGGTCGCCGGCACCATGGTTCATCACCGATTTCACCTGCCCCAACAGGGTGCCGCCGGTGTCAAACACCTGCAGTCCGGTCAGGTCGGCATAATAATATTCATCATCGGGCAGATTGGGCAGCGCATCGCGCGGTGCAAACAGTCGCAGGCCCTTGATGGCATCCGCCTGTTCCTTGGTCTCAACACCGCCCAGAATGGCCACAAAACCGTTGTTGGTCACCCGGGTCAGCGACACCGTATAGCTTTGGCTGCCATCCTCGTTTTGCAGCGGAGAGTAGCTCTCGATGTCTTCGGGCACCGCGCAAAAGCTTTTCAGGCGGACCTCGCCACGGACTCCAAAAGAGCCTGCGACTGCGCCGATACAGATTAGATCACTCATTGTTTTCTCCTGTGCATAGTCCGGCCTCTACCGAGCCGCCGGCAATATGACACCGCTCACTGTGTTTTATACGGTCAAAGCCTATCCCGGTCGCAAAGGCCAGCGCCATCATCATCACGGTTCGGATGGGACGCAGAAGCAGGCTCATCGGCGCTCGATGAAAAGCGCCTGCTGGCGGGTCTCCCAGCCTTTTTGTTCCAGCTCGGGCGTTTCGCTGATCTGTTCGGGGTGGCCCAGGCAAAAATAGCCGATCAGCTGCCAGTCCGCGGGCACATTCAGATCCCGGTTCAACTGGTCCGGGTCCAGCACCGAGACCCAGCCCAATCCCAATCCTTCAGCGCGCAGGGTCAGCCAGAACAGGGTGATGGCGGTGACCACCGAATAGCGGCGCATTTCCGGCATGGTGGCGGCGCCCAGCCCGTGGCCCTGGGTTGTGGAGTCATCGCAGTAGATTGCCAGTTGCACCGGGGCGTCCTGCATGCCGGTCAGTTTCAGCTGTGAATAGGTCTTGGCACGGTCGCCGGAATAGCCGGCCAGTGCCTGTGCATTGGCGGTCTGAAAATTGGTCAAAGCGGCGGCGCGGGCCGTCTCGCTGTCAACGCGCAGGATGCGCCAGGGTTGGCTGAGCCCCACCGAAGGGGCCAGCCGGATGGCGTCGAGGCAGCGCGTCAGCACCGCCTCGTCCACCGGTGTGTTGCGGAACCGGCGCACGTCACGCCGGAGCCGCATCAGCAGATCAAACTGGCTGCGGAAATCCTCGGAAAATTCAGAGTCCCGCCGCGTCATGATCTTATTCCGCGTCGGCAGCGTCGGCTGCCTTGGCGGCTTTTTCTTCAGCGCGCGCAACGGCTTTCTTGCCTGGAACACCCTTTTTAGGGTTGCTGCGGGAAGTCTTTGGAATAACGCCAGCGGCTTCCAGCATACGGGCGATACGGTCGGTTGGCTGGGCGCCCTGGCCAATCCAGTACTGGATGCGCTCGACGTTCATTTTAACGCGCTCTTCGCTGTCTTTTGGCAGCAGCGGGTTATAGGTGCCCAGTTTTTCGATGAAGCGGCCATCGCGGGGCATGCGGCTGTCAGCGGCAACGATACGATAGAAGGGGCGTTTTTTGGAACCGCCGCGGGCGAGACGAATTTTCATAGCCATGAGAGTTTCTCCTTAGTTAAGTCGCGGTGTCGGTGGTTCGTCCACCGGCATCTTTGGTTGTCGTGGTGCGGTGCGTGCAAGCACACACCCTACGTTGGTTATGCCTGATGCTTCTTGTGGTGATGGATCACCTCGGTGATGATGAAGTTCAGGAATTTCTTGGCAAAGTCGGGGTCGAGATCGGCTTGTTCGGCCAGTTCTTCGAGACGGGAAATCTGATTGGCCTCGCGGGCCGGGTCCGATGGCGGCAGGTCATGTTCGGCCTTGAGCTTGCCAACGGCCTGGGTGTGCTTGAACCGCTCGCCCAGGGTATAGACCAGGATCGCATCGAGCCGGTCGATGCTTTCGCGGTGACCTTTCAGGATGTCCGCGGCGCGTGTGGTGTGATCAGTCAAGGGCCCATCCTTTTGGTTTGAACAGCGGGTCGGCGTAGTGGCTGATTTCCATCTCGATGCCATGTGCGATCTGGCTGCCCATCAGCGCATCGGGGGAGGGATGGCGATAGACCGCGTCATTGCCGTCAATGGTTTTGGCGGTTTTGTCTTTGGTGGCCCCAAGGCGTTCCGCCAGGCGGATCGAGTCGAGGTTCTTGGGGTCGATATAGCTGACCGCCCCGTCCCAGCCCTGCTGGCTATAGAAATAGTCGCGTGCGGCATGGGTTGCCTCAAGCGCATAGCCATGACCGGCCGCATCGGGCCAGATGATCCAGGCGATTTCCTTTTCCGGCCAGCCTGCGGGCATCCAGCCACCGGCCATGCCATAGGTCGCGTCTGTCACACGATCGTGGATCATCCACATGCCAAAGCCGTGGATCTGCCAATGGCCGATTTCCGCCGCATAGAGCATCCAGGTCTCATAGGTGTTCAGCGGGCCGCCCATGAAACGGGCGCGGTAGGAGCTGAAGGTGGCCTTGAAATTCGGGTAATCATCGGGCTCGGGGCCGCGCAGGATCAGGCGATTGGTTTCGATTGTGGGGATGTTCTGCAGGCTCATGCGTAGGCCTCCACCGATCCGTCACTGTCGGTGCCGTCTGGATCCGGGTGGCGATAGATCATATCTTCGCCCATTTGCACGTTGGTGTAGCTGCCTTCGTATGTGGCACCCAGCCGTTCGGCCAGAGCGACCGAGCGGCTATTGCCCGGCACAATGTGCGAGCTGAGGGTGGTGAAGCCAAGATCCTCATAGGCCCACTGGCGCACCCGCAACGCGGCCTCATAAGCGATGCCCTTACCTTCGGCATTGGCAAAGGCGACCCAGCCCAGTTCGGCTTCGGGCCAGCCTTCGGGGTTCCAGATGCCAGCCATGCCAAGCGGCGTGCCGCTGTCCTTGTCGGTGATGGTGAAAAAGCCATAGCCGTGGATATGCCAATGGCCCACGTTCAGAGCAAACCAGCGCCATGCGTCGCCACGGGTGCTACAATGCCCAAAGCCCTCGGCGCGCGCTTCATCGCACAAGAATGCGATCACCGCCTCGGCATCCGCTTTCGCGGGGCTGCGCAAGATCAGGCGATCGGTGTCCAAGGTGGGGGCGTTGGTCAGCATGTCAGTCATTTCTTCTTGCCAAAGCCGCTGAGGCCAGCGGGCAGGCCCATGCCGCCGCCCATGCCGGGCAGTTTGCCGCCCATCTGCTTGGCCGCCGCTTCCAGCGCCGCCTGATCCATGCCGCCCATATCGCCAGCGCCGGGCATGCCGCCGCCCTTGCCCATCATGCCCTTCATGGCTTGCTTGAGCATGCCACCTTTGCCCATCTTGCCCATCTTCTTCATCATGTCGCCCATCTGGCGGTGCATTTTGAGAAGCTTGTTGAGATCGGCGACCTCCATACCGGCGCCGCGCGCGATGCGCTTTTTGCGGTTGGCCTGCAGCAACTTGGGGTTGGCGCGTTCTTTCTTGGTCATCGACTGGATCAGCGCGATCTGGCGTTTCAGGGCCTTGTCGTCAAAGCCGGACTCCTGCACCTGTTTGGCCATTTTGCCCATGCCGGGCATCATCGACATCATGCCTTCCATGCCGCCCATCTGCTGCATCTGTTCCAGCTGGGTGCGCAGGTCGTTCATATTGAACTGACCCTTCATCATGCGCTTCATCATCTTTTCGGCCTGCTCGGCCTCGATGGTGTCCTGGGCCTTTTCGACCAGCGCCACGATGTCACCCATGCCGAGGATACGGCCGGCGATGCGTTCGGGCTCAAAGGTTTCAAGCGCGTCCAGTTTTTCGCCGACGCCGACAAAGCGGATCGGCTTGCCGGTGACCGCACGCATCGACAGGGCGGCACCGCCGCGACCATCGCCGTCCATCCGGGTCAGCACCACGCCGGTGACGCCAATCTTGTCGTCGAATTCCTGCGCCACTTCGACCGCGACCTGACCGGTCAGCCCGTCAACCACCAGCAGCGTTTCGCGCGGGGTGACGGCGTTGCGGACGTCTTCGACCTCTTGCATCAGAAGGGCGTCGATGTGAAGGCGGCCGGCGGTGTCGAGGATGTAGACGTCATAGCCGCCAAGGCTGGCCTGCTGTTTGGCGCGCTTGGCAATATCGACGGGTTTCTGGCCGGCCACGATCGGCAGGGTATCCACACCCAGCTGCTTGCCCAGAATCGCCAGCTGCTCCATCGCCGCCGGGCGATAGATATCCAGCGAGGCCATCAGCACCCGCTTGCCCTCACGCTCTTTCAGGCGTTTGGCCAGCTTACCGGTGGTGGTGGTCTTACCCGAGCCCTGCAGGCCAACCATCAGAATTGGAGCGGGCGGGTTGTCGATCTTAAGCTGGCCGGGATCGCCGTCGCCCTGCAGGGTGGAGATCAGCGCGTCATGCACGATCTTGACGACCTGCTGGCCCGGTGTGACCGATTTGGTCACCGCCTGGCCAGTGGCCTGATCCTGTACTTTCTTGATGAACTCACGGGCCACCGGCAGCGAGACATCAGCCTCAAGCAGCGCAACCCGGACTTCGCGCAGCGCGGTCTTGACGTCTTCGTCGCTCAGTGCGCCCTGCTTGGTCAGCCGGTCAAATACACCGGATAGGCGTTCGGATAGATTTTCAAACATGCCTATCGGGCTCCTTTGCCGTTTCAGTCTTGGCGCCCCATAAGATAGGGGCAAATGGTCCATACACAATTGCCCCCACGGGCGTAACACGCTGGTGGGGGGCGATCCCTGACGCAAGGTCCGGGACCGGAAGATTAGAGTTCTCCCGGATGTTGAGGCTGGCGTTACGCCTGATCGGTGGCGGAGTCAAGCAAAGGCGGCCAGGGCCGAGGGTAAGGCAGTGGGTAAGACTGTGGCCAGCGCCGAGGGCAGGACTGTGGGCAGGAATATGTGATCTGACCCTTGACGGCAGCGCGGCCTTGGCAAAGACTTGGCACTGTACCGTCATGGCCCGACTCCCGAACCGGGGTGTTGCCTTGCGACCTGACGGGCTGAGGCAGAGCTCATATTCAGACAGTCAACGCGGCTGAGATACGCCGCGCTTTTCCTTCGTGCAGCCTATTTGGACGCCGAAGAGGGATATGAGCATGAGAGTATTTACGATTTTGGGGCCGTCGCAGTCGGGTAAGTCGACACTTGCGGCCGCTTTGGCCGCGCTGGAGGGCACGGCTGGCAGGCGTCAGGACGTGGCGCAGGTGGCGGCGTTGCAGCCGTTCCAATTTATGGGCGAAGACTGGGCCGCGATTGATATTGCCGGCGGGCCGGAAAACCTGGCGCAGGCGGGGCCTGCATTGGCGGCCAGTGATGCGGCGGTGCTGGTGGTCCCGGCAGATGCCGAGGCGGCGGTGCTCAGCGCACCGTATCTCAGGTTGGTTGAGGAGGCGGGCATCCCCGCCTTTCTTTTTGTCAACCGAATGGATGTGGCCCTGCACCGGGTGGCGCGGATTGTCGAATCGCTGCAAACCTACTGCGGTCATAATCTGGTGCTGCGGCAGGTGCCGATGCGTCGGGGCGGCGAGGTGGTGGGGGCGGTTGACCTGATCTCGGAACGGGCCTGGAAATATAACGAGGGAAGGCCCTCGGCGCTGGTGGCGCTGCCCCGCGACATGATGAGCCGCGAGCAGGAGGCGCGCGGCGAGATGCTGGAGGCGCTGGCGGATTTTGATGATCATCTGATGGAGGAGTTGATCGAGGATCATAAGATCCTGACCGCTGAGGTCTACGATGTCGCCACCAAGGTGCTGCAGCACAATGATCTGCTGCCAGTGCTGCTGGGATCGGCGAGCCATTGTAATGGTGTGATGCGGTTGATGAAATCGCTGCGTCACGAGGCACCTGATGTCGGGGTGACGCTGGAGCGGCTGTCACGCAGATCTAAACCGGGCGGCGAGGTGGTCGCGGTTGGTTGTCTGGCGGATCTGGTCAAACATCTGGGCAAGACAGTGACGGTGCGGGCGATGGATGGCGGCATGGGCAACGGGGTGCCGGTGGGCGGCGCGACGCTGGGGTCGCTGACCGGGTTGACGATGGGGTCTAACGGGCGCGGGCTGGCCTCAGGCGATCTGGGGCAGGCGGTGAAGTCCGATCATCTGAATTTGGGCTATGCCTATCTGCGCGATGGCAGTGCGGCACTGCCGGATTGGGCGCAGCCGCATCCCTCGACCTTTCGGCGGCTGGTGACGCCGGTGCGGGACCGCGATGATGCCCGGCTGTCGGTGGCACTGGAAAAGATGGTGGAAATTGACCCGGCGCTGCTGGTCGAGCACCATGAGCAGACCGGGCATGTGGTGTTGAATGCGCAGGGACCCCTGCACATGCGCCGTATGCTGCGGGTTTTGAAGCAGGGGTTTGGTATTGACGTTGACGAGTCCAGAGTGCCGCCCGCCCTGCGCGAAACGATCACCCGGTCGGTTGAGCTCCAGTATCGCCACCGCAAGCAATCCGGCGGTGCCGGCCAGTTCGCCGATATCAAGATCGAGCTGCGCCCCGAGCCGCGCGGCAGTGGATTTCACTTTGAGGAGCAGATCAAGGGCGGCGCGGTGCCCAAGAACTATATCCCCTCGGTCGAGGCGGGCGCGCGGGAGGCGCTGCTGGAGGGGCTGAACGGTCATCCGGTGGATGATCTTTGTGTGATCCTGAAGGACGGCAAACATCACGCGGTGGACAGCTCGGACTTTGCTTTCCGCACCGCGGGCAAAAACGCAGTACGCGAGGCGCTGCGCGAGGCCGGGCCGGTACTGTTGCAGCCGATCATGCGGGTAAATATTCATGTGCCCTCGATATTCACCGGGGGATTGGTGCCAGTGGTCAGCGGCATGAAGGGGCAGATACTGGGGTTTGAAAACAACCCGGATGCGGCCGGCTGGGATGTGTTTGAAGCTCTGCTGCCGATGGCGGTGCAGGACGAGCTGTGCAGCTCACTGGCCAGTATCTCACGCGGGACCGGTTGGTTCAGCAGTGATTTCGACCACTACCAAGAGGCCAAGCGGGCGGATTTTGTTGAGGCATAGGGGCTGCCAAGGAAGCGTCCGGTGCTGCTGCCGGGCGTTTTCCATATTGCAATTGCCTGTCATTCCGCGTGATCTGCGCTGATTGTTTAATCAGGCGTGGACGGATGACATGGACATAATACCTCAGGATCTGGATCAGATGCCGCTATCGTCAGACGCGCTGTTGGCGCAACTGGATGGCTGGGGGCTGGGATATATCCTGCACGAACACCCGCCGCTGCATTCGGTTGGCGAGGCCAAAGAGGTTGAGGCGGCGATGGTGGTGCCCGGAGAGCAGGCACTGCGGGTCAAGAACCTGTATCTGCGTGATGGCAAAAAGCGCAATTATCTGGTGACGCTGGAACAGGACCGCAAGATCGACCTAAAGGAGCTGGGCGCGGAACTGGGCGTGGGCAAGCTGTCGTTTGGTTCGCCCAAGCGGCTGATGCAGCATCTGGGTATTCTTCCCGGCGCGGTGACGCCTTTGTCGATGATCACCGGAGTGCAGAACGAGGTGGTTTTTTATATGGACGGTGCGGCGCAGCAGGCTGATGTGATCTATATGCATCCGCTGATAAACACCCGCACCGTTGCGATGACCCGGGCGGATCTGCTGGCGTTCTTTGATCGTATAGATTGTGCGGTCAACTGGCTCTGACACCGCGCAGGCCCGTGAGCCGCCAAGGCGGCGGCCCGGCCAGTCAAGCTGGTCCTGATACTGTCTGCCTTGATTTTGTCAGGTTCTATACTGCCTGACCGTATGTCATCTCACCTCAGGTAACAGCCGCGACGTCGCCAAAGCGAATGCGCACGGGGATTTTATCCCCCATGCGCAACGCTCCAGTTGATCGATCAGGGTGTAGAGCGGCGTTGTGTCATGAGTATTGGGGGCAAAAAAAACTAGGGCGGTTCCGCGCCTCTCATTGTTTCTTTTTGCTGAAAATACTCACATGCGAAGGTCAGGCCGCAAGCGCCTCGATTGCTGTTCTGGCGCGTTTCAGTGCCGCCTCAGCATCCGCCATTATCGCATCGGCGGCAACAAACTGCACATCTGTGATGCCCAAGAAGCCCAGAATATGGCGCAGATAGCCGGTGGCAAAGTCGATGTCCGATCCGACCTGAGTGCCGCCTGATGCCACCGCAATAATGGCGCGTTTGCCTTTCAGCAGGCCTTCGGGGCCGGTTTCGGTATAGTGGAAGGTCAGGCCAACGCGGGCAAGCAGATCAATCCAGGCCTTAAGGCTGGCGGGAACTGCAAAGTTGTAGATCGGCACGCCGATCACCAGGGTATCAGCGGCTTTGACCTCTTCGACCAGTTGGTCGGAGAGGGCCAGCAAGTCGCGCTGCACGGCGTCGCGGTCATTGGCTGGGGTGAAATTGGCATTGATCCAGTCTTCGGTGAGCTGCGGCAGCGGGCTGGTCAGATCGCGGCGGATCACCTGATCGGCGTTCAGCCGCTCGATGATTTGCGCGGTCAAATCGCGTGAGGTGGAGCCCTGGATACGGGCGGAGGCGTCGATGTGAAGGATGGTCTGGGTCATCTCTTTGGTTCCTGTGTTTGGGGTGCTGGCCTGATACTTGGATCCTTGCAATTTCGAACGCAATCGCCGACAACTCACATGTACTGTGCAAAAATGCGCATATGGGCGCAAAAACCGGAGAGCAGAGAATGGAAAACTGGGACGAGGTTCGCACCGCATATCAAGTGGCCCGTATGGGCACCGTCAGCGGCGCGGCCGAGGTGCTGGGCGTACACCATGCCACGGTGATCCGTCATATTGATGCCATCGAGGCGCGACTGGGGGTGAAACTGTTTCAGCGTCATGCGCGGGGCTATACCGCGACCGAGGCTGGCGCTGACCTGCTGCGGGTGGCGCAGGCGACCGATGATCAGTTCAGCCAGTTGGTTGGCCGCCTCAAGGGGCTGGGTGACGATGTCTCGGGCGAGCTGGTGGTGACGTCACTGGCCACCCTGGCGCCGATGATGGTGCCGGTGCTGGCCGAATTTCAGGCGCTGCATCCGGGGCTGATCATACGATATCTGACCGGTGACCGGTTGTTCCGGCTGGAATATGGCGAGGCCCATGTGGCGGTGCGGGCCGGGGCGGCGCCGGATCAGCCCGACAATGTGGTGCAGCCCTTCGTCAAACAGCGGATCGGCCTGTATGCCTCACAGGGCTATGTGGCTCGTCACGGGGTGCTAAAAGGCGTCGAGGATTTTGCCAATCACCGCTTCATTGGCACCGATGATGACAATAGCCGGGCGCCGTTCAGCAAGTGGCTGCGAAACCATGCGCCAGCCGAGGCGATCACCTTTCGCTGCACCAATGGCTTTACCATGCAAGAGGCAGTGCGGTGCGGCGCCGGGATTGGCTTCATGTCTGTCTGGGAGGCGGAGCGGCACGCCGATCTGGTGCAGATGATGGAGCCACAGCCGGAATGGGAAGGCGCCTTGTGGCTGGTCACCCATGTGGATCTGCACCGCACCACCAAAGTGCAAGCCTTTCTGACCTTCCTGAAGGACCACGCCAAGGGCTGGTGCAAATGAGCAATGCACTGCGCGGCCATCTGGCGATGCTGGTGTTTTCAGCGCTGGTGGCCGGATCGTTCTCGCTGGGCTCGATGATTGCCAACGACATTGCCCCGGCAGCACTGAACGCGGCGCGATTTGTCATTGCGGCGGTGGTGATAGGCACGGTGGCCATGGCCACCCACGGATTGCGGCGGCAGCAGTTTCGCGCGCCTTGGCGGTTTGTGCTGCTTGGCGGCCTGTTCGCCGGCTATTTTGTGTTGATGTTCTACGGGCTGAAGAGTGCTGCGCCCGTCAGTGCTGCGGCCGTGTTCACCCTGACCCCGGTGCTCAGCGCTATTGCAGGCTGGTTTCTGTTGCGCCAGATCACCACAGCGCGCATGGCGCTGGCGCTGGCCATCGGCGGCGCTGGTGCCCTGTGGGTGATCTTTCAGGCCGATTGGGCCGCCTTTCGCGCGTTCCAGTTCGGTCAGGGTGAGGCGATCTATTTCTGGGGCTGCGTGGCGCATGCGCTCTATACCCCGCTGGTGCGCAGGTTGAACCGGGGCGAGCCGCCGGTGGTGTTTACTTTTGGCATGCTGGTCGCCGGAGCGCTGATCCTGTTGCTGTTCGGCTGGTCCGATATCCGTGCCACCAACTGGCTGCAACTGCCGATGATGGTCTGGATCGGGCTTGGATACCTGGCGATCTGCGCCAGTTCGATAACTTTTGTCCTGCTGCAGTTCGCAACGTTGCATCTGCCCTCGGCCAAGGTCATGGCCTATACCTATCTGACTCCCAGCTGGGTGATCCTCTGGGAAATTGCTCTGGGTCGGCCGGCCCCTGTTGGCATGATCCTGGTGGGTATTGTGATGACGGTGATCGCGCTGGGGATACTGCTGGAAGGTGATGTCAAACCAACGCGGGCCAAGGCGTGACCCTTACAGGGCGTTGGTATCGCCCAGTTCGGCGGCCAGAAACCGCTCGAATGCGTCCAGGTTGATCGGCTCAAACTGACCAAACCCCTGCATCCAAATACTGGTGCCGCGCATGGCGTCGGGCTGCAGTTTGCACCATTTCACCCTGCCACGCTTTTCCTGCGCGATCAGCCCGGCCCGGCTGAGGATCATCAGGTGCTTGGATATCGCCGCCAGCGAAATCTCAAACGGCTCGGCCACATCGCTCACCGCCATGTCATCCTCCAACAACATGGTCAGGATCGCCCTGCGGGTTGGATCGGCCAAAGCGGCAAAGACAGTATCAAGCGGATTATTCATCCGCCCACCTCTAAACCGCAAGTTCTGGATCGACAATGCCGATGGCGCGCGGTCATAACATGCGAAACAGCAGGAGTTGCACGAAATGGCACTAAAATATTGGGCAGTGATCTTTGTGCTGGGCATTGGCTGGGGCATGTCATTCATGTTCAACGCCATTCTGCTGCGCGAGTTGGGGCCGCTGTCGGTGTCCATGGGGCGGGTCGGATTGGGCGCTCTGGGCTGCTGGATCTATGTGCTGGCCTGCCGCAAGCCGGTAAGGATATCCCTGCACCGCGCGGTGGCGTTGCTTGGCTTTGGGGTGCTCAGCTATGCCGCGCCTTTTGCCTTCTATGCGCTGGGCCAACAGCATATCGCCAGCGGTGTGGCGGGCATTGTCAATGCCATCACCCCGGCCTTTGCAGTTGTCGTTTCACATTTCTGGCCCGGCGGAGAACGCGCCACCCTGCTCAAGTCCTTCGGCGTGCTCTGCGGCATTGGCGGCATTGTGGTGCTGTCCTTTCCTGTGCTGCAATCGGGGCAGACGTCAGCGCTTTGGGCGGTGCTGCTGACCCTCTGCGCGCCGCTCTGCTATGCGTTCTCGGTCAATCTGGCACGCGCCTTTCGCGATATGGAGGCGGTGGTGCTGGTTGCCCTGGCGCTGACCGGGGCGACGCTGGCGATCACCCCGCTGGCGCTGTGGAGCGAAGGCCTGCCGGTGATCACAAAGGCAGAGACCTGGGCCTCTCTGGCGGTGATCGGCTTTATTCTGACTTCGGCGGCCTTCATTGTCTTTTACTGGGTGCTGCCCAAGGTCGGGCCGACCAATATCACCATGGTCACCTTTATCGCGCCGATTTCAGCGCTGATCCTCGGCGCCTGGATCCTGGACGAACGGTTGCTGCCTGAGCAGCTGTTCGGCATGGCGGCGATCCTGGCTGGATTACTGCTGATCGACGGCAGGATCATACGCGCCATGCGACCAAAATCCGCGCCAAACCAAAATCAACCCAACGGTTGAATATGGGTTTTACCGGGTGGGGCCACCAACATCGGCGGCCCTGCTGCTGGCGTTGGATTTCTTTTTGCTAAAAATACTCAATATAACAATGGCTTGCAAAAAACACGACGAGTCAAACTGAACAATTGACTCTACAGCCGCCGCGCCTTAGCACCACAGACAGATTTCGCGTGAGGATGGCGCCGTGACCGATGACGATCAAAAGCAGCGCATGGCGCAGCTCGAGAATCGGCTCTCGGCGGCGCGTAAGGCACAAGCGCCCAAGCCGCGCGCGGATGAACACTACTCGATGGCCAATATGGCCTGGCGGATGGTGATAGAGTTAGTAGCCGGTCTGGGGATCGGTTTTGGCATCGGATATGGGCTGGATCGCCTGTTCGGGACACTCCCGATATTCATGGTGCTGTTTATAATGCTGGGTCTTGCGGCCGGGGTGAAGACAATGCTTCGCAGCGCGCAGGAAATCCAGGAAAAGACACTGGCCGATGAGGCCGCAAAAAATGCGAAAGACCGGGATCAACCCCCGGCGACAGGAGACACAGACTGATGGGCAAGATTTTCTTTTTCGCAATGGTGGGACTGGCCCTTATTTCTGGTGTGTTCTTTGCACCTGAGACCGCCGCACTTGCCATTCATCCAATGGACCAGTTCATCGTGCAGCCGCTGTTCGGCCACGGTGAGATTTCCTGGTACACCCCAACAAACATGACCCTTTGGTTGCTTCTGGCGGTTGCTGCGGTGTTTGCGCTGATGGTGCTGGGCTCGTCGCGCCGCGCCATTGTGCCATCGCGTGGCCAGTCGATCGCCGAACTGGCCTATGGCTTTGTCTACAAGATGGTCGAAGACGTGGCTGGCAAAGACGGCGTCAAGTTCTTCCCCTATATCATGACCCTGTTCATGTTCATCGTGATGTCCAACGCCTTGGGCCTGTTGCCCATGAGCTTCGCAACCACCTCGCATATCGCGGTAACCGCAGTGTTGGCGCTGCTGGTGTTCCTGACCGTGACTGTTCTGGGCTTTGTCAAGAACGGCACCGCGTTTCTGGGTCTGTTCTGGGTCTCCAGTGCGCCACTGGCGCTGCGTCCGATCCTGGCCGTGATCGAGCTGATCTCGTATTTTGTGCGCCCCGTGAGCCATTCCATTCGTTTGGGCGGCAACATCATGGCGGGCCACGCGGTTCTGAAAGTGTTCGCCGGATTTGCTGGCGCACTGGGACTGTTCAGCTTCCTGCCGATCTTTGCGATCACCGCAGTTTACGCCCTGGAGGTCCTGGTGGCCTTTATCCAGGCCTATGTCTTCACTATCCTGACCTGTGTGTATCTGAAGGATGCATTGCACCCGAGCCACTAAGGCAGGATTTGAAAGTTTACCGGGTGAGCATCCTGTTCATCTGAACCTCATCACTCATTCCATCGTAAGGAGAATACACTATGGAAGGCAATATCGCAGAAATGGGACAGTTCATCGGCGCAGGCCTGGCAGCAATCGGTTCCGGCGCAGCCGCAATCGGTGTTGGCCACGTTGCTGGCAACTTCCTGGCTGGCGCATTGCGCAACCCGTCGGCAGCCGCCGGCCAAACCGCCACTCTGTTCATCGGCATCGCCTTTGCAGAAGCCCTGGGCATCTTCTCGTTCCTGGTCGCTCTGCTGCTGATGTTTGCGGTCTAAGACTCTTCGGAACCTAAATCCTTACGGTCGGGCAGTGTGAATTTCATACTGCCCGATGTAACGGCAAGTTCCCTAGGAGGACGACATGTCAACTGAGACAAACGCAGCTGAGGTAGCACAGGCTGCAACCGACGCCGCACATGGGTCCGCTCCGGGCATGCCGCAGCTGGACTTTTCTACTTTTTCGAACCAGATTTTCTGGCTCGCGGTTGCGCTGGTCGCAATCTATCTTATCCTGTCGCGCGTGGCGCTGCCGCGTATTGCGGCCGTTCTGACCGAGCGTCAGGGCACCATCACCAATGACATCGCGGCGGCTGAGGCTCTCAAAGCCAAGGCGGTTGAGGCTGAGAATATTTACAACAAGGCGCTGGCGGATGCCCGTGCCGAGGCACAGCGTATTGCTGGCGAAGCCCGGGCTGAAATTCAGACCGAGCTGGACGAAGCGATTGCCAAAGCGGATGTGGAAATCTCTGCCAAGGCAGCCGAGTCCGAGAAAGCCATTGCCGAGATCAAGGCCGGTGCACTTGATAGCATCAAGATTGTTGCCTCTGACACTGCGGCCGAAGTTGTGGCTGCAATGGGCGGCAAAAGTGATGCCAAAGCTATTGCGGCTGCGGTTTCTGACCGGATGAAAGGATAAGACTATGCGTAATGTAATTGCTCTTGCCCTGACATTTGGCGCCGCCAGCCCGGCGCTGGCTGCATCGGGTCCATTCTTGTCGATGAGCAACACCAACTTTGTTGTGTTGCTTGGCTTCCTGCTGTTTGTCGGCATCCTGCTGTACGCTAAGGTCCCCAGCATGCTGGGTGGCCAGTTGGACAGCCGCGCTGCTGGCATCCAGTCGGATCTGGACGACGCCCGGGCGCTGCGTGAAGAGGCCCAGACCCTTCTGGCGTCTTACGAGCGTAAGCACAAAGAGGTTCAGGAGCAGGCAGACCGCATCGTTGCGGCCGCTCGCGTCGATGCCTCTGCGGCGGCGGATCAGGCCAAAGCCGATCTGGAATCTTCGATTGCGCGCCGTTTGGCCTCAGCCGAAGACCAGATCATCTCGGCTAGGGATGCTGCGGTCAAGGACGTTCGCGATCAGGCAATCTCGATTGCCATCGCGGCAGCAGATCTGGTGATCGCCAAGCAAATGACAGCGACCGAAGCCAACAAGCTGATCGACGCCGCCATTTCGGATGTGGAGACAAAGCTGCACTAAGCTTTGTTGTATTTGTTGAGTTTTAAAAGACCCGGGCCTTGGCTCGGGTCTTTTGCTGTTCGGGGGGGTGGTGCGTGCAAGCACACACCCTACGCTGGTTGTGCTGTCTGGTTTGGTATTTGAGAGGCCGGAGGGAGTTGAGAATTTTGAGGAGTGATTATGGCTGAAGATGACATTTGGGTTTCGAATGTTTTGAACAACTCGAACCTCGTGATCGGTACAGATATTGACCGAGAAGAGCCTGCGTGGGTGACAATCGGTAAGGGGGAAAAGCCAGCTCAAGCGGATTTGCCGATCCGGATCTATGCCATGTACAAAGATCAGACCTTCACCAAAAAATTCCCAGATCTGTTCGACGGAGGCGGGGGAACAAAGATTTCGCCGCCGCTAGAGGCAATTTTTCGGAAATTTAACCTTGGCTCTTCTTGGATATGCCCGGCTCAGCTGTTTCTCTATGATCGAATGACCCTAGTTGACCACACATTCTCTATTTTTGCCGGCTGGGAGACGCTGCAGTTTCTTGTCCCGGAAGAAAGTGAAGGGCTTAGAGGGTATCCTGTAACCCGGCAGCAACCTAATCCGCCGCCGCCCGACGTCTGGGGGGTGCCCTGGGAATTGAAAGATGGCGATATCGCCATTGCGCCGAGGGATCTTGATGGTTTGGATTTCTGGTATGATTCTAGGCTGCGTGGGGCTGTGTTCTTTAGTGACCCGTTGAAGCAGTCACTATGTGACGGCGGGTATTGCCGGTTGTTCAAGTTCCGCAAGTGCAAGGTCATCGCGGTTCACTGACATCTGGATCATCTGATTGCGAGCGAGCCTGCGTAGGGTGCGTGCTGGCACGCACCGCGGATCACTGCTTCTCGGCCTCGTGCTGTAGCCGCAATTGCGCCACGGCGGCATTGCGTTCGGCTTTTTGATGATCTGTCAGCGACTGTTTCACATAATCCATATGGGCCTCGACGGCGGCGCGGGCGGCGGCAGGGTCGCGGGCCTGTAGCGCCGCATTGATGGCGCGGTGTTGGTCCAGCAGCACTCCGCGCGAGGTGTGCTGGTGGAACATGATCTTGCGGTTGTAGAACACGCCCTGGCGCAGCAGGTCGAACATTGAGCGCATCATGTGCAGCATCACCACGTTGTGGCTGGCGTCGATGATGGCGGAATGGAACTGCGCGTCCAGGTCGGAATCCGCTTCCGACAGTGACGGAGCGGGCGCGGGAGACTGCTCCGCCTCCATCTTGTCAAAACAGGTCTGTATGACCTGAAGGTCATAGTCCGATCCCAGTCGCGCGGCGCGTTCCGCGGCCAGACCCTCCATGTCGCGGCGAAACGACAGATAGTCGAACACCGCCTCGTGGTGACTGGAGAACAGCTGGATCAGGGCGGGCGAAAACGCCGAGCCTAGCATGTCGGCGATGAACACCCCGGAGCCGGCCCGGGCGCAGAGCAGACCGCGGGTCTGCAACTCAGAGATGGCGTCGCGCAGCGAGGGGCGGGAGACGCCCAGCCGGTCTGCCAGCTCGCGCTCGGCTGGCAGCCGCTCACCCGGTGACAGAATTCCACGCAGGATCAACTGTTCAATCTGGCGCACAACCGAGGTCGAGAGTTTTTCAGGCTGGATTTTTTGAAAGGGCATTTGGGCACTCGGGTTGAATTGGCCAAATCATTTGACCACGCTTAGCGCGAACTCGCAAGTGGATGGAACGGTCGACTGGATCACGAAGATTGAAACATTAGGTCAGCATTGTTGACTCTATTTGCAAGATCCTTAGCTTGATAGTGAAGCCAACCTTTAGGAGACAGCATGACATTGCCTCAAATCTTTGCCAGCCGTGCGTCGCGGATGACGGCGTCGGAAATTCGCGAGTTGCTGAAACTGCTGGATAGACCGGGACTGATTTCCTTTGCTGGTGGTATTCCTGATCCGGCATTGTTCCCGGCACAACAGTTCGCTGCGGCATTTGCCAGGGGATTGGCGCCGGATCAGCAGGCGCAATCGCTGCAGTACTCGGTTAGCGAAGGGTACCTGCCTCTGCGCGAATGGATTGTGGGCGAGATGGCCAAGATTGGCGTTCCCTGCAGCGTGGACAACATTCTGATCACCTCGGGGTCACAACAGGCACTGGATTATCTGGGCAAGCTGTTCCTGTCGCCCGGCGATACCGCACTGGTGGGCTGGCCGACCTATCTGGGCGCGCTGGCGGCGTTTAATGCCTATGAGCCGCGATATGACCAGCTGAGTGTGACCGGCAATCGCACTGCAACCAGCTATGCCACCGGCGCTGAGGCTGCAGGCGGGCAAGTGAAACTGGCCTATTTGTCGGCGGATTTTGCCAATCCGACCGGGGAGACGCTGGATCAGCAGGGGCGTGATGCACTGCTGGACCTGGCCGAGGAACTGGGCTGTGCGGTTGTTGAAGACGCGGCCTATCAGTCCCTGCGCTATGATGGCGAAGCCGTGCCGCCCATTTTGGCCACGGAAATCGCCCGGAAGGGATCCATCGAGCACTGCCGGACGATCTTTTGCGGCTCGTTTTCAAAAACTCTGTCGCCGGGGCTGCGGCTGGGATGGGTTGTGGCGGCCAAGCCGGTGATCTCGCAACTGGTGTTGATGAAGCAGGCCGCGGACCTGCATACGGCGACCTTGAACCAGATGGCGGTGCATGACGTGGCCTCGCGCATATTCGACAGCCATGTGGAAACCCTGCGGGGCGCCTACCAACATCGGCGGGATGTGATGTTGGAGGCGTTGCAAATACACATGCCCGAAAGTGTGACCTGGACGCGCCCAGAGGGCGGCATGTTTATCTGGCTGACCCTGCCTGCCGGTATCAATGGGGCCGAATTGCTGGAGCGGTCACTTGACAGTGTCGGGGTTGCTTTTGTTCCGGGCGTTGCGTTTTTTGCCGACAAATCCGGTGGAAACACCATCCGGCTCAGCTTCTCTTGCTCGAATGAGGCGCAGATCAACCAAGGGATCAGGTTGCTGGGGCAGGTGATGCGCGGCGCATAGGCGCAGCGGTTCAGTAGGGAATTAGTAACCAAGTTGCGAGATCCTGTGGCAGAGGGAACCTGTTATGCGCCTGTCTGTCGTTATGAGCCTTTGCCTATTGGCCAGTTGTGCCACCGAGACCCGGCATTTTCGCGGGGTCGATCCGCTGCGACTGACGGTGGATGGCAGTACCTTTGACATCAGGCTGCGCGGCAATCTGGCCGAGGCGATCCGCATCAATCCACAATACGCGCCCCGGCTGGGGCCGTTGCAGGCGCGGGCGGGGTTTGCCATGGCGCAGGTGAGCGGTTGTCAGGTGACCGGGGTGCTGGGGGATCAGGCGGTTCTGACCGGGGTTCTGCAGTGTCGCGATGCAACGCTGATTGCGATGCGGACCGACTATGGCTGTGGCGACGTTGTGCAGTGGCTTGAAGCCCGGCGGGGGGGTGGTTTTGCGGCCTACGCCTGTTCGCCTTTGCACTGAAACTATCCCAGTTGCGCAACATACGGTGGTGGATCTGGTCGGGGTTGCCGGATTGTGGGGCAACATCATTGACACAATTGACTTGAATTGCTCAGCTTTCCGGCAGACGGAATCAAAAAGGGGCGGTTTTGCGCTTTTCCAAACTCAGGCTGACCGGCTTCAAGAGCTTTGTGGATCCCACCGATCTGATCATCTCGGACGGGTTGACCGGCGTGGTCGGGCCCAATGGCTGTGGCAAGTCCAATCTGCTTGAGGCGCTGCGCTGGGTGATGGGCGAGAACCGCCCCAAGTCGATGCGCGGCGGCGGTATGGAAGACGTGATTTTTGCCGGTGCCGCCTCGCGCGGGGCACGCAACTTTGCCGAGGTCAGCCTGCAGATCGACAATACCGATCGGCTGGCGCCCTCGGGATTTAACGACAGTGACACTCTGGAGATCGTGCGCCGGATCACCCGCGACGTGGGCAGCGCCTATAAGGCTAACTCCAGGGATGTGCGCGCCCGCGATGTGCAGATGCTGTTTGCCGATGCCTCGACCGGGGCGCATAGTCCGGCGTTGGTCGGGCAGGGCCAGATCGCCATGCTGATCAACGCCAAGCCCAAGGCGCGGCGGCGCATTTTGGAGGAGGCGGCGGGGATTTCGGGTCTGTATCAGCGGCGCCACGAGGCCGAGTTGAAGCTGAAGGGGACCGAGACCAATCTGCTGCGGGTCGATGATGTGATTGAGCAACTGGCAGCTCAGCTGGCGCAGCTGGCGCGGCAGGCCCGGCAGGCGCAGCGGTACCGTGACATTGGTGCGCAATTGCGCCGCGCCGAGGGCATGTTGCTATATCGCCGCTGGCGCGAGGCCGATGAGGCGCGGCTGGCGGCCGAGCAGGTGGACCGGACGCGTGTCAGCCAGGCGGCCAGGGCAGCGGCGATGGCGCGACTGGCGGTAGAGCAGCGCAGCGAGGCCGAAGGTAAACTGCCGCCGTTGCGCGATGAAGACGCCATTGCCGCCGCCATTCTGCAACGGCTGGTGGTGCAGCGGGACGCGCTCGGCGCCCAAGAGGCGCAGGCGCGCCAAGCGATTGAGACCCTAACCAACCGGGTGCTGCAGCTGGGCCGCGATATCGACCGCGAAAGCGGCCTGAACCGGGATGCCGGCGAAACCATTGAGCAGCTGGAATGGGAAGCGCGCGAATTGTCCAAGGCCGGTGAGGGCCATGACGATCGTCTGGGCGAGGCGGTGACGCTGTCTCGCGATGCCACCAGTGTTTTGCAGGGCCACGAGGACCATCTGGCGCAGCTGACCGAAGATGTGGCGCGGCTGGCGGCGCGGCATCAGTCGGCGCAGCGATTGGTGGAAGATCACAACCGCGCCCTGATGCGGGCGATCGGCGAAGGCGACCGGGCACGGGCCGCCGTAGACGAGGCAAAACAGTCTCTGATCCGGGCAGAGGCCGCGTTTGAAGCCTCGGTCGAGGCCGAGGAAGAGACCCGCGAGGCTGCGGAGCTGGCCGAAGAGTCGCTGGCAGCGGCGGATGATTTGCGCAGCGAAACGCAGGCGCGGGAATCGGATGCACGGGCGCAGCGCTCTGAGGCCGAGGGCGAGTTGGGGGCGTTGCGGGCCGAGGTGACGGCGCTGGCCAAATTGCTGGAACGCGACACCGCCGAGGGCGGCCAGGTGCTGGACCAGTTTCAGGTCGAGCCGGGCTATGAGAAGGCGCTGGGGGCGGCGCTGGCGGATGATCTGCGGATGCCGCTGGTGGCGGAGGATGGCGCCTCGGGCTGGGTGAAACTGCCGGGCTATGCGCGCGACCTGCCGATGCCCGCAGGATCACAGCCGCTGGCGCGACATGTGTCCGGCCCCGAGGTGCTGGGGCGGCGGATCGCCCAGATTGCTCTGGTTGACGGCGATATCGGGCCCCGCCTGCAGCCGCAGTTGCAGCCTGGTCAGCGTCTGGTCTCGCTCGAAGGTGATCTGTGGCGCTGGGACGGGTTCCGGGCCTGGGCTGAAGACGCGCCAAGTGCGGCGGCGCTGCGCCTGGAGCAGCTGAACCGGCTGGAAACGCTGAAACAGGACATGGAGCGGGTTGGGGCGCGAACCGAGGGGGCGCGCGCCGCACATGAGATGTTGGTGCGCAAGCTGGAGCAGGTTGCCCTGGCCGATCAGGATGCCCGTCAGGCCCGCCGCGCCGCGGATCAGCGGGTGGCAGACAGTGCGCGCGCATTGAGCCGGGCAGAGGCCAACCGCAACCTGGCAGAGGGCAAGTTAGAGACTCTCGGCATCGCGGTGGCGCGCCATGACGAGGATGCCGAGGCGGCGCAGGAGCAATTGTCCGAGGCGAAAGAGGGGCTGGAGGATCTTGGCGACCTGGAGACGGCCAGGGTCAGTGTCGAGGACATCAAGCAGGCGGTTGAAGCCGCCCGCATCACCATGCTGTCGCACCGCTCTGCCCATGATGAGCTGCGCCGGGAGGGCGAGGCGCGCACCAAGCGGGCGCAGCAGGTGACCAAGGAGGTCAGTGGCTGGAAGCACCGGCTGGACAGTGCAGACCGCCGCATCACCGAACTGGCCGAGCGCCGGGAGACCTCGCAGGAGGAGCTGGAAGAGGCCAATGCGGTGCCGTTTGAGATCGCCGAGAAACGTGAAGAGCTGACAGAGGCTATCGAGGATGCCGAGGCGCGCAAGGCCCATGCCAGTGACGCGCTGATCGGGGCGGAAACGTTGCTGCGCGACAAGGTGCAGACCGAGCGGGAGGCCGAGAGGCTGGCGTCAGAAGCCCGTGAGGCCCGCGCCCGTGCCGAGGCGCTGAGCGAAGCGGCGCGTGAAACCGTGGCTCATGCGGCTGAACGCATTGCCGAGGATCAGCAGCTGACGCCGCAGCACTTGCTGGACCAATTGGATGCCAATCCCGATGTGATGCCCGCCGCCGAGGTGCTGGAAACCGAAGTGAACCGCCACAAACGTCAGCGCGATGCTTTGGGGGCGGTCAACCTGCGGGCCGAGGAAGACGCCCGCGAGATACAGGAAGAACATGATACGCTGGTCACTGAGAAATCGGATCTGGAAGAGGCGGTAAAGACCCTACGCAACGGGATTGCCAGTCTGAACCGCGAAGGTCGCCAGCGGCTGTTGACGGCGTTTGAACAGGTTAACGGCAGCTTTTCGTCGCTGTTCCGGCATCTGTTTGGCGGCGGTGAGGCCAGCCTTGTGATGGTCGAAAGCGACGATCCGCTGGACGCCGGGCTGGAAATCATGTGTCAGCCGCCGGGCAAGAAGCTGTCGACCCTATCGCTGCTGTCCGGGGGCGAGCAGACGCTGACCGCACTGGCGCTGATCTTTGCGGTGTTCCTGGCCAACCCGGCGCCGATCTGTGTGCTGGACGAGGTCGACGCGCCGCTGGATGATGCCAATGTCACCCGGTTCTGCGACCTGCTGGACGAAATGTGCCGCCAAACCGAGACCCGGTTCTTGATCATCACTCACCACGCGGTAACAATGGCCCGGATGGATCGGTTGTTTGGTGTTACCATGCAGGAACAAGGGGTCAGCCAGTTGGTGTCGGTGGATTTGAAAAAAGCCGAGGCAATGGTGGCCTGATCTTCTTTTGGTTCCGGCGGGTCTGGGACTGTCTAAACGAGCGTTATTTTGTAAGCAGAAGGAAATACACATGAAAAACATTGCGAAGCTGGCCGTTGTGGCCGCTCTTTCCCTGCCATCTTTGGCCTCGGCCGAGATGCTGGTGGCGACGGACCCCGATACGCTGCTGGCGTTCTTTGTCGAAGAAGGTGGCGATGTGGAGCGCACCGTGGACAATGCCGGTGATCCGAAACTAAAGATCGAATACTACGGTTCGGACTTTGTGTTGTATTTCTATGATTGCACCGACAATGCGGATTGCAAATCAATCCAGTTCTTCTCGGGGTATAAGACCGAAGGCAGCGTGCGCAAATCCAAGGTCAACAGCTGGAACGCCGACAATCGTTTTTCCCGCGCCTATATCTCTGACAGCGGATCCGCCCGGATCGAGCATGATCTGTACCTTGGCAATGCGGGCATCGACGCCGATGATTTTGCGGTGCTGGTCAGCAAATGGACCAAAGCCGAAGCCGAGTTCGAAGCCTTCATCGACTGGTGAGCCTGACCGGGCGGGGGACACCTCCCCCGCCTTGGCGCTGATCAGAGCCTGTTCAACAGGGCGGGCGTTGGCCAGGCATCAGCCGGCAGGCCAAGGCGTTGTTGCTCAGCCTGCACCGCAATGCGGGTTTTAGAGCCTAAAATCCCGTCGACCTCACCCACATCATGGCCCCGCGCCTGCAATTTCTTTTGCAGTTGCTTCATCTGGCCACCGTCAAGACCCTGATCGGGGTTGTCGGCCCTGTAGACACTGGCGCCTTCCAGTCGGGTGGCGAAATAGGCGGCGGTTAGCACATAGGTAAAGCTCTGGTTCCACTCAAAATAGACGTCGAAATTCGGGTAGGCGAGAAAGGCCGGCCCTTTGTGACCCTGTGGCAGCAGCAGCGATGCCTGCAGGCTGCCGCTGGCGAGGGTGCCTGAGCGGGGCTGAACGCCCATTCTGGCCCAGTTAGAGACTGAATTCTTTTGCGAAGGGCCTGTTTTTGTAAGATCCAACCCGCGCGGGATCGTCACCTCTTGCAGCCAGGGTTGGCCCGGGGTCCAGCCCAGATGCGACAGCATATTGCCGCCCGACATCAGCGCATCCGGGGCCGAGGTTTTCAGGCTGACCTTACCGTCGCCGTCACCATCCACCCCGTTTTGCAGAATGTCGCGGGGCAGCATCTGCACCATGCCGATTTCACCGGCCCAGGCGCCAGTGGTTTTGCGCGGATCAAAACCGCCCTGCTCATAAAGCTCCAGCGCGGCAAAAATTTGCGGGCGGAACAGCTCCGGGCGGCGACAATCATGCGACAGGGTCACCAGTGCGTTCAGGGTGTTGAAATCGCCCTGAAAGGCGCCATAGTCGGTTTCAAAAGCCCAGAACGCCAGCAGCACGCCCCGGTCAATGCCATAGGCAGCCTCAATCCGATCAAAGGTGGCGTCGTATTTTTTGGCCATTGAACGGCCACGGTCCACCCGGTTCTGTGAAATCAGGTGGCGGCTGAACTCGATAAAGGGTTTCTGGAAAATCCCTTGGGCGCGATCTGCGCGCAGCACTTTGGGGTCTTGTTTGACGGATTTGAAAAAGGCCTTGGTGCTGGCGGCACTGTGGCCGCTACTGATGGCCTCTCGTTTCAGGTCTTTGACAAACCCCGAGAAACTGCCGCCGCATTGGGCAAAGGCAGCGGCGGGCAACAGGCAGGCAACAAGGGCAAGGGGCAAAAGGCGCATGAAATGGCAATCCATAATGAAAAGGCTGCCCCTTGTTAGCTAGAACAGCAGGACCAAGGCAACCGTCATGGTCAGCACAAGGCCCCAGACCTGCCAAAGTCGGGCGCTGCAGGCGTCGATGTCATGGGCGCCGATGGCTTTGTTTGCCGTGCCATTGACCCAAGGAAATTCCCGCATCTGCCCGTCATAAGAGCGTGGCCCCGACAGCGCCAGGTTCAAGGCGCGCGCCATGGCCGCCTCGGGCCAGCCTGCATTGGGCGAACGGTGGCCTTTGGCGTCGCTGACGATGGCGCGGCAATGGCGCAACTGGCCGCTGATGACGGCAATCAGCAGACCGGTCAGCCGGGCAGGGATCAGGTTCAGCAGGTCATCGGTGCGGGCAGAGACCTTGCCAAATTCCTCGTAACGGTGATTGCGATAGCCAATCATGCTGTCGGCGGTGTTGATCATCTTATAGGCCAGCAGCCCCGGCAACCCGGCAACCAGAAACCAAAAGGCGGGGGCGATGACCCCATCAGAGAAGTTCTCGGCGCCGCTTTCGATGGCCGAGCGGGCGACCTGTGGACCGGTCATCGTTCCAGTGTCACGACTGACGATCATCGCCACCGCACTTTGGCCATCAGCCAGTGATCGGCGCAGGCCCGAGGCAACGGCGCCGACGTGATCAACCAGCGAGCGTTGGGCGATCAGAATGGCGGCGCAAATGATCTCAGCCACCGGGCCCAGAAGCGACAGCAGCCAGCCAAGGAGCAGAGCGATCACGATCAGGATGGCGGCGGTAAGCCCGCCCTTGAGGCGGCGAAAATCGCCCCTGTTCAGGCTCTGATCCAGGGCATTCACCAGTTTCCCCATCAGCACCGCCGGATGCGGCAGCCGCGACCACAGCCATTTTGGTTCTCCCAGAACGGCATCCAGCAGTAGGGCTGCAACCAGCAGGGTGGCGGTGCTCATAGGGCGGCCTTTACCCGGTCCCAGCCATCGGAGGGCGGCAGCCCTAGACGCAGGTAGGTTTTGGAATAGGGGAAAATCCGGCTGAGGATATGGGCGCGGGCAAGACGGTCGTGCCAGGCGGCTGCGTCGTCGACCTGGTACAGACGGAACAGCGGGGTACCTCCGGCCAGACGGCCCCCACGTGCCAGCACCAGTGCATCCAGACGGGCGGCGTCGCGGGTCAGCCGGCTGCGTGTGGCGGCGGCCCAGTCGTGATCCTGCAGGGCCTGCGCCCCGATTTGCAACGCGGGGCCAGAGACCGCCCAAGGGCCCTGCCATGTGGCAAGTCGCGAAATCAGATCCGGGTGGCCGATGGCAAATCCCAGCCGCAGGCCGGCCAGCCCCCAAAACTTGCCAAAGCTTTTCAGCACCACAACGCCGGGGCGCTCTGCCAGCGAAATCAGGCTCTGATCCGGGCAGATATCGCAAAAGCTCTCGTCGATCACGGTCAACGGCGCGGTGACATCCTGCGCCGTCCACAGGCGCCCATCAGGGTTGTTGGGGTGGACCAGCACCCGCGCCTGGGCCGGGCCATGATCGCTGACGGCCCAGCCGTGGGCGCGAAATCCGGCGGCGTGTTCATTGTATGTGGGCGCGGTGATCTGCACGGTTTGCGGCGGCGCCAGAGCGGGCAGGCTGGCGATCAGCGCCGAGGCCCCGGGGGCTGCCAGCACTGCTGCCTGTGCTGGTATCTGCCAAAAAGACCGGGCTGATTCGATCAGGCTCTGGTGTGCGTTGTGGTCCGGCAGTGCGGTCCAGGCTTGCGGTTGCATTTCGGGTAGGGGGAAAGGTAATGGATTGATCCCCGTTGACAAATCAATCCAATCGGATCGACTGCCGCCATATCGCGTCACCCCCGCATCAAGGCCGCCGCCGTGATCTCGTTGAGTTTGCGGAATTTTATTGGATAAACTGGGCATGGCAAGGCCTGATGAACACTGGTGAAAGTCCAGCCACGTTGACTGTGGCTAAGCGCATATTGCGCAAGACCGCGCATGAGGCAACCGTGCTTGGTGGTTAGCGTAAAATTTGCTAAGATGTTTTTAACGGTTCCCGAGTTGGAGAGTGGCACTGTGTTTTGTAAGTGTGCCCGGTTATTGTATGAATGTTTTAATTGTCGAGAGCAGTTTAGAACTCGGGGTGCTTTGGAAAAGGCACCTTGAACGGCAAAGGGTGATGGTCACCCGGGTGGAGACCCAAGAGGCGGCGATATTTGCGTTATCTGCCGGGGCCTATGACATTATCGTTCTGGATCTGGTGCTCAAAGAGGGCAGCGCGCTGGCGGTGGCCGATTTTGCCAGCTATCGCCGACCAGAGGCGCGGGTGATTTTTGTCACCAACACCAGCTTTTTCTCGGACGGGTCGATATTTTCCCATAGTCCCAACGCCTGTGCCTTTGTGCAGAGCGGTACGCCGCCAGAAGATCTGGCGGCGATGGTCGAACATTACGCGGGTGGCCATTAACCTGCAGGGCGGGCGCTGGTGCGTCCATGGGCTGCGGTCCAGTCCAGCACTGGGTTGGTCGGAATAATCCGGTACGGATTGATGGAGTTGTGACTGTAATGGTAGTGGCGCACGATATGCATCATGCCGACGGTTTCAGCAACGCCGGGCCATTGGTACAGCTCGCGGCAGTAAGCCCAGAGGTTGGGGTAGTCGATCAGCCGTTTGCGATTGCATTTGAAATGCAGGTGATAGACGGAATCAAACCGGGCAAGGGTGGTGAACAGCCGCCAGTCGGCCTCGGTCACTTTGTCGCCCAGCAGATAGCGGTGCTCGGACAGCAGATCCTCAAGCCACTCTAATGTGTCAAAAAGCGGCTCTATTGCGGCGTCATAGGCGTCTTGCGTGGTGGCAAAGCCGCATTTGTAGACGCCGTTGTTCAGGCTGCTGTAGACACGGGCGTTTATTGTCTCGATGGGTTCACGCAGCTCTTGCGGGTAGTAATCCTCGCGGTTGCCGGTCAGATCGTCGAAAGCCGCGTTCAGCATCCGGATGATTTCGGAACTTTCGTTCGACACGATGGTGTTGCGGTGTTTGTCCCATAGAATGGGAACGGTGACACGTCCGGTGAAAGCCGCATCGGCGCGGGTGTAGATCTGATGCAGATGGCTGAGGCCAAACAATGCGTCCCCGGTGGCGCCGTGCTCGTCGGTGTCAAAGCTCCAGCCTTCACCCAGCATGTCCGGGTGCACGACCGAGACGCTGATGTGGTCTTGCAGCGATTTGAGCTGGCGAAAGATCAGGGTGCGATGGGCCCAGGGGCAGGCCAGCGAGACATAAAGATGGTAGCGGCCGCTTTCCGCCTTGAACCCATCGCGGCCCGAGGGTCCGGCCTGACCATCCTTGGTGATCCAGTTGCGGTACTTGGATTCGCTGCGCTTGAAGGTGCCGCCGGTGGTTTTGGTGTCATACCACTGGTCGTGCCATTTTCCGTCGATCAACAGTCCCATGCCGCTGCTCCTCTGTGTTGCCTGTTGTGTTTCCTGTAGCAAAGATACTGTGAAACACGCGCCGGGCCTATCGCCGGTTGCGCGCAACAGCTCTGCGTGGCTGCACAGCTTCGGGGGGCTCTGCTCTGTGGGGGGAAAAAACATCCAGCGGAAGGTCGATTTTAGAAAAAGTTCACTTGATTTTATACATTGGAAAAGCACTCTTAGACTTGGAATAGCAAAGGTCCGCCAGATGTCGACATACCTGCCGAAAGAAGTTCAAGAGGGATTGGACGCCGCCCGTTTAGCCGCGATGAAAAAGTCCAGCCGCCTGCGGGTTTGCGTCGGGGGCGAGGTCTACCGTGTGCTGCGGATGTGGAAAGATGGCTTTGCCGTTGAAGAGGGGATTGTCCCGAAGCTGCGCGGTCTGGTTGATATATATGACGGCACAAATCACCTGTATCAGTGCCTTATTGTAGGGACCGAGGTCGAGGCTGGTGAGATGCAATACGAATTCAAGCGCGCCACGGCGGTTGCGGATAAACCGGCGCTGGATTTCTACCGGGCGCCGGATGCTCCGGTGGCGCTGCTTGGGCATGACGCGGCCTAGGCCGGTCGACCACAGATCACATGGAAAAGGCCCCGACTGCGGGGCCTTTTTTACGCTCTGAAACCAATCACCTCGCTGGGGTGACTCGCCGGGCGGCTTTTATTGCAGATCCGAAAATGCCCGGGTCATCCGCTCGCAAGCCTCAATCACCCGGCTGCGCTGGGTGGCCAGATTGAACCGTTGGAACATTTCGCCCCCGGCGCCAAAGCTGGGGCCTTGTGACACCGCGATCTTGGCAGTGTCGCGGATGCGGGCGGCGACTTCGTCGTGGCTCATCCCGGTGCCCTCAAAGTCGACCCAGGCCAGATAGGTGGATTGCAGCGGCAGTGATTTCAGGCCGGGAATCGCATTGATCGCCTGATCAAAGATGCGCCGGTTTTCATCGAGGTAAGCAATCTGGGCGTCCACCCATTTGGCGCCGTCCGGTGAATAGGCGGCGGTGATCATATTGATGGCCAGGCTGCCGGCGCCGTAGTCCAGTGTATTCATGCGGTGCTTCATCGCAGCGCGCAGGCTGTCGTCGGCAATGATCATGTTGCCGGTGCGCTGACCCGCAATGTTGAAGGTCTTGGACGAAGCGGTCAGGGTGACCGTCCAGCTGCGGGCCTCGGGGGCGGCGACGTCCATCGGCACAAAGGTGCTGCCGGGGAAAACCAGATCATGGTGGATCTCATCGGCGACAAGGATCAGATCGTTGCGCTTGGCAAAGGCACTGATCTCGCGCAGCTCTTCCGGGGTCCAGACCCGGCCTGATGGGTTCTGAGGCGAGCACCAGAGCAGTAGTTTCTCATTGCCCGTCAACCGGCTTTGGGCATCGTCCAGATCCAGAACATAGGTGTCGTCGGCGCGTTTCAGCGGGCATTCGGTCAGGCTGCGTCCGGTCTTGGCAATCTTATGGGCAAACTCGTGGTAGACCGGCGAGAAGGTCACGACCCCGTCGCCCGGATCGCTCCAGACATCCAGACACAGGGCAATGGCGTTGCCCAGACCCTGCGAGGTGAGAATCCAGTCCTGCTCGATCGCCCAGTTGTGGCGGGTCTGCATCCACCACTGCACCGCCGAGAGATAGTCGGGATGGTCCCATGAGTAGCCAAACACCCCATGATCGGCAGCTTTGTGGATCGCGTCGATGACGCAGGGGGCAGTGGCGTAGTCGGAATCAGCCGTCCACATGGAAAGACCGTCCTCAGGCGAGACGCCATAGAGGGTCTCCATCTTGTCCCATTTGGTGCTATGGGTGCCGCGACGGTCGATGGGATCGTCAAAATTCATCGTGAAATCTCCTGCTGTTTGGGCCTGAAGCTACTGCGAAACACGGCAGGTGCAAGGGGGGCGTTGCGGTGGCTGGGGCAATGGCCTAAATCGGGGGCATGAAACGTAATATTTTGATCCATCCCGACCCTCGCCTGAAAAAGGTTTGCACCTCCGTCGCTGACATGACGGATGAGTTGCGCAAGCTGGCTGCTGATATGCTGGAAACCATGTATGACGCGCCGGGCATTGGTCTGGCCGCGCCGCAGATCGGCGTCATGGATCGGTTGATCGTGCTGGACTGTGTCAAGGAAGAGGGTGAGACGCCGCGGCCGCTGGTGATGTTCAACCCGGTGATCCTGTCCGCCTCGGATGAGACCAATGTCTATGAGGAGGGCTGTCTGTCGATCCCCGAGCAATACGGCGAAGTGACCCGCCCCGAGGCTGTAAATGTGGAATGGATGGACCGCGACGGCAATGCCCAGCGTGAGACCTTTGACGGGTTGTGGGCGACCTGCGTGCAGCACGAGATTGACCACCTGCAGGGCAAACTGTTCATCGACTACCTGAAACCGCTGCGTCGTCAGATGATCACCCGCAAGATGCAAAAGCTGAAACGCGAAATGGCCCGCGGGTGAGCGTGCTGCCGATCCTGATCTGGCCCGATGCCCGTTTGACCCAGCGCTGTGAGCCTGTATTGGCCGAGCCGCTGGATGATCTGATCGCGGATATGTTCGACACCATGTACGGCGCGCAGGGCCGCGGGCTGGCGGCACCGCAGGTGGGCGTGATGAAGCGGCTGTTTGTGATGGATTGCAGCTGGAAAGAGGGCACACCCTCGCCGATGGTGATGATCAATCCAACCATCATGGCCGCCGAGCGCTCTCCGGTTGTGGCAGACGAGGGCGGTCTGTCGATCCCCGGTGTACTGGTGTCGGTTGAACGCCCCAAGGCGGTGACCGTGCAATGGACGGCGGCTGAGGGCGACATTCATATGGCGGATTTTGACGGGTTTGAAGCCCGTTGCATTCAGCATGAATTTGATCATTTGAACGGCACGGTGACATTTGATCACCTGTCAGGCGCCGATCGCGCCAGGGCCGAGGCCGAATTTTTGGAGAGAAACACGTGACAACCCGTATCTGCCTGCCCTGGCCCGACAAACGCCTGCGCAGCAAAGCCGAAGAGGTGACTGAGATCACCGATGAGATCCGTGCCATCTGGGACGATATGGTGGAGACCATGGAGGCGATGCCCGGCGTCGGGCTGGGGGCGCCGCAGATCGGGGTGATGCTGCGACTGGCAGTTGTCGATGGCTCGCGCCAGCGGGGCCGCGCTGTGAAAATGGCCAACCCGGAGGTGCTGCATGCCTCGATCGAGCTGCGCGAACATGACGAGGCCAGCCCCAATTTGGCCGGCGTCTCGGCCAAGATCAAACGACCGCGGGCGGTGACGGTGCGGTTCATGAACGAGGCCGGGCAGGTTGACCGGCGCGATTTTGTCGGCATTGAAGCCACCAGCGTGCAGCATCAGATCGATCATCTGAACGGCAAGATGTATTTTGATCATCTGAGCAAGGTCAAACGCGACATGCTGTTGCGCAAGGCCAAGAAGCTGAACGGCTAATCACTGGCGAGGCACGGTGCGTGCCAGCACGCACCCTACACAGAAAGCAGAGCGATGCGCGTCATATTCATGGGAACACCCGATTTTTCGGTTCCGGTGCTGGAGGCCTTGGTTGGCGCTGGGCATGAGATTGCCGCGGTCTATTGCCAGCCACCGCGCCCTGCCGGGCGCGGCAAGAAAGACCGGCCGACGCCGGTGCATGCGCGCGCAGTTGAGTTGGGCTTGCAGGTGCGCCACCCGGTGTCGCTGAAAGCCCCGGAAGTGCAGGACGAATTTGCCGCGCTGGGCGCCGATATCGCGGTGGTGGTGGCCTATGGGCTGATCCTGCCGCAGGTTATTCTGGATGCGCCCAGCCAGGGCTGCCTGAACATTCACGCCAGCCTGCTGCCGCGCTGGCGCGGCGCCGCACCGATCCACCGGGCGATCATGGCCGGGGACGCGGCGACCGGCATTTGCATCATGCAGATGGAGGCCGGGCTGGATACCGGGCCGGTATTGCTGCGTCAGGCGACGGACATCGGGGCTGAGGAGGTCACGGCGCTGCTGCATGATCGGCTGTCAGAGATGGGCGCAAAGCTGATTGTCAGCGCATTGGACCAGCTGCCGGACTTGCGGGCCGAGGTGCAGCCTGAGCAGGGCGTGACCTATGCGAGTAAGATCGACAAGGCTGAGGCGCGCATTGACTGGACCCGTCCCGCGGTTGAGGTGGATCGCCAGATTCGGGGGTTGTCGCCGTTCCCCGGAGCCTGGAGCGAGATCGGGGGGCAGCGGGTCAAACTGCTGGCCTCGCGTTTGGCGCAGGGGCAGGGACGCCCTGGCGAAGTGTTGGATGAAAACCTCACCATTGCCTGTGGTTCGGGCGCGGTAGAGCTGCTGCGCTTGCAACGGGCAGGCAAAGGCGCGCAGGATCGTGACATCTTCTTGCGCGGTTTCCCGATGACGCCGGGCGATTGTTTCTAACCGGAGCGCCTGCATGTTTTTAACCTTGATGGGCACCGTGGTGATTGCCGGGATGGTTGGCTATGGGGCTGAGCGCTCCGGCTTCACAGCAAATGGCTACCTGGCGTCGATCATCATCTGTGTCGGTGGCGCTTTCTTATTCTATTTCGTGCGGCTGATGTTTGGCATCGGCTTTCATGCGGCGGGCTGGAATGCCATTGCGTCGTCAATCGGGGCGCTGATCATCGTGCCCTTTCACTGGAAAAGGTGAGCGCAATGCCCATTATTGCCCTGATTATCATCGGAGCCGCCGCTGGATTTCTGGCCACACGGCTGATGCGGATTGACGCGAATGTGGTGACCACTGTGGTGATCGGCATGGCTGGGGCGCTGATTGGCGGGCTGCTGTTGCGGTTTCTGGTGACGGTGATGGGGATGCTGGCGGGATTTGTCGGCGCGGTGCTGGGGGCATTGCTGCTGATCTGGCTGTGGCAGACCTATATTCAAAAATAGCCTAGCGGCGCGGTGGGCGGCTTTTGTAGACTGGCAGGTGCCAGCCAAAATGGATTGATCCGGCCCGCAGGGCCCAGCAGGTGACGGCACAGGCGATCAGGGCGCTGTGCTCGGGCAGGCCTAGATCCTTGGCAAGGCTCAGGGTGTCGAGGCTGACGGCGGTGATGGCGCCCGCCATGGCGCAGGTGATGTAAAGCTCGCCCTGTCTCAGCACCAGCGGAACCTCGTTACAGACCACATCGCGCATCAACCCCCCAAGAGAGCCGGTGGCCATGCCCATCAGCACCACAATGACCGCTGGTTTGTCCAGCTCCATCGCGGCACCGGTTCCGGCAGAGACCGCAACCGCAAGGGCAAAACTGTCCAGCCAGATCAGCCATTTTTGGCGGCTTTCTACCCGGTGTGCGTTGAAGAACACCAAGATCGCAGCACCGGTGGCCAATAGGATGTAAGTGGGCTCACCCACCCAGAATACCGGGTGGCGATCCAGTAACAGGTCGCGGATGGTGCCGCCGCCGACCGCCGTAAGGCAGGCGACAAAGGCAAAGCCGACGATATCCAGCTGGGCGCGACTGGCGACCAGCGCCCCGGTCAGGGCAAAGACCAGAACCGAGGCATAATCCAACAGGGTCAAAAAGCTCATGAGCCGAGCCTATCAGAGCTTTGGGGTGGTCACGACTTTGATTTTTTCGGCTTGAAGGGCGCCATGCCTGCGCGGGCCAATTCGTCCGCCTTTTCATTTTCGGCGTGGCCTGCGTGGCCCTTGATCCATTTCCAGGTCACCTGATGACGGACCTGCGCCTCGTCCAGCCGCATCCACAGATCGACATTCTTGACCGGTTTCCGGGCCGAGGTTTTCCAGCCGTTTTTCTTCCAGCCAAAGATCCAGCCGGTGACGCCATTTTTCACATAGGCCGAATCGGTCACTACGGTCAGCGTCGAGGGGCGGCTGAGGCTTTCCAGCGCGTTGATCGCGGCCAGCAGCTCCATCCGGTTGTTGGTGGTATCGGGCTCGCCGCCTTTCAGCTCGCGCTGTTTGGCAATTTTGCCGTCATCATCAAGGGCGCGCAGCAGCACGCCCCAGCCACCGGGACCGGGATTACCGGAGCAAGCTCCGTCGGTATATGCATATAGTTCAGACATGCGCGGTCATTACTACGAAGGTATCGTCACTGCCAGCCAATCCTTTGCCATTTCCAACTCTGGAGCGGGTGACCGTGAAACCAGCCTCGGTGAGCAGTGCGCGCAGCTCGTCTTCGCGGTAATAGGCATAGAATCGGCCAAGACTGTCGCGGTGTTCTCCGCTGCCCAGTTTCATACCGATGGAAAGGGTGCCGCCAGGGCGCAAGGCGCGGTGGACGCGGCCTAGGTGGCCGGGAAAATCGGCGCGAGAGGCGTGCAGCAGGCTGAAATTGGCCCATATGCCGTCATAGTGGTCTTCAACGGTCAGTTGTTCGAAAGTGGCAAGTTTGGCATTGAGCCGGTAATTGGCTATGGCGAGTTGCACCATTTCAGGTGAGGCGTCGGTTGCGTCGACGATCAGGCCGGCGTCGCGCAGCCGGGCGGCCCATTGGCCGGGGCCGCATCCGAGATCGAGAACAAGCCCGCCTTTGGGAACTCGCGCGAAAAAGGCGTCGAGGTCGGCCTCTTGGTTCATGTCTATGGCTTTGGTGTCAGAGAAATTTCTCGCGTAGTCGTCGGCTGCTTTGGCGTAGACATCCATTGTTTCGCGGTCGGTCATCGGGGCTCCAATTTAGGGGGTATCAGGCCGGTTGGCGCAGCACGCGGGGGACTTTGAACTCGATATCCTCAATGGCGGTTTCCACCACTTCGACGGTGACGTCATAGCGGCTGCGGAAGGCGTCGATCACCTCGTCCACCAGCAGTTCAGGGGCCGAGGCGCCGGCGGTGATGGCGATGCTGCGGATACCGTTTAGGGCGCGCCAGTCGATATTTTCAGCCCGCTGCACCAGTTGCGAGTATTTGCAGCCGGCCTTGGCTCCGACCTCGACCAGACGGCGCGAATTTGATGAATTTGGCGCCCCGACCACCAGCAAGGCGTCGCTTTTGGGGGCCACCGTTTTCACCGCTTCCTGGCGGTTGGTGGTGGCGTAACAAATGTCTTCCTTGTGGGGGCCGATGATGGCGGGGAAGCGGGCGTGCAACGCGGCCACGATGCCCCTGGTGTCATCGACCGACAGGGTGGTCTGAGTGACAAAGGCCAGTTGGTTTGGGTCGCGCACCGCAACAGTGGCCACGTCCTCGACCGTTTCCACCAGCAAAACCTCGCCCTCGGCAAGCTGGCCCATGGTGCCGATTGTTTCCGGGTGGCCCTTGTGGCCGATCATGATCATCTGCAATCCGGCCGCCGCGTGGCGCTGCGCCTCGATGTGCACCTTAGAGACCAGCGGGCAGGTGGCATCCACATAGATCATCTGGCGCAATGAGGCTGCCGCCGGTACCGATTTGGGAACCCCGTGGGCGGAGAAGATCACTGGCCGGTCGTCGGGGCAATCCGCCAGCTCTTCGACAAATACCGCGCCCTTGTCGCGCAGACCGTCCACCACAAACTTGTTATGGACGATCTCATGGCGCACATAGACCGGAGCGCCCCATTTCTCGATCGCCATTTCAACGATCTTGATCGCCCGGTCGACTCCGGCGCAAAATCCGCGCGGGGCGGCCAGGTACAGGATAAGGGCGGGCTTGGTCATGGCGGTCTCCTTGGGGTGCAGAGCTACGGCTTTCCCGGCGTCAGGTCCATAGGCAGAGGTGATCGCGGCGATTTGATTGGAGCTTCCAGCGCGGGAAGGGGCAGGTGGGGGCAAAACTGAGGTAAAAAGAACTGGCAATGAAGATTATTTTGGGTGGCGTCGCGATCGGGGCGGTGGCCGTGACCGCATTGCTGTGGAGCCAGGGCGCGGGCGCTCAAGCGACTGGACTGATTCCGTATCAGGACGCAGCTGCTGTGACGCGCGGAGCAGAGCTGTATCAGGACTATTGCGCCAGCTGCCACGGGGATAAGTTGCAGGGGCAGGAAAATTGGCGTGAACGCGATGCCGAGGGGTATTTGCCGGCGCCGCCGCATGACGTGACCGGTCACACCTGGCACCATGGCGACGCCCAGCTATTGGCGATCACCCGGCAGGGGACGGAGGCCCTGGTGGGGTCCGGCTATCGCAGTCGTATGCAGGGATATCAAGGCGTGCTGAGCGAACGCGATATTCTGGCGGTGCTGGCCTTTATCAAAAGCAGCTGGCCACCTGAGATCATAGAGCGCCACAATGATATCAATGCGCAGGTCAAAGGCTGACAGGGGCTGCTGACAGGGGCTGAGGGTGGCAGGGCCGCTCGGGGCACCGGCCTGATGGCAACAGGCAGGCTGATGGCAACAGACAGGCTGATGGCAACAGACAGGCGTCGGATTTTCACCCGGCGCCTGTTTGATCGTCACCTCAAGGAACTTGAGGCGCGTTACTTGCCAGCAAAGGCAACACTGCGATCTTCGGCAGGCATTTCGCGTGGAGGACGGCCAATAACATCCTTCAGTTCTTCGAGTTCGATGAAATTGTCGGCTTGACGACGCAGCTCATCTGAAATCATCGGCGGTTGGCTACGAATGGTTGACACCACAGACACCCGAACACCTTGACGCTGCAAGCTGGCAACCAGCGGCCGGAAATCCCCATCCCCGGAAAACAGCACAATGTGATCAACGCGCGACGCCAGTTCCATGGCGTCCACGGCCAGTTCGATATCCATGTTGCCCTTAACCTTACGGCGGCCCATGCTATCGGTGTATTCTTTGGCCGGTTTGGTCACCATGGTAAAACCATTGTAATGCAACCAGTCTACCAGCGGTCGGATCGGCGAATATTCATCGTTTTCAAGCAGCGCAGTGTAGTAGAACGCCCGCAGCATCTTGCCGCGGCGCATGAATTCCTGACGCAATAACTTGTAATCGATATCAAAGCCGAGCGCCTTGGCTGCAGCATAAAGATTCGATCCATCGATGAACAGCGCTAGCCGTTCGTCTTTGTAAAACATAATAATGTCCTTCCGGTATAAATCGCACCTTGCTGAGTGGTCCGTGAGTGAATGCTAAAATTACACGATGCGAGTGGACTTAATGTAAGTTATTTGTCACTTGCTGCAAGTGTAATGCATATATGAAATGGGGTCAAAAATGACCGAATTCCGGTCAAAATCGTTAATCGCACTCGGCGGAAACCTGCCCTCGGCAGCCGGAGCGCCGCAAAGCACGTTAGTCTCTGCCATTGCAGAGCTTTCCCGTCGCGGATTGTATGTACAGTTACTGTCTCGCTTTTTTCACACACCGTGTTTTCCCGCCGGGGCGGGGCCTGACTATGTCAATGCGGTAATACAGCTCAGTACGGATATCTCGTCAGCGGATCTGTTGGCGATTTTGCATGATGTCGAGGCGCAGTTTGCGCGGGTCCGGGAGCAGCGTTGGGGGATGCGGACCCTGGATCTGGATCTCATTGCCCGCGAGGATCAGGTGTCGCCCGATCTGGCCACCTATCGGCACTGGCAGGCTCTGCCGCTGGCTGCTCAGACACGCCGGGCGCCTGAGCAGCTGATATTGCCGCACCCGCGTCTGCAGGATCGTGGATTTGTGCTGGTGCCGCTGTGCGACATCGCCCCGGATTGGCAGCATCCGGTGCTGGGTCTGTCGGCGCGTGAAATGTTGGCCGCCTTGCCGAAAGCTGCGGTTGCCGAGGTGCAGCCGCTATGACGGGGGCGAAACTGTCGTATTCAACGCTTGTCAAGGCGCAGAATCGGGCTTACACACCAGCGTTCTGGATCCTTACTCATTTGGAGAGTCGCTGATGGCCCGCGTAACGGTTGAAGACTGCGTTGATAAAGTTCCCAACCGCTTTGAGCTGGTGATGCTGGCAGCCCATCGCGCTCGTGAGATTGCGGCCGGTGCGCCGATCACCGTTGAGCGTGACAATGACAAGAACCCTGTCGTGTCCCTGCGTGAAATCGCCGACGAAACACAAAGCGCCGATGCGCTGCGTGAACGGCTGATCGAGAGCAACCAGACGCAGATCGAAGTCGATGAGCCCGAAGAGGATTCGATGGCGCTGTTGATGGGTGGCGAGGCTGACAAGCCGGCCGATGACGACATGTCCGAAGAAAAGCTTCTTCGGGCGCTGATGGAAGCCCAAGGACAGGGCTGAGCCGCATATATAAATAAGGCTGCGGACCGGAAATGATATCAACTGAAGATCTGATTGCGCTGGTCCGCAACTACAATCCCAAGACCAACGAACAGCGGCTCGCCGAGGCTTTTGCCTATGGTGAAGAGATGCATCTGGGCCAGTTCCGGCATTCGGGTGAACCCTACTTCACCCATCCGGTTGCGGTTGCTGCCATCCTGACCGAACAGCGGCTGGATGATGCCACCATCATCACCGCGCTGCTGCATGACACCATCGAAGACACCAAGGCCAACTACGAAGAGGTCTCGGAACGGTTCGGCAAAGAGGTCGCCGAACTGGTCGACGGTGTCACCAAGCTGACCAATCTACAGCTGTCCAGCCGGGAAACCAAACAGGCCGAGAATTTTCGCAAGCTGTTCATGGCGATGTCCAAGGACCTGCGGGTGATTCTGGTCAAGCTGGCCGACCGGTTGCACAATATGCGCACCATCAAGGCGATGCGGCCGGACAAACAGGCGCAAAAAGCCCATGAGACGATGGATATCTATGCGCCGCTGGCCGGTCGCATGGGGATGCAGTGGATGCGCGAAGAGCTGGAGGATCTGGCCTTTCGGGTGCTCAACCCCGAGGGCCGCCAGTCGATCATTCGCCGCTTTATCACCCTGCAACGCGAAACCGGCGATGTGATCCATCGTATCACCGGCGATATGCGCAGCGAGCTGGAAAAGGCGGGCATCGAAGCCGAAGTATTTGGCCGCGCCAAGAAACCTTATTCGATCTGGCGCAAGATGCAGGAAAAGGATCAGGGCTTCTCGCGGCTGTCCGACATCTATGGATTCCGCATCATCACCGCCACCGAGGAAGACAGTTATCGCACGTTGGGTGCTATTCACCAGCGCTGGCGGGCAGTTCCGGGACGGTTCAAGGATTATATCAGCCAGCCGAAATCAAACGGCTACCGGTCAATCCACACCACGGTGTCGGGGCGCGACGGCAAGCGGGTCGAGGTGCAGATCCGCACCCGGCAGATGCATGACGTTGCCGAAACCGGGGTGGCGGCCCATTGGTCGTACCGGGATGGGGTGCGCACCCAGAACCCCTTTGCGGTGGACCCGGCCAAATGGATTGCCTCGCTGACTGAACAGTTCGACGCCGAAGAGGATCACGACGAATTCCTCGAAGCAGTCAAGCTGGAGATGTATTCGGATCAGGTGTTCTGCTTCACCCCCAAGGGTGATGTGATCAAGCTGCCCAAGGGGGCGACGCCGATCGACTATGCCTATGCGATCCACACCCGGATCGGCCATGCCTGTGTCGGGGCCAAGGTGGATGCCATTCGGGTGCCGCTGTGGACCCGGCTGCGCAATGGCCAATCGGTGGAGATCATCACCGCCGAAGGTCAGACGCCTCAGGTCAGCTGGCTGGAGATTGCCACCACCGGCAAGGCAAGGACCGCCATCCGCCGCGCCTTGCGGGATGCGGACCGTGAGCGGTTTGTCAAGCTGGGCCATGAGCTTGCGCGGTCGGCGTTTGAGCATGTTGGCCGCAAGGCCACCGATAAAACGCTGGAGACTGCGGCGCGGGCCTTGCGGCTGGGCAACGCCCATGAACTGCTGGCGCGTCTTGGGTCTGCTGAAATCACCGGCCATGATGTGGTGCAGGCGGTTTACCCGGATCTGGTTCCCGACAAGAGCGATGAGATCTCACCGCGCCGCGCGGTGATCGGCCTGGAGCCGGGGCAAGGCTTTGAACGCGCCGCCTGCTGTCAGCCGCTGCCCGGTGAGCGGATCATCGGGATCACATATCGCGGTCGCGGTGTGGTGGTTCATGCGGCAGATTGTGACCATCTGAGCAATTACGAAGATCAGCCAGAGCGCTGGGTAGACGTGCATTGGCATAGCGGCAATCACCCTGCGGTTTACGGCGTGACCCTGGGGCTGACCATTGGTAATGATGCCGGGGTACTGGGACGAATTTGCACATTGATTGGCGAGAAAAAGGCCAATATCTCGGACTTGGAATTTATCGACCGGAAACCAGACTTTTACCGTTTGGTGATAAACGTCGAGCTGCGCGATGTTGAACAGTTGCATTCGCTGATTTTGATGCTGGAGGCAGAAAATGACGTGGCCGCGGTTGAACGACTGCGGGATTATCCTGCGAAACAGAGCGCAAACTAGAAGCCCCAGCGCTAAGTGGGGCCATTAACTGGACCTTAATCGGGGCCACAACTTGGAAGGATGCATTCGTTGGTATTCAGGCGCCGTGACCGACGTTCGCCGCTACGTGCGACTGCGGATTTTCTCTGGCCGCGTGGCGGTTGGACGCGGGCATTCCATTACGTAAAACACCGGGTGCGGCGGCTGCCTGATTCGCCGGAACGCATTGCGCGTGGCATCGCGGCGGGGGTGTTCACTGCCTTTACGCCGTTTTATGGGCTGCATTTTGTGGTGGCGGTGATGTTGGCGCGGTTGTTCAACGGCAATATCCTGGCGGCGCTGAGCGGCACCTTTTTTGGCAATCCGCTGACCTATGTGCCGATCGGAGTAGCATCGCTGCAAACCGGCCACTGGTTGTTGGGCACCGAATTTGACACCGAGGTGGATCATTCGCTGATCGGCAAGTTCTTTGGGGTCAGCAAGGATCTGTGGAACAATCTGCTGGCGCTGATCTCGGACCGCGAGGCGGACTGGCATGGGTTGCAGATATTCTACAACGAGGTGTTTCTGCCCTATCTGATCGGCGGGGTGATTCCCGGCCTGGTGGCGGCGGCAGTCTGCTATGGTCTCAGCGTGCCGCTGATCCGGGCCTATCAGCACCGCCGCCGCTCTAAGATCAAAGCCAAATTCAAGGCGATCAAAGCGCGGGCCAGGGTGGAAAACGGCCTCCCCGGCACTGCGGTTTCGATCAAAGTGGCCTCGCATAAGTTGCCTTAGGATTTTGCAGTTTGCTCTTTTCGCCTAGCCGTCTACTGTCTGGTCAAACTGGGCTTTTTAGGACTAACAGCAATGGCCAAAAACTCTCTTCGACTGGGTCTCAACATTGATCATGTGGCGACGCTGCGCAATGCGCGTGGTGGTTCCAATCCAGACCCGATTCGGGCTGCAAAAATGGCGGAAGAGGCCGGCGTTGATGGCATCACCGCCCACCTGCGTGAGGATCGCCGCCATATCACTGACGCCGACATCGAAGGCCTGATGCAGGCGCTTACCCTGCCGCTGAATTTTGAAATGGCAGCCACCGACGAAATGCAGGCCATTGCGCTGCGGCATCGCCCGCACGCGGTTTGCATCGTGCCCGAGAAACGCGAAGAGCGCACCACCGAGGGTGGGCTGGAAGTGGCGCGTGAGCAAAACAAGCTGACCGATTTCATTGCGCCACTGCGTGAGGCTGGTAGCCGAATATCGCTTTTTGTCGCTGCTGACATGAAGCAGGTCGAAGCCGCGCACCGGGTTGGTGCTGATATTATCGAGCTGCATGTGGGGGCTTATTGCGATGCCCATGCCGAAGGTGATTTCAAATTGCGTGACGCGGAATTTGAGAGCCTACGTGAAATGTCCACCTATGCCCATTCGCTTGGGCTGGAGGTTCATGCCGGCCACGGGCTGACCTATGACTGCGTTGCACCTATCGCGGCTTTCCCCGAGGTGCAGGAATTGAACATTGGTCATTTCCTGATTGGGGAAGCGATTTTCAGGGGGCTAACCCCCGCGGTTCGTGAAATGCGACGCCTGATGGACGAGGCGCGAGGCTGATGGGGCTTGCCGTTTTCTTGCCAGAAAACGGATCGGAATTTTCAAAAATTCCGGGCAGTTACGGAGGTCGGCCATGATTCTCGGCATCGGCAGTGATCTCGCCAATATCGAGCGGATACAACGCACGCTCGATCGGTTTGGCGACCGGTTTAAAAACCGGGTTTTCACCTCGGTCGAGCAGCGCAAGGCCGAACGCCGTCTGGATGTGGCGGGCACCTATGCCAAACGCTGGGCCGCCAAAGAGGCCTGCTCCAAGGCTCTGGGTACCGGATTGCGCATGGGCATCGCCTGGAAGGACATGGCGGTCAGCAACCTGCGCAGTGGCCAACCGGTGATGCATGTCACCGGCTGGGCCGCCGCGCGATTGGGCGAGATGACGCCTCCGGGTCACGAAGCGGTGATCCATGTGACCCTGACCGACGATCATCCCTGGGCGCAGGCCTTTGTGGTGATCGAGGCGCGGCTGATTGCCGGTCTTACGGTCGATGAGGCCAGCCAAGCTTGACTTACCCCCATCCGGGCCGCATGTAGCCTCGGACCTATTTTAGAACCGGAGTGCCTGATGGCGACCAAAGTCCAAGCCGGAAATTCGATCGTCGAGACGATCAAAACCATTGTTTATGCGCTGTTGATTGCCGGTGTTTTCCGCACCCTGTTTTTTCAACCGTTCTGGATTCCGTCCGGATCGATGAAGGAAACTCTGCTGATCGGCGATTTTCTGTTCGTCAACAAGATGGCCTATGGCTATTCCTATGCCTCCTGCCCCAGTGTGAAACTGGGGCGTATCGGCATCGACATAGACGCCGAAGACATCTGTGGTTTTCTGGACGGAGACAACACCCGACTGTTCGGCGGCACGCCGGAACGCGGCGATGTGGCCGTGTTTCGGCACCCGGTGAACAACACCGACTTTATCAAGCGGTTGATTGGTCTGCCGGGCGATAAGATTCAGGTCAAGAACGGTGTTCTGTTCATCAACGACAAACCGGTGGCTTTGAAAGAGGCAGCTGATTTCGAAGAAGTCATGCAGCGGCAGGGGCCACAGGGGCGGTTCCCGCGCTGCCAGAACGATGCGGCAGTGGGGGACGGCGGGACCTGCAAGAAGACGCGCCAGATCGAGGTCCTGCCCAATGGTGTCGAACATGCAATCCTGAACATCGGCAATCAGTCCACCGACCATACCGGTGTGTATCTGGTGCCGGAGGGGCATTATTTCTTTATGGGGGACAACCGGGACAACTCGACCGATAGCCGGGTGCCGCAATCGGCGGGTGGCGTTGGTTTTGTGCCTTATGAGAACCTGATCGGCCGGGCGGATCGTATTATGTTCTCATCTGCGGGCCGTTCGATGTTGTACTTCTGGACCTGGCGTAGTGATCGTTTCTTCAAGGGGATCAAGTGAAGCTGTCAAAAGAAATGCGGGGCTTTCAGGATCGGATCGGGCATCAGTTTGCCCAGCCCGAACTGTTGGTGCGGGCGCTGACCCATGCCTCGATCTCGTCTGCGACGCGCAGCGACAATCAGCGGCTGGAGTTTCTGGGCGACCGGGTGCTGGGGCTGGTGATGGCGACGGCGCTGCTCGACGATGACAAATCTGCATCCGAGGGCCAGTTGGCGCCACGGTTTAATGCTATGGTGCGCAAAGAGGCCTGTGCGGATGTGGCCCGCGAGATCGACCTGGGCGAAGTGTTGAAGCTGGGGCGGTCGGAAATGATGTCGGGTGGGCGGCGCAAGCTGGCGCTGCTGGGCGATGCCATGGAGGCGGTGATTGCCGCGGTCTATAAGGACGCCGGGTTTGAGGCGGCGCAGGCGATGATCCTGCGGCTTTGGGCCAGCCGGATTAACGCGGTCGAGGATGACGCGCGGGATGCCAAGACCTCGCTGCAAGAACTGGTTCAGGCCAAGGGGGAGACGCCTCCTGCCTATCAGCTGGTGTCGCGCACCGGGCCAGATCATCAGCCGGTGTTTACCATTATGGTACGGCTGAACGACGGGGCCGAGGCGCAAGCCACGGCTGGATCAAAACGACAGGCCGAACAGGCCGCAGCCACTGCGCTGCTAAGTAAACTGGAGCAAAAATAATGAGTACTCGTGCCGGATTTGTGGCTCTGATTGGTGAACCAAACGCAGGCAAGTCGACGCTGCTGAACCGCATGGTCGGGGCCAAGGTTTCGATCGTCACCCATAAGGTGCAGACCACCCGCGCGCGCATTCGTGGCGTGGCGATGGACGGTCAAAACCAGATCGTGTTTGTCGATACGCCGGGCCTGTTTGCACCGCGCCGCCGGTTGGACCGCGCCATGGTTGCGGCCGCCTGGGGCGGCGCTGCGGATGCGGATGTGATCGTGCTGATGGTCGAGGCCCACCGGGGCGTCACCGAGGGGGTGGAGAAGATCCTGGAAGGCCTGGCCGAGATTGGCAAGGGCCGCACTGTGACGCTGGCCATCAACAAGATCGACAAGGTTCCGACCGAAAAACTGTTGGGTCTGGCGCAGAAGCTGAACGAGAGCTACGATTTTTCCGAGACCTTTATGATTTCGGCGGAAAAAGGTCATGGGGTTGAGGATCTGCGCAGCTGGTTGGGGGCTAAGGTGCCCGAAGGTCCGTGGCTGTATCCCGAGGATCAGATTGCCGATCTGCCACTGCGGATGATTGCCGCTGAGATGACCCGAGAAAAGCTGACGCTGCGGCTGCATCAGGAATTGCCCTATCAGATGACGGTCGAGACCGAAGGCTGGGAAGATCGCAAGGACGGCTCGGTCAAGATTGATCAGGTGGTCTATGTGGTGCGTGACGGCCACAAGGGCATTGTGCTGGGCAAGGGGGGCGAGACCATCAAAGCTATTGGTCAGGCCTCCCGGACCGAGCTGACGGAGTTCCTAGACCGCAAGGTTCACCTGTTCCTGCAGGTCAAAGTGCGGCCGAACTGGCAGGACGAGTCCGAGCGTTATTCGCAGATGGGGCTGGACTTTAAGGACGGCAACTAGGGCCTTGATTAACGCGGGCGCATCAAGATCGGTGGCCGCCGGGGCGAGTGGTGGTTCTTTTTGCTATCGATCACGCCCGGCGGCATCGCCGGGCCGAGTCCGGCCCTGTGTTGCGGGATCTGCACCATGACCCGTCTGACAGCCGAATTCTGGGTGCAGGCCTATCTGACGCGGCTCAGGCTGCAGGGAATTCCGGGTTTTGTGGTGGCCCATGGCGATGACACGGCCGGCACGGTCCTGGTCAAGCTGAACACGTTGGACGGTCAGGCGATTGCGTTTCAGCGCTCCTATGATTTGATGAGCAATGAACGCCGATGGATCGAACTGGTCAGCGGCGATGAGCGCGAGGTGGATGTCTCGGTGCGCAAGCAACAGGATTTCGACCCCGATCTATGGGTGATCGAGGTCGAGGATCGCCAAGGCCGTCATCTGTTGGATGAACCGGGGCTGGCGTAGCTACCAGCCGCTGCTTTTGAACGCGATGTCATGTGCCGTGGCTGATGGTGCGCCACTGGCAAACCCCCGAATGTGTCCGGCGAAGGTTTTGAAATACTCTTGCGCCTGAAGGTGGGCCAGGGTTTCACCCTTGTCCCAGCGGCCCCAGTGAACCCGGGTTTGCTTGTCGTCGGCGATCGCCACCTGATAGATGAACTTGCCCGCAATCACCGGATCATTGTTGATGGCGGTGATGAAATCGGAGACGGCGCTTTGCCAAGGGGCCTCGGCGCCGCTGTATTTGTAAGTGATGGTGATGCCGCGCATTGTGGGAGTCCTTTGATTAACGGATGTGTTAATTAGAGGTAGGCAATGGGCTGGAGCAATCAAGGGCCAGCTTGCGGATTGGCGGCGGTTGCGGTCTGGTGCTTGCCACAGACCCAAGGGAGGACAGCCATTGGAGTGGCTTGATCACGGCATCTTGCTCAGCCTGCGCCGCCATGGCGAAAGCTCGGCGATTATTGATGTCTTTACCAAGGAACACGGTCGTCACGCGGGCGTGGTGCGGGGGGGGACCAGCCGCAGGCAGGCACCGGTGTTGCAACCCGGCGCGCAGCTGGACCTGATCTGGCGGGCCCGGCTGGAGGATCATCTGGGGCATTATCAGGCCGAGCTTTTGCGCAGTCGGGCAGCGGCGGCGCTGTCGGGGCGGTTGGCGCTGGCCGGGCTGAATGCAGTGACGGGTTTGCTGTCCTTTTGCCTGCCGGAGCGCGCCCCACATGCCAGTCTCTATGCCAAATCCGAACAGTTGCTGGACCTGCTGGAGCATGAAGAACTGTGGCCGCTGGCCTATCTGCACTGGGAGATGACACTGCTGGAGGAGATGGGGTTTGGTCTGGACCTTTCCGCCTGCGCGGTGACCGGGGCGAGTCGAGGGCTGATTTATGTCTCACCAAAATCCGGTCGGGCGGTGTCGGCTGAGGGGGCCGGTGACTGGGCCAGCCGGTTGCTGCCACTGCCACCGGTGCTGCTGGGGGAGGGCGAGGCCGACGACGCCGAGATCGAACAGGGGCTGCGCACCACCGGGTTTTTTCTTGAAGCCCGGCTGGCCCCGTCGCTGGGCCGTCACCCATTGCCCGAGGCGCGGGGGCGTTTTGTCGATGCCTTTACCCGGCGGCGGTAACGATCATTTGGGGCCACGTCACTGGCTCTGAATGATCTGTGCGATTCTGGTGCCAATGGCGCTGCTGGCCTTGACCGAGGGGTGGATCATGTCCACCGCGTGATATGAGCGATCGCCATGCGGAACCAGATCGCGCAGCGACAGAAAGTAGATATCGTTGTCGAGGTCGGCCAGCCGGGCAACCCGCTGCTCTAGAATGTCGCCCTCGCTGCGGCAGTGCTCAATCGCCGAGCCGACACCGGGGCTGCGCAGGTATCCGACATAGATGATCCGTGCTCCGGTTTGGCGAAGCTGCGACAGCATGCCGGGAATGGCGCCCTTGCGACCGTCGTCCGAGACCAGTTTGTCCAGTTTGCGATCACAGGCGAAACAACCACAGCCCAGCAACAGATCGTTGCCGCCTCCGTTGACAATGATCCAGTCCCAGTCGCCGGGCCTATACTGTTTGCGGATGTTCAGACCGGCGCTGCCTGAAATCGGCAGGTTATAGATCACCCGCGCGGCAGACACAGAGCGATCCTCCACCGGTTCCCCCAGGGTATCGGCCACCATATCGGGGATCGACTGGCCGCTGTTGCTGTTCCAGGCCATCAGCGAATCGCCCATCGCCAGAATACGGCTGGGCTGATCCTTGGGGATGGCCCCGGAACAGCCAGTTATGAGGGCCGTCACGGCAAGCAGGTGGGCAAGAAATCGCATGAGCTCTTATAGCGAGAATACCGGGCCAAGATACCACATCAGGCGGAAACAGTCTCTTTCCAGGCAGGGCCTATCCGGCGGGCAAAGAAACGCCCGGCACAGTGGCCGGGCAGGTATGGGGAAGCCCCGGGGAAGTGAAACGACGGTCAGGCCAGCAGGCGGCGGGCGATAACCTGCGCCTGAATTTCGGCGGCGCCTTCAAAGATGTTGAGAATGCGGGCATCACAGAGCACACGGCTGATTTTATACTCCATGGCAAAGCCGTTGCCGCCGTGGATCTGCAACCCGTTGTCCGCCGCCGCCCAGGCGACGCGGGCGCCCAGCAGTTTGGCCATGCCAGCCTCCAGATCGCAGCGATGGCCGTTGTCCTTTTCCCAGGCCGAGAAATAGGTCAGCTGGCGCGCGATCATGATTTCCACCGCCATCATCGCCAGTTTGCCCGACACCCGGGGGAATTCGATCAGTGATTTACCAAATTGCTTGCGGTCCTGAGCGTATTGGGTGGCAAGATCCAGCGCCGATTGCGCCACGCCAATGGCACGGGCGGCGGTCTGGATGCGGGCGGACTCAAAGGTCTCCATCAATTGCTTGAAGCCCTTGCCCTCAGCCCCGCCCAGCAGGTTTTCACCTTTGACCTGAAAGCCGTCGAAGGCCAGTTCGTATTCCTTCATGCCGCGATAGCCCAGCACCTCAATCTCGCCGCCACTCATGCCCTCGGTGGGGAAAGGGGCGTCGACAGTGCCGGGGGTCTTTTCCGCCAGGAACATCGACAGCCCACGATGGTCGGTCGAGTCGGGGTCGGTGCGGGCCAGCAGGGTCATCACATGGGTGCGGGCCGCATGGGTGATCCAGGTCTTGTTGCCGGTGATCTGGTAGTCGCCACTGGCGTCCTTGACGGCGCGGGTGCGCAAGGCGCCAAGGTCAGAGCCGGTGTTGGGTTCTGTGAAAACGGCGGTCGGCAGGATCTCGGCGCTGGCGATCTTGGGCAGCCAGTTTGCTTTCTGCGCGTCAGTGCCACCGCAGATGATCAGCTCGGCCGCGATTTCCGAGCGGGTGCCCAGCGAGCCAACCCCGATATAGCCGCGCGACAGCTCCTCGGAGACCACCACCATCGAGGCCTTGGATAGGCCAAAGCCGCCGAATTCCTCGGGGATGGTGAGGCCAAAGACCCCCATTTCGGCCAGCGCGTCGATGATCTCCATCGGGATCAGCTCGTCCTTAAGGTGCCAGTCATGGGCATGCGGTTCGACCCGCTCGACCGAGAACCGGCGGAACTGTTCGCGGATCATCTCCAGCTCGTCGTCCAGCCCGGTGGCGCCGGTGGTCAGATTGGCGGATTGCTGCTGCATCAGCTCGACCAGACGGCTGCGGGCGGCCTGGGTGTTGCTGGTCTGGGTCAGAGTTATCACCGCAGGCTGCATCAGCGCGCTCAGGTGGTCGGGGCCAAGCCCCATGTCCTGCAGGCGGACAACCTCGCCCTGGTTCATCTGAATGCCGCCGTGGATCTGGTTGAGGTATTCCCCAAAGCCGATCTGCAGGATCAGCTGCTCCACCTCGCCGAATTTTCCATCATCCTGCAGGCGTTCGGCCCATTTCTGCATCTGCACAAGGCTTTGCTGATAGGTGGCCAGCCAGGCCAGCCCATGCGCCGCGGTTTGGTTCTGTTCGATCAACCGCCCCGAGACACGACCGTTTTCACTGACCAGTGCAGCCACAGCCGTGCGGGCGGCCTGGAACACTGTATCCACCGGCGGCAGTGCAGCATTGGTCAGCGCCAGAAGATCACTAAGAAGGGTCGGGGTCATATGCAGGTCCAGTTCATCTTGGCGATGGGTCACATCTATACAGTCCTGACAGGTGGTAGTCACTTTGCAGCCGCAGCGCAACATAAAGACGCTGCATCGCGGCATTTTGGACAATTGTTGCGCGGGTATTTTTCGCGTGCAGCTATTTCTGGATATGGTACTGGAAATTCATGGATAGCTTATTTTTGATATTGTCGCCTGCGCAACTGGCTGCTGCCGTTGGCGTTGCCCTGTTCGCCGGTGTGATCAAAGGGTTGGTTGGCTTTGGCATGCCGATGATCCTTATTTCCGGCCTGAGTGTGTTTCTCAGCCCGGAACTGGCGCTGGCCGGTCTGATCCTGGCGACGGTGGCCAGCAACGGCATACAGGCGCTGCGACAGGGCTGGGCTGCGGCCTGGCAATCGGTGCGCCGGTTCCGGGTGTTCCTGCTGGTTGGGCTGGTGTTTCTGCTGTCCAGTGCGCAGCTGGTGCGGGTGCTGCCAACCCAGGTGCTGTTGCTGGTGCTGGGTGTCCCGATTACCATCTTTGCCTTCCTGCAATTGTTTGGCCTGCGCTTTCACCTGCAGAAACCCTCGGCCCGGATCGAGGCGGCGGTGGGGGCCTTTGCTGGCTTTACAGGCGGTTTGTCCGGCGTCTGGGGGCCTCCGACGGTGGCCTATCTGACCGCATTGGATACCCCCAAAGGCGAACACATCCGGGTGCAGGGGGTGATCTATGGCTTGGGGGCTGTGGCGCTGCTGGTGGCCCATACCGGGTCAGGGGTGCTGCGGGCTGAAACCCTGCCCTTGTCGCTGGCGCTGCTGCCGCCGGCCATGCTGGGCATGTGGGTCGGGGTGCGCTGGCACGATAGTATTGATCAGGCCACATTCCGCAAGGCGACACTGGTGGTGCTGGCGGTGGCCGGGCTGAACCTGGTGCGACGCGGCGTGTTCGGATGAGGTTAGAGGCGCTGTCTGCTGAGCGCTTAGCGTTAGGCTCTATCGCGGTGTCATTGCTGGTGCTGGGGCTGAAATATCTGGCCTGGTGGATGACCGGATCGGTGGCGCTGTATTCTGACGCGCTGGAATCGCTGGTCAATGTCGGAGGGGCGGTTCTGGCCTTGCTTGCGGTGCGCTATGCGCAACGCCCGGCGGATCGCGGCCACCCCTATGGCCATCACAAGGCCGAGTATTTTTCGGCCGTGGCCGAAGGCACCATGATCGTGCTGGCGGCGCTGATGATCGTACATCAGGCACTGGCGGCACTCGCCACTCCGGATCTCAGCGGACTTGGCCCGGTGGGCATGGTGGTGAATGGGCTGGCGATGGTGATCAACCTTGGCTGGGCGCGGATCCTGATCACCTGGGCCCGCAAATATCACTCGCCGGCCATGGCCGCCGGTGGCCGCCATTTGATGAGCGATGTCTGGACCTCGGTTGGAGTGCTGGCGGGGCTGCTGCTGGCGCTGTTGACCGGCTGGGCGATATTGGATCCGCTGCTGGCCATCATCGTGGCGCTGAATATCCTGCGTGAGGGCGTCATGGTGATCCGCTCCTCGATCGGTGGGCTGATGGATTCGGCGGCTGACCCGGTTGAACAGGCCCAGATCGAAAAGATCATTGACTCGGCGGCCATTGGCGCGCTGCAGGTGCATGACATCCGCACCCGCCGCGCGGGGCAGGCGCTGTTCGTCGAGTTTCACATGGTGGTGTCCGGCGCGATGACAGTGGCGGCCTCGCATGAGATCTGTGACCGGGTCGAGACGGCGCTGCAGGCGCAGATTCCGGGGGTCAACACCACCATCCATGTGGAGCCAGACAGCAAGCTGGAGCCGGTAGGCTTGAACCCGGCCTAGGCCACTCTACGTCTGGAGCAGTGTAGGGTGTGTGCTGGCACGCACCACGCGGGTCTCGAAAACATGTTGCACTTTTGCTTATGCGTTTTGGCCGCCAGCCCCAGATACCGGGGGAGGGGCGTCGAGACAGAGATAAAGAGGTGACAGATGACTGAAGTTCACAAAGGCCAGTGTTTTTGCGGCGCCGTGGCAATCGAAGTGAGCGGCACCCCCGAGGCTATGGGCTATTGCCACTGCGCCTCCTGCCGGTCGTGGTCAGCAGGGCCAGTCAATGCTTTTACCCTGTGGAAACCGGACGCGGTGACCGTGACCAAAGGGGCCAAGCATTTGACGACTTTTGAGAAAACGGAAAGCAGTCAGCGCCAGTTTTGTGCTCTTTGTGGCGGCCATGTGATGACCGGCCACCAGGGGTTCGGTCTGGTCGATGTCTACGCCGCCTCGATCCCAACTCTGACCTTCGCGCCAGCCTTGCATGTGAACTATGCCGAGACGGTGTTGCCAATCAAAGACGGGCTGCCAAAACTGTGCGATTTTCCCGCCGAACTGGGCGGCAGCGGCGATACCATGGATGAATAGGCCGGGAGGCTGACATGCAAAAGGCCCCGAAAATACGGGGCCTTTTTTGTGTGTGTGATCTGGCTTAGCTGATCGCTGCGGATTTTACGTCGTCATCAATGAAAGGCAGATACTGCTCAAAATTCTTCGAGAACATCTGCACCAGCTTGGCCGCCTGGCTGTCATAGGCGGCCTGATCGTCCCAGGTGCGGCGCGGATCCAGCAGCACCTCGGCAACGCCGGCAACAGAGACCGGAACGTCAAAGCCAAAGTTACTGTCCTTGCGGAACTCGGTCTCGGCCAGAGATCCGTCCAGCGCCGCAGTCAGCAGCGCCCGGGTGGCACGGATCGGCATCCGCGAGCCGATGCCATAGGCGCCGCCGGTCCAGCCGGTGTTGACCAGCCAGCAGGTGGCGCCATGTTCGGCGATCTTTTTGCGCAGCAGATTGCCATAGACCTCGGGACGGCGCGGCATGAAGGGGGCGCCAAAACAGGTGGAGAAGGTCGGCTCGGGTTCGGTCACACCACGTTCGGTTCCGGCCACTTTCGAGGTAAAGCCGGACAGGAAGTGATACATCGCCTGCGCCGGGGTCAGCCGGGCAATCGGCGGCAGCACACCAAAGGCATCACAGGTCAGCATGATGATATTTTTGGGGTGGCCGCCCATCGCGGTTTTTGAGGCATTGGCGATATAGTCGAGCGGGTAGGCGCAGCGCATATTGGCGGTCAGGCTGTCATCCTTGAAGTCCAGCTCTTTGGTGTCCGCATCGAACACCATGTTTTCGATCACGGTGGCGAATTTTGAGGTGGTGGCAAAAATTTCCGGCTCGGCCTCGGCGTTCAGGTTGATGGTCTTGGCATAGCAGCCGCCCTCAAAGTTGAAGGTGCCGTTGTCGGACCAGCCGTGCTCGTCATCGCCGATCAGGGTGCGCGACGGGTCTGCCGACAGGGTGGTTTTACCAGTGCCGGACAGGCCAAAGAAAATCGCCGAGTCAACCGGGTTGCCGGTGGCATGGTTGGCCGAGCAATGCATCGGCATGATGCCTTTTTCCGGCAGCAGGTAGTTCAGCAGGCTGAACACCGATTTTTTATTCTCGCCGGCATATTCGGTGCCGCCGATCAGGATCAGCTTGCGCTCAAAGTTCATCGCGATGACGGTTTCGGAGCGGCAGTTGTGGCGCTTTGGGTCAGCCTGAAAGCTGGGGCAGTTGATCACGGTGTAATCGGCCAGAAAGTCGTCCAGGTCTTCGCGGTCCGGGCGGCGCAGCATGTGGCGGATGAACAGGTTATGCCAGGCCAGCTCGGTGACCATGCGGACGTTGATTGACTGCGCAGGATCGGCCCCACCGATCAGGTCCTGAACAAAATACTCTTTGCCCTTCATGTGCTCCAGCATGTCGGTATAGAGAGCCTCAAATCCTTCGGGGCTCATCTCGGTGTTGTTTTCCCACCAGATGGTGTCGACAACATTGGCGGTTTTCACCACATGTTTGTCCTTGGGGGAGCGACCGGTGAACTTGCCGGTGGAGACCAGCAGGGCGCCGCCGTTGCCCAAAGTTCCCTCATCACGCTTCAGCGCCGCCTCAATCAGTGCCGGTTCCATATAGTTGTAATAGACATGTCCCAGACCCTCGATGCCCTGATCCTCGAGTCGGAATTGCGGGTTAACCCGTCCTAATGTCATCAGTTTTTCTCCTATGGCGGCGGGACATCATATTAGCTGTGATCTCGCCGTGGGGCTATGGAAACGATCAAGCGACCGATAAAAAAGGTCATAACATGGTGGTTTAGGGTGTGAACAGGAGGCTTCCGCCACGTTAGCGCAACCATCGCAAACTTTAGCGCAACCATTTTTTTAACGCTCAAAACTATGGCACTTGTTTAGGTAATACTAAGGTATTTTTGCCTCTATAAGGACGCAACATTGCCTTGATCCGTGAATGGGGATTGATTCGAACCGGCAGAACAGCGATGAATACCGTAAAAAACAGGCAGTTTAGAGCAGATTAGGGGCGCATCAGATGTCAAAGATTGCATTGGTTGACGATGACAGGAATATCCTGACGTCAGTCTCGATGACACTCGAAGCCGAGGGTTTTGAGGTCGAAACATATAACGATGGTCAGGCAGCGTTGGACGCCTTCAACAAGAAGCTGCCGGATATGGCTGTGCTGGACATCAAGATGCCACGCATGGACGGCATGGATCTGTTGCAACGGTTGCGGCAGAAATCGCAGATGCCGGTGATCTTTCTCACCTCCAAGGATGACGAGATCGACGAGGTTCTGGGCCTGCGCATGGGGGCGGATGACTACGTCAAGAAACCGTTCTCGCAGCGCCTTTTGGTGGAACGCATTCGCGCCTTGCTGCGTCGCCAGGACGCGCTCAATGCGGATGCCAATGGCTCCGTACCCGAGACGGAAACCAAAGTCATGGAGCGCGGCTTGCTTCGCATGGACCCGCTGCGCCATTCGGTGAGCTGGAAAGACAAGGATGTCTCGCTGACGGTGACAGAATTCCTGCTGTTGCAGGCGCTGGCGCAACGTCCCGGGTTTGTCAAAAGCCGGGACCAGTTGATGGATGTGGCCTATGATGACCAAGTCTATGTGGATGACCGTACCATCGACAGCCATATCAAGCGGTTGCGAAAGAAGATGCGCAGTGCCGATCCGGACTTTTCTGCGATTGAGACCCTGTATGGCATCGGCTACCGGTATAACGAAGATTAAGCGACCCTGCTGGGTCCTGGTGGAAGGGCGCCAATGCGCGACACGGGAATGACAGACAGCCAGCACGACGGTGACGTTGTTCTGGGCGACGATTGGGTCGCCCCAGAGCACACTGTTGCGCACGAAATGCTGGCCAAGCGGGCACGCCGCAGGCTGTTCTCTTTCCGGAGATCGCCGCTGACACGCAAAATCATCACCTTCAACCTGATTGCGTTGATCATTCTGGTGGCGGGTGTCCTATATCTGAATGCCTCGCGTCAGAGCCTGGTGTTGCAGCGGGCCGGTGCCGTTGTCGGCGAGGCGCGATTGATTGCGGATGTGTTCGAAGCGCAATTGCCGAATCAAGGGGGGGTGAGTGTTGCCACCGGTGATGGTATTGATGTCGGCGCCACCCTCGACGGGTTGAGCCTGCGGACCGGCGTTGAGGTTTTTGTTTTTGATGCCTCCGAAACCCTGATTGCCCGAACGGTGGGTGCCTCCGAGAACGAAGCGGTGGATCTGCTGAACGAAGGGCAATCCGGTCGGACGCCGATCAGTGATGGGCTCTCAGCAATATGGGCTGCGGCCGAGTGGATACTGCCCTCTGACCCGGCGCCAGAGCATGAGACGCTTGAAGATCAATTGCGTCTGATGGTGCCGCATGTGTTGAGCAGTGGCACCAAGATCGAACCGGTGGTTGATACCGCTGGCGGCACTGTTTTTTCCGCCGTGACCCCCATTATACTCAATGGGCAACCCATTGCTGTGGTCGCCGTGGCCTCGCCAACGGGTGAAATTGATGCGCTGGTTCGGGCCGAACGCGAGCGGGTTTTGCAGATGTTTGTCATTGCGCTGCTGGTCTCTGTCGGATTGTCGCTGGTGCTGGCCTCGACCATTGCCAACCCATTGGCCGATCTTGCCGAAGCCGCCGAGCTGGGTCGGGATCGCGATAACCGCAAGGTGCAGCCGGGCCGCATCCGGATTCCGGATCTGTCGGCCCGCCCGGACGAAATCGGCCGCCTGAGCAGGGCGCTGCGCGGCATGGTCAAGGCGCTGTACAGCCGCATCGACAGCAACGAACAATTTGCTGCGGACGTGGCGCATGAAATTAAGAACCCGCTGGCGAGCCTGCAATCGGCGGTTGGGACACTGCGCATCGTCAAGCGTGAGGATCAACGTGAAACCCTATTGTCGGTGATAGAACATGATGTGCGGCGGCTGGACCGGCTGGTCAGCGACATCTCCAACGCCTCGCGGCTGGATGCGGAATTGGTCAAAGAAGAAGAAGAAGAATTCGATCTGCTGGAGATGATCGGCAACCTGAATCAGTATCTGGGCGAAGATGCCCGTGCCAAGGGGATCGACTATATCACCGATCTGAACGAAGGTCCGATCATGATAACCGGGCTAGAGGCGCGACTGGCGCAGGTCTTTGTCAACCTGATCACCAATGCGATTTCCTTCTGTGATGAGGGCGACGCCATCCGCGTCTGGGCCCGCCGTCGCGCCAACCGGGTGCTGGTGGTGGTCGAAGATACCGGCCCCGGCATTCCCGAACAGGCGCTGAGCAAGATTTTCAAGCGGTTCTATTCACAGCGCCCGGATGAACATTTTGGCAATAACTCCGGTCTTGGGCTGGCGATCTCAAAGCAGATTGTCGAGGCGCATGGCGGTGTGGTCTGGGCCGAGAATATTCGACCGACCGAAGTGGATATGACCTCGGAACCCCTGGGCGCGCGGTTCGTCGTCGGCCTGCCGGTCTAGCCGGTGGGCGGCATCGGTGATCTGTGCCTGCATGCAAGCTGTGTCTCGCTGGCTGGCAACGGATTGCTGATCCGTGGAGCCTCGGGCAGTGGTAAATCGACTTTGGCGCTGTCGCTGATGGCCCTGGGTGCGCGGTTGGTGGCGGATGACCGGGTGCTGCTCAGCCTGGAGCAGGGGCAGCTGATTGCCCGCGCCCCCGAGCCGATTGGCGGCTTGATCGAGGCCCGAGGTCTGGGCATCCTGCAGGCGGACCAGTGCAGCCAAACGACAATTTGCGCGGTGATCGATTTGGACATACCCGAGGTCGAGCGGCTGCCGCCAATCCGTACTGTCACGCTTTTGGGGCAGGTGGTGACACTGTTACACAGGCCTGATGCTGCCCATCTGGCGCCAGCTCTGCTACAATATCTCAAACGCGGACGACAGGACCCGGATGCAGGAACGCAGTGATACTTTGATGCCTTTGGTGCTGGTTACAGGCCCGTCTGGTGCGGGCCGGTCCAGTGCCATCAATGTGCTTGAGGATCTGGGCTTCGAGGCGATTGATAACCTGCCTCTGCGGCTGTTGCCGCGGCTGGTGATGACCGACAAAATGGACTCGCCGATGGCGCTGGGGCTGGACAGCAGAAACCGGGATTTCACCCCCGAAGCGCTGCTGGAGCTGATCTCGGTGTTTGAGGGCTATCAACATGTTGCGCTGACGGTGCTCTATCTGGATGCGAGGCCGGATGTCTTGTTGCGACGCTATTCGGAAACCCGTCGCCGTCATCCGCTGGCACCGGCCGAGACGCCTGAAATTGGCGTCACCCGTGAGCTGGACCTGATGCGCCCGATCCGCGAGCGGGCCGACATGTTGCTGGATACCTCGGACATGAATGTGCACCAGCTGAAGACCGAGATCGAGCATTGGTTCGCCCCCGGCGGCCGCTCACTGGCGCTGTCGGTGCAGAGCTTTTCTTACAAGCGGGGCATCCCGCACAGTGTCGATATGGTGTTCGACTGCCGCTTTCTGACCAATCCCTATTGGCAGCAGGATCTGCGCGGGCTGGACGGACGCGACCCGGCGGTGCAGGCACATGTCAGAACCGACCCGCGATACCGCGACTTCTTTGAGCGGGTGTTGGGGCTGACTCAAATGTTGCTGCCCGCCTATCGCGAAGAGGGGAAATCACACCTTTCAATCGCCTTTGGTTGCACCGGCGGGCAACATAGATCGGTGACATTGGCAGAAACACTGGCCAAGGCCCTTGCAGAAGATGGTCAGCAGGTGTCAATTAGACATCGCGAGCTGCAAGGCCAGCAGTAGAACAGAGAGGCCGGATTGATCGGGATTGTGATTGTCGCACATGGTGGACTTGCCAGGGAATACGTGGCCGCTGTGGAGCATGTTGTCGGTGAACTGCCGTCTCTGAGGGCGATATCCATCAGCCCAGAGGATGACCGGGACACCAAGCAAAGAGAGATCTGTACTGCTGCCAACGCGGTGGACAGCGGGTCCGGCGTTGTGGTGGTCACCGATCTGTTTGGCGGCTCGCCGTCGAACCTGAGCCTGCAGGCCTGCGCCCCGTCCAACCGTCGTATTCTATACGGTGCCAACCTGCCTTTGCTCATTAAGTTGGCAAAAACCCGCCACCTGCCAGTTGCTGATGCTGTCCGTCAGGCCATGGAAGCTGGTAAGAAATATATCAATTCGCAGAACATCAGCCCCGAGGCGGAGTAATCGATTTCGATGACGCAAAAAACACTCAAAATTGTGAATCAAAAAGGGCTGCATGCCCGGGCCTCGGCCCGGCTGGTCGAAGTGGTCGAAGGCTTTGACGCCTCGGCCGAGGTTTCACGCGATGGATTGTCGGCCTCGGGCGATAGCATTATGGGACTTTTGATGTTGGCAGCCTCAATGGGAACGACTATTGACGTCGAAACCTCGGGCCCGGACAGTGACGCATTGGCGCAGGCTCTGGAAACATTGGTGGCGGATAGGTTTGGCGAAGGCTTTTGAGCCGGACCCGCATTTGAGAAGACAGGAAGTGCGCTGTGGCGGATACCACTCAGAACAGGGACGACAACCGCATCCCGCAGGCGGGAGAGCAGGACGGCGAGATCTATAACCGCCGGGCGCTGACCTATGCCAATTCATTTGACGACCCCTGGACCTCATTTGCGATCCGGGCCATCGAATGGGCCACCGGCAAATTCACAATCCTGCGCATGGTCAGCAAGTTTGAAAAACACAATGCCGAGTTCCGGGGCCAGAAATTCTGGAGCGGCGCCTTGGAGATTATGGGGATCGAGCTGAAAACCCCAGCCGAGCAGTTGCAGAACATCCCCACCACAGGGCCTGTTGTGGTTGTCGCAAATCATCCCCACGGCATGGTCGACGGCATGGTGATTGCTGAACTGGTTGGGCGGGTGCGTCAGGATTACCGCATCCTGACCCGCTCGGTGCTGACGGGGCTGGACGAAGCGGCCACCTCGTTCATGATTCCGGTGCCGTTCCCGGACGACCCCGAGGCGCAGCGCAAGATGGTGGAAATGCGGGCCAAGGCGATGGCGCATCTGAAAGAGGGCGGCGTTGTTACCCTGTTCCCTTCGGGGGTGGTGATGGCGTCAGAGACCTGGTTTGGCCCGGCGCAGGAGGCCGAGTGGAATGTGTTCACCGCACAGATGATCCGCCGGTCGGGTGCAAAAGTTGTGCCGCTATATTTCCCCGGTAGCAATTCACGGGCCTATCAGATTGCCAACAAGATCTCAGCGGTGCTGCGCCAGGGGCTGCTGCTGCATGAAATTGTGCGGTCGTGCAATCGCCCACTATCCCCGGTCATTGGCGCAGTTGTGAGCGACGCGCAGATGGAACAATTGAAAAGTGACCCGCGCGGCTTCATGGCCTGGCTGCGGCAACACACACTGGCGCTGGGTGACAAGAGCTAAACCCAGAACTTGTAAGACCAGGTCTTGTAAGAAATGTGCGTCTGCGGCGCGCAGGCGAGTTTGCCTTAGATTTGGCCGCGGCGTCACGTGAAGATAGGGACTTTTCACGTGACGCGCTGTTTCAGTCGCACGTCTTCTGCGCCCAGAGACACAAAGGGATGGCAGCGCCAGGGTCAGCGGGTCGGAACCGGGGTCTCGCCGCGATAGTCGTAGAACCCGCGTTGGGTTTTACGGCCAAGCCAGCCGGCCTCGACATATTTGGTCAGCAGCGGGCAAGGCCGGTATTTGGTATCGGCAAGCCCGTCATGCAGCACGTTCATGATCGCCAGGCAGGTGTCCAGACCAATGAAGTCCGCCAGTTCCAGCGGCCCCATTGGGTGATTGGCGCCCAGTTTCAACGACAGGTCAATCGACTTCACCGAGCCAACACCCTCGTAGAGCGTATAGACCGCCTCGTTGATCATCGGCATCAGGATGCGGTTGACGATGAAGGCGGGGAAGTCTTCGGCGCTGGCGGCGGTCTTGCCCAGCCGCTCGACCACGCCGTGGCAGGCCGCGTAGGTTTCTTTATCGGTGGCGATGCCGCGAATCAGTTCGACCAGCTGCATCACCGGCACCGGGTTCATGAAGTGGAAGCCCATGAACCGCTCTGGCCTGTCGGTGCGCGACGCCAGTCGGGTGATGGAGATCGACGAGGTGTTCGAGGTCAGGATGGTATGGGGCTGCAAATGTGGCAGCAACGCATCGAAAATGGCCTGTTTTATGGTTTCCCGTTCGGTGGCGGCTTCGATCACCAGATCGGTCGCGCCGACGTCGGCCAGGGTTAATGTCGGGGTGATCCGGGCCATTGCGGCGGCCATTGACGCGGCCTCAATTTTGCCTTTGCTGACCTGACGGGCCATATTTTTCTCAATGGCTGCAATGGCATCGTCGAGGGCCTGCTGGTTAACGTCATTCAGAACAACATCATAGTCCGCCAGCGCCATCACATGGGCAATACCGTTGCCCATCTGTCCTGCTCCGATGATGCCGATTTTTTGGATGATCATGACTTGGGCCTTTCGGGTTGCCTGCGGCGCGATATTAGCGATTGGGTTGTGGCAGGTTCAAGTGGGATCGCACCGCATTTAAACAATTATTTAAGCGATTTTTAACATTAGCATTTTGGCAAGAGTCTCTCGTCACAGTGGGTCTTGGGTGAATAGTTGGTGGGAATTATGAGTTATGAACTGACCGGCGCGTCAGCGCTTTCGGACGAGCCATGCCGATATGGCAAATCAAAACTACTGGTGCGAGGCCCCCGCCGGGACCTCAACGCGCCGTATCTGGCCTTTATGGGCGGGACCGAGGTCTACGGGCGATTTGTGGTGCGCCCCTTTGTTTCCCGGCTCGAAGAGACGCTGGGGCGGCCCTGTGTCAACCTTGGCAGTATTAACGCCGGCCTGGACAGCTTTGTGCGGGACGACGATCTGAAGCAGGTGGCCCGCGGCGCTGATCTGACGGTGCTGCAGGTGCTGGGGGCGCAGAATATCTCAAACAGGCTGTACCGGGTGCATCCCCGGCGCAATGACCGGTTTTTGCAGGCCAGCGACGCGCTGTCCTCGTTGTACAGCGAGGTGGATTTTACCGAGTTCCATTTCAACAAGCATTTGCTGACCGGGCTGGAGGCCTGTTCCACCGATCGTTTTGGGGCCGTGCGGGCTGAGCTGGAGGCCGCTTGGGTGGCGCGGATGAGCCTGATGATCGACGATCTGGACGGGCGGGTTGTGCTGTTGTGGCTGCGCTATGAACTGGACAAAGGCGCCGAGGGCAGCAGCCCTCTGGGTCCTGAGCCGCCGCTGGTGGACTCCACGATGATTGACGCCCTGCGGCCCCGGGTGCAGGCGGTGATTGAGCTGCCGGTGCAGACTGCGGCGGTTGCAAATGACGTTGATGGGATGGTGCTGGGCGAGATGGATCTGCCCGCTGCCAGCCATATGATCGGCCCGATGGAGCATATGCGCATCGCCAACGCCGCTGCCGAGGGGCTGCGCAGGGTGCTGGCTGCCGACTGACAACGGGCCGCGTTACAGACAAAAGGCCCGCCGGTGATCGGCGGGCCTTTTGCTATCTGTGTAGGGTGCGTGCTGGCACGCACCGCGGGGGGTTAGCCCAGCTTTTCAGTCAGTTCCGGCACCGCCTGGAACAGATCGGCGACCAGGCCAAAATCAGCAACCTGGAAAATCGGCGCCTCTTCGTCTTTGTTGATGGCCACGATGATCTTGCTGTCCTTCATGCCGGCCAAGTGCTGAATGGCGCCTGAGATGCCAACTGCGACATATAGATCCGGGGCCACGACCTTACCGGTCTGGCCCACCTGCCAGTCGTTCGGGGCATAGCCCGAATCAACCGCAGCACGCGAGGCTCCCACGGCCGCGCCCAGCTTGTCTGCCAGCGCCTCGATCAGTTTGAAGTCCTCTTCGGAGCCAACACCGCGACCACCAGAGACAACCACACCAGCCGAAGTCAGCTCGGGGCGATCACTGGCTGCAACCTTGTCTTCGACCCAGGACGACAGGCCGGGATCGGTCACCGCACTGATGGTCTCAACCGAGGCCGAGCCACCATCGCCAGCCGCGTCAAAGGTCGAGGTCCGGAAGGAAATAACCTTGGTTGCGTCCTTCGATTTGACGGTCTGGATAGCGTTGCCCGCATAGATCGGACGCTCAAAGGTGTTGCCATCGACAACGCCGGATACATCAGAGATCACCATAACGTCCAGCAGGGCCGCGACGCGCGGCAGCACGTTTTTGGCATCCGTAGTGGCCGGGGCGACGATGTGCTCGTAGTCACCCGTCAGGCTGGCGATCAGCGCTGCAGTGGGTTCCGCCAAGCGGTGACCCAGCGAGGCATCTTCGGCCACCAGAACGCGGGCAACGCCAGCGATTTTGGCGGCGTCAGCAGCGGCGTCAGCGGCGGCAGCACCGGCGCAGAGCACGGTGATATCGCCTAAGGATCCCGCAGCGGTAACCGCTTTTGCAGTGGCATCCAGCGCCAGCGCGCCGTCGGTCACTTCAGCAAGGAGAAGAACAGCCATTACACAGCCCCCGCTTCTTTGAGTTTCTCGATCAGCTCGTCAACCGAAGCCACTATGATACCAGCAGCGCGGGTATCGGGCTCAATGGTCGACAAAATTTCCAGGCGCGGGGTGACATCAACGCCGTAATCTTCGGCGGTTTTGGCATCCAGCGGCTTGCGCTTGGCCTTCATGATATTGGGAAGGCTCGCGTAACGCGGCTCGTTCAGGCGCAGGTCAACGGTAATGATGGCGGGCATCGTCACCTTGAGGGTCTGCAAACCGCCGTCCACTTCGCGGGTGACCACCGCCGCGTCGCCGTCGATGTCCAGCTCCGAGGCAAAGGTGCCCTGGGACCAGCCCAGCAGCGCCGACAGCATCTGGCCGGTGGCATTCATGTCGTTGTCGATCGCCTGCTTGCCACAAAGAACCAGACCGGGCTGCTCTTCTTCGACAATCTTGGCCAGGATCTTGGCAACCGCCAGCGGCTCGATGTCGGTCTGCACATCGTCGGCAGCGACCACCAGAATGGCGCGGTCGGCACCCATCGCCAGAGCCGTGCGCAGGGTTTCCTGCGCCTGCTTGACACCGATCGAGACCGCGATGATCTCGTCAGCCTTGCCGGCCTCTTTCAGCCGGATCGCCTCTTCGACGGCAATCTCGTCAAAGGGGTTCATCGACATTTTGACATTGGCGAGATCGACACCGCTTCCGTCCGCTTTCACACGAACTTTCACGTTGTAATCAATCACGCGTTTGACAGGCACAAGTACCTTCATTTGCGTATCTCCTTAACAAACGGCGAGCCGTTCAAGCGACTCCCCCTCTATGCTCTCGCTGCGTTGATACCGACTGGTTCGCGACTGCAACAGGGCAAAATCGTCACATCAGTACACGCCGACGTCGCGTTTGATCATTTGCAGGCGTATCTTTGCAAGAATGTTTCCGATGCAAAACTGTCTGTCCCCCAGATACTCACCTCCAGCCGCAGACATCAGCGACCGGATGATTCCGTGAGCGACGCAAGCCAGATGATTCGAATTCACCTGGTGGTTTCGCAAAAGGGGATCAGCGGTTGGCGCCCGGCACCCAAAGCACATCGTCAGATCCATTGTTGTTGGCCACACGGGCCGCAACAAAGAACCAATCCGATAGCCGGTTAAGGTATTTCACGGCAGCTGGATTGACCTCTTCGCTACTGGCGAGATCGGTGGTCAGACGCTCGGCGCGTCGCGCCACGGTGCGGCAGACGTGCAGATGGGCGGACAGGGCGGATCCGCCCGGCAGCACAAAGCTGCGCAGCGGTGACAGGTCCTTGTTCATTCCGTCAATTTCGGCCTCTAGCCGGTCAACCTGGGACGCCGCCATGCGCAGCGGCGGATATTCGGCCGTGGCATCCTGCTCCATATCCGGGCGGCACAGATCGGCGCCAAGATCGAACAGGTCGTTCTGAATGCGTGCCAGTGCCGCATCCATATCTTCATGGGCGTCCTGACGGGCCACTCCGACAAAGGCGTTCAGCTCGTCCGAGGTGCCATAGGCATTGACGCGGGCGGCATGTTTGGCGACGCGTTTGCCATTGCCAAGCGCGGTGTCGCCCTTGTCGCCGGTGCGGGTGTAGATCTTGTTCAGAACAACCATGTTACTGGCCTCCCTGGTTCCGCAAATAGACGTAGGCAAGGATCAGCAGTACGGCAATAAACTGAAACAGCAGCCGCAGCCGCATCATCTTGTTGCCGTGTTTCTTGTTGAATTCGCCGCCCTTGCCGTAGCCTGCGATGCCGATGACCAGTGCCACAACCACGGCAGCCATTGCTGCAACAACCAGATAGAAAAGTGAATCAGCCATGACGCCCTCGTGATCTGTGAAATTCTTAGCTTTGGTCTAGCGCGCGTGCACTGAGAAAGCGACCTTGAAAACGCTCCCGGTTTTTAGCGCAGCTTTGCCAGAATGCGATCGGTGGCCCGGGTGGTCAGGATGCGCTTTAGAATGCCGCCGATGTGGGTCGGCGTGGTGACATAATATCGCGGGTTTGGGCGGCGCGATTCGCAGGCATGGATCAGCTTTTTGGTCACGGCCGAGGCGGGCAGCTCAAAGGTATCAGGCCCCGTGCTTTGGTATAACCGTTTCAGCAGGCTGCTTTCATACAGCTCACGCAGGGCCGAGTTTTTCCAATCGATAAACCGTTCAAAATGCGGGATTGAATTGACCCGGATCTTTGATGTCACCGGGCCGGGTTCGATCAGCACCACATGGATACCAGTGCCGCGCAGTTCGACCCGCATGGTATCGGTCAGACCCTCGATGGCATATTTGGTGGCGACATAGGCGCCGCGCCACGGAAAGGCGACCAGCCCCAGGATTGACGAATTCTGCACAATGCGGCCGTGGCCCTGGGCCCGCATCACCGGGATCACCTGGCGAGTCAGCTCATGCCAGCCAAAGAAATTGGCCTCGAATATCACCCGCAACGCCTCGGTTGGCAGGTCTTCGACCGCGCCGGGCAGCCCGTGTGCGCCGTTGTTGAACAGCGCATCAAGGGTGCCGCCGGTTGCGGCGAGAACCTGTTGCAGGCCTGCGGTGATGGTGTCGGGTTGGGTGTAGTCAATAAGCGGGCTTTCAAAGCCCTCGGCGCGCATCCGGTCGCAATCGCGCTGCTGGCGGCACGAGGCAAACACGGTCCAGCCACGCGCCCGCATGCCGCGCGCAGCGTCCAGACCAATCCCCGAGGAACAGCCTGTAATCAGAATGGTCTTTTGCATCAACGTCTCTTTACCTGAACAAAACCGGAATAACTCAGCCTTGTTTATGGGCGTTTCTTGCTGATCAGGGAAGCGGCAATCCAACCGGTCTGATCATCTTCGACCACTCGCAGGTGCAGCCAGCCGGTGCCGCTGTCTTTCAGAACTTCAACAGCCGTATCCCGGTTCAATTTGGTCACCACCGGATAAAGAGTGCCGGGGCCGCCGCGCATGTTGACGCGACTGGCGGTGACCTGACGCAAATCTGGGACCGGGTCCCGCGGCAGCGATCGATTGACCTGAACATCCGAGAGTACCTGACTGCTGGCCAGCGGCGCCAGCCCGCCGGACAGCGAGGCCAGCTGGACTGCGCTGTCGTCGGTTGGGGGGGCTGGCCCAGTCCCAGCCTCAGTCCCAGCCCCAGTCAGCCCAAAGCCAAATGACGTCTCACCCAGCGCGGCGATCTGTGCCAATGCGACTCTGGATCGCTGTTCGGGATCCGCCGCAGGTCGCGCAGGCTGGCTGGCAGCAATTGCGGTGCTGCGGCGCAGGGTGGCCGGTTGTCTGGGTTGAATGACCGGCTTGGTAACCAGCGACGCCGCCGTCACGTGCTGATCGCGAATCGGCTGCCGCTTGGCCGTGGCCGTGGCGATGGCGATGGGCTCGGGTCTTATGGGGGGTGAAAAACCGGCGCCGCCGCTCAGCTCGTAGAAGGTCCAGCCCATGAACAAGAAAGAAACCATCACAAAACGCGACATGACACCTAACCCTCCGGAACGTGTTTTTACGGCAACAAAGCAAAAATGAAACTCGCCAGCAGAGTGCCGACTGGGGTGTAACGTAGCGCAGATTGATTGCTTGGAAACAGGGGAGAGTTGGCGAAATTCTCCCCCGGTGCGGAATGCCCGGGTGGGGGGCTCCCCAAGGTCACCCGGACGGGGAAGGCCCCAGACCAAAGGAATTTTGCCGCAGCCGCTTTACCAACATCCACCGGCCAAGTATCACCGTTGCATGACCGATCTGGTAGACCCCACCGACTTGCCCTCTTCTCCTGATGGAGGCGAGATCCTGGAACCGCTGCGCCGCGCCATTGGCGAGCGCTATCTGACCTATGCGCTCAGCACGATTATGCACCGGGCCTTGCCGGATGCGCGCGATGGTCTGAAGCCGGTGCACCGCAGAATCCTCTATGCGATGAGCCGACTGCGGCTGACATCAACAGGTGGCTTTCTGAAGTCGGCCAAGATTTCGGGCGATACCATGGGGGATTTCCACCCGCATGGCGATGCCGCGATCTATGATGCAATGGCGCGTCTGGCGCAGGATTTTAGCGTTCGCTACCCGCTGGTTGACGGCCAGGGCAACTTTGGCAACATCGACGGCGATAACCCGGCGGCCTCGCGCTATACCGAAGCGCGGATGACCTTTGTCGCCGAGGCGATGCTGCAAGGCCTGACCGAGAACGCGGTGGATTTTCGCGACAATTATGATGGCCGCCTGACCGAACCGGTGGTGCTGCCGGCCACCTTTCCCAATATTCTGGCCAATGGGTCGTCGGGCATTGCGGTGGGGATGGCGACCAATATCCCGCCCCATAACATTGCCGAGCTGATCGACGCCTGCCTGCATCTGATCAAGACACCTGAGGCCGGTGACGACAGCCTGCTGAAATATGTGCCGGGCCCCGATTTCCCCACCGGAGGCATCATCGTTGAGCCGCCGGAAAACATCGCGCAGGCCTACCGCACTGGCCGTGGCTCGTTCCGGCTGCGCTGTAAATATGAGGTCGAGGATCTGGGCCGTGGTCAGTGGCAGATCGTGGTCACCGAGATCCCGTATCAGGTGCCAAAATCCAGGCTGATCGAAAAGGTCGCCGAGCTGATCCAAACCAAGAAGGTGCCGATTCTGGGCGATATCCGCGATGAATCCGCCGAGGACATCCGGGTAGTGCTGGAGCCGCGCTCCAAGAACGTCGATCCCGAAGTGCTGATGAACATGATGTACCGCAATTCGGATTTCGAGGTGCGGTTCTCGATGAACATGAATGTGCTGATTGATGGGGTCACCCCCAAGGTCTGCTCGATGAAAGAGGTGCTGCGCGCCTTTCTTGATCACCGTCGCGACGTGCTGCAGCGCCGCTCAATATACCGGATGGAAAAGATCGACCACCGGCTTGAGGTGCTGGCCGGCTTTATCATCGCCTTCCTCAATCTGGACCGGGTGATTGAAATTATCCGCTACGACGACGACCCCAAGGCGGCGCTGATGCGCGAAGACTGGGATCGCGACCATCCACGGGTGCTGGTCGAGGCTGATTATGTCTCGCCGGTTGCAGGTCCGGGCGAGCTGACCGAGGTGCAGGCCGAGGCCATCCTGAACATGCGGTTGCGCTCCCTGCGCCGTTTGGAAGAAATCGAACTGGTCCGGGAACGTGATGAGTTGCGCGACGAGCGGGCCGGGCTGGTGGAACTGCTGGCCTCGGACGACTTGCAATGGAAGACTATCTCCGCACAGTTGAAAGAGACCAAGAAAAAGTTCGGCAAGACCTATGCTGGCGGCGCCCGCCGGACCAAATTTGCCGAGGCCGGTGAGGTCGAGGAGGTGCCGCTGGAGGCGATGATCGACCGCGAGCCGATCACCGTGGTGTGCAGCCAGATGGGCTGGATCCGGGCGATGACCGGCCATATCGACCTGACCCGCGAGCTGAAGTTCAAGGATGGCGATGGCCCCCGGTTTGTTTTCCACGCGGAAACCACTGACCGGCTGCTGGCCTTTGGCAGCAATGGCCGGTTCTATACGATCAGCGCCGCCAATCTGCCCGGTGGACGTGGCATGGGCGAACCCCTGCGGCTGATCGTGGACCTGCCCAACGAAGTTGAAATCGTCGATCTGTTCATTCACCACCCCGAGGGCAGATTGCTGGTGGCCTCGATGGCTGGCAATGGCTTTATCTGTGCCGAAAAAGAGATCGTCGCCCAGACCCGCAGTGGCAAACAGGTGCTGAATGTCAAAGGCGACGACCGCGCCAAGATCTGTGTGCCGGTGGTCGGTGATCACGTTGCGGTGGTGTCTGAAAACGGCAAGTTCCTGGTGTTCTCGGTCGAAGAAATGCCCGACCTGACCCGTGGCAAGGGCGTGCGACTGCAGAAGTACCAAATGGCGCGTGGCAAGCAGGGTGCGCTGGAACTGGATGGCGGCCTCAGCGATATCACCACATTCAACTGGGATGCCGGACTGAGCTGGGAAATGGGCGGCGGCAAAACCCGCCATGAACAGGATCTGAGCCAATGGCTGGGCAAGCGCGCCGGTGTAGGCAAGCGCCCCCCGCATGGCTTCCCGCGCAGCTACAAATTTGATTGATGACAGCGACGGACCTGCGGCTGCTCAGTGGCGGACCTGTGGCTGCTCTGCCACCGGCGGCAGCCGCTCCGGTGGCGGCGGGGTGTCGCGCTTTACCCAACCACAGATCACAGTCTATCAGTTCAGCATTGAATTTTCAAAAAGAGACTGACCCATGATCCGAATTCTTGCATTTTTGACCACATTTGCCGTGCTGGCCGCCTGCACCCCGGCAACGCCGGACGAACCGCTCGAGGATCTCGGGGCCTTTTCACTGGGGCATAACATCGTTGTGGCCTCCAAAATGCAAGTGGTGCCCGGGTCGCGCGACGCCACAAAAGAAGAGTGGGCGGAGGTGATGACCAGCGAAGTCGACGCCCGGTTCGCCCGCTATGAGGGACCGCAGCTCTATCATTTTGGCATCAGCATCGAGGGTTTTTTCCTGGCCCCTCCCGGCATTCCGATTGTGCTTAGTCCAAAATCGGTGCTGGCGGTCAATGTGACGGTTTGGGATGACGCGGCCGGGACCAAGCTGAACTCGGAGGTGAAAACCTTCACCGTATTTGAAACCACATCGGCGGATAGTTTTCTGGTGGGGTCGGGGCACGCCCGCAGCCGCGAACAACAGCTGCGCGGGCTGGCCCGCAACGCGGTGGGGCAGATCGAAGAGTGGATGTTGGAGCAGCATCAGGAAAGCGGCTGGTTTGACGCGGCTGCAGATGCGGCTGAGGTGGAGCCGGCCGAGGTTGAGCTGGACCCGGCGGCCCCCAGCTAAAGGGCTGGCCTGCGGGCCGTCCTCAAGGTTTCATTTCCGAACGGCTTGATCTCTGTGCGCAAAGGCACTATGTCGCCCGCGACAATGAACAGGGTCGACTGCCGATCCCATATACCAAAAGGGCGCCTAGATCATGGCTAAGGAAAAGTTCGAACGTAACAAACCACACGTCAACATCGGCACCATCGGCCACGTTGACCACGGCAAAACCACGCTGACCGCAGCGATCACCAAATATTTTGGTGACTTCAGAGCCTATGACGAGATCGACGGCGCACCGGAAGAAAAAGCCCGTGGCATCACCATCTCGACCGCCCACGTCGAGTATGAAACCGACGCCCGTCACTATGCTCACGTTGACTGCCCCGGCCACGCCGACTACGTCAAGAACATGATCACCGGTGCGGCTCAGATGGATGGCGCCATCCTGGTGGTGAACGCGGCTGACGGCCCGATGCCACAGACTCGTGAGCACATCCTGCTGGGTCGCCAGGTTGGCATTCCCTACATGGTTGTCTACATGAACAAGGTCGATCAGGTCGACGACGAAGAACTGCTGGAACTGGTGGAAATGGAAATCCGCGAGCTGCTGTCTTCCTATGAGTACCCTGGCGACGACATCCCGGTAATCCCTGGTTCGGCTCTGGCCGCCATGGAAGGCCGCGACAATGAAATCGGCGAAGATTCGATCCGCAAGCTGATGGCTGCGGTTGACGAATACATCCCGACTCCTGAGCGCGCCATCGACCAGCCGTTCCTGATGCCGGTGGAAGACGTGTTCTCGATCTCCGGTCGTGGCACTGTTGTGACTGGCCGTATCGAGCGTGGCGTCATCAACGTTGGCGACGAAATTGAAATCGTTGGCATCCGCGACAACAAGAAAACCACCTGTACCGGTGTTGAAATGTTCCGCAAGCTGCTGGACCGTGGTGAGGCTGGCGACAATGTTGGCGTATTGCTGCGCGGTGTTGACCGGGACGGCGTTGAGCGCGGTCAGGTTCTGTGTAAGCCTAAGTCGGTTCTGCCACACACCAAGTTCGAAGCTGAGGCCTATATCCTGAACAAGGAAGAAGGCGGTCGTCACACCCCGTTCTTCGCCAACTACCGTCCTCAGTTCTACTTCCGGACTACAGACGTTACTGGTACCGTTGTTCTGCCCGAGGGCACAGAAATGGTAATGCCAGGCGACAACCTGAAGTTCAACGTTGAGCTGATCGCCCCCATCGCCATGGAAACCGGCCTGCGCTTCGCCATCCGCGAAGGCGGCCGTACCGTTGGCGCTGGTGTGGTGTCAAAAATCATCGAGTAATTTGGTGTAGGGTGCGTGCTCGCACGCACCATTTTCCACGATTATGAAAGGGCTGCCTCTGGGCGGCCCTTATCTTTTTTCAACGGCCTCTCGGGAGGCTAGATCGCCATACCTGCAACTGTCTCGCCCGGCTGATAGGTCAGGCCGCGCCTGGCGCCTGCCCCCAGGGAGGCGCGTTGCACCCTCCCAAGCTCAAGCGCCGCCCTTAGTTGGGTGTTGCGATGCAAGAAGGCAATGATGGCGAATGGGGGGGGCGCCGGGCTACTGATGGCCCCTTTAGGGGCGTGGTGCGCAGCGACGGCCGACAGCCGCATCGCTGGCGTCTGTGATGTTGTCCAGCGCCGCTTCGAGACTGAGGCGCAGGTCCTCGGCCTGTTCCGGCGTCGGCTTGCGTGGCACCTGCTGTTGCCATTCCTCGCACATCAGAACGCCACGGGAAAACGGCACTGGCAACATCTGCTTATCCCAGGTGGGCAGCTTGAGTGTGCGGCGTTGGGCAAAGCTGATGGTGAAGACCCTGCAGCCTGAACTGCGCGCCCAGATGATGGGCACGCCAGAGGAGACACGCGCGGGTCCGCGTGGCCCGTCGGCCGCAATGCCCACCGAGCTGCCATTCTTGATGCGCCGCAGCACCTCTCGCGACAGGGCGACATGGCGCTTGCGGCTGGACATTGGGATGGTGTCAAATCCCATCCGTTCCTGGACCTTGCCGGCCAGACGACCGGCGCGTGCGGCCGAGGTCAGGGTGCAAATGCGGCCCTTTGAGCAGTCAAACAAATACGGCGACATAATCAGCCGTTGGTGCCACAGAACCATGATCACCGGCGCGCCGGATTCGACCAGTGCCTCCATCGGTTCGAATCCGCTGCGGGTCCAGCGGGAGCTGCGATAGCAGAATTTCACATAGGCGGTGATCAGCCCTTCGACGGCATTTTTAAAGGCGTTGCTATCTGCAATTTTGCGTCTCAGGCTCAAGCGAATGGTCCTCCTTTGCCCTTTTCTTAACGCAAGCATCGGCAATCGCAAAGACCCGCACGAAGAAGCTTTGCAAACCGATCCCAGAAAAACAGTTTTTCCTCTTGTCAGTCGGCTGTTGCTGGCATAGGACATGCCGCACTGCAGGGGTGTAGCTCAGTTGGTAGAGCGACGGTCTCCAAAACCGTAGGTCCACAGTTCGAGCCTGTGCACCCCTGCCAGTATCCACCACAAATTGACGGTCTATCGCCCGCATCGACGGATCGTGGAGGCCATGCAGCCCCGGTACAAAGATGACACCGAGGTGTCTGACCTGTGACGGAATGTACCATTCTCGGTGGCAAGTTCACCTCGGCGGGCGGGGCTGGCAGGCAGGGTCACATTCCCGATGTCACAAAGGCTGAAGCGATGAGCCCGTTCTTTCACGGCCGGGCAATGGACGGGTTCCAAGCCAAACGCATCATTGATAACTGGATTGGCGTCTACAGCTCGGAGCGGCCTTGTACCGCTCTTGATAAGCGCAGGCCGGACACAGCATATTTCAGCAAAACGGGAACACGAAAAGCGGCATGAACAGAAAGCTGATGCAGCTTAAACAAGCTGAAAGCCTGTCCTGAAAAGCAAGACCACTTCACTTGCCAGGACGGCGTTTGTAGCCGATCTGGGCTTTGCTGCCTGCTGCCTGCTGCCTGCTGCCTGCTGCCTGCTGCCTGCTGCCTGACAACTGAAGCGAACGGCCCAAAGCCGCTATTAGTGGTCATCCCGGTGAAAGTCCGCGATCCGGCTTCGTGGCAAAGTTTGTTACCTGAATGTGCTGCGTCCATCGGTTGAAACCGTATGGACAAAACGGCCACTGTCGGAGTTCAGTTCTAGGACGGCCTTTCGCAATCTGAATTGTCTGATCTGCGTTTCGTGAGGTCTAGTTGCATTCTGCAGTCGGGTTAGCTGCAATAGCCTTTGAATGTAATATGACATCTTGAGGGTATAGATTCATAATGCGGGTTCTTAATTCTGGCGTTAGCAACTCTTCAGCGGAGAATGCTTTCTTCGATTCGTTCATTCGCGGCATTCCTTTTAAAACCGTAACCAGTTCTGGAAGCCGATCAACAACCGATGCCGGAATGTCGTGGTGGAGTTGCTCCAGCGCGACCACAGGCAGGCCGTTAGCGCCACCCGCCAAAATCAGTTCGTTTTGTCGCGCGAAATGACCGTTCAAGAACTTGCGCTCTTCATCGGCAAATACATGGCCAATCGCATCAAGCATGAGACCAAGCAAATACCGATGCTCGTCTAGAGTCTCGCCGCGTTGTTCGGCAAAGCCTCGAAAGCTAGGGTGGTCCAGTTTAGCAAGCCGACTGAGTGTTTCCCTTAGTTTCGACTTTGAATTCGGGGCGCGGGAATCGATCTTGTTCCAATAGAATGAGCAAACTCTCGCAACAGGGTCACGAACGACAACAAATGAAATGTCGGGATCTATCTTATGCCAGAATGGCCTAAATTTAATACGATGGCGGGCAAACCTGTCGCTGTGTATTCCTTGGGGATTTGAATATGCATTTCCCACCGCAAGTGCGTAGAAGAGATTTTTCAGAAACGTGCAGCCCGATTTTTGCATCCAAAATACGGTAACATTGCTTTTTTTGTGTATCAAAAACCCAGCCATGGAAAGCTAATCTCCAAATTTTTTTCTGCACCGGCGCCTCGAACCCGAGATTAACCCCATCGTGAAATTCGAGTAATATGCCCGCGGCTAGGCAATAGTCAACTCAATCTACAGCACCCATTTTGCATTGAAGTTGACCTGTAAAAGTGATGGCCCGAAATCTGTCTTTACGGCACACGGCTTTGTTGATGGCGTGCAACATATGAATTCGTCGGAACAAACGATGGGCCGTCGATCATCTATGTGCTTTCGTTTCACGAAGGGGACATGCATACGAATGAGCGAAGCCGGGTTATGAAGGTGGCTAAATCAGAACGCCCTGGTCGCCAATCATGCGTGGTAGCTTCGCCGATACGTCCGGAAGGCCGCGCCGCACTGTAATTATCTCCCCCACGGTAGCGCAGCGAAGACCCCGGCGGAACATCTGAAGTGAGGACTTTGGGTGCCAGCGGCACAGTCTTTTCAGGCTTTTCAGAGTGTTTTTGGTGGCGGTACAGGGACTCGAACCCCGGACACGCGGATTATGATTCCGCTGCTCTAACCAACTGAGCTATACCGCCACTCTGTGTGCAGGCGATTTAGGAGTTTCACGGGGCGGGGTCAAGAGAGAAATCGTAGGGATTGGATTTTCAGTGCGCTTTTTTTGAGCGCGGCGAAAACCAACCGTGGCGGCTGGGCTGCGGGCGGCAGATCATGGCTCAGCGCAGCTGTTCCACGGTGTCTCGGATGAAGGCGTTGCACTGGCTCGGCGCGCAGTTTGGCAGCATATGGCCCTGATCGGCCAGGCTCTGGCAGGGCAGCCCGAAACGCGCCATTGGCAACCCGTGGATCTGCGGCTGCAACACCGCGTCCTGCGCACCAAACAGCACCGCGCCCGGGGTTTTCAGCTCGGCGGCGTAGCGGGCGGACTGGAGGGCAATATTGCCAATGGCCAAAGTTGCGTCGGCCGAGGCAGTGACAAAGCTTTGCGGGCGCAGACCCAGCACAGCCCCGGCCTGAATGGCAAAATCGTCGGGGCAGGGGCTCGGGGCAAATACCTGCTGGAGCAGCTCTGTGGCGCTGCGCTGTGCCGCCGGAATTGCGACCGTCTGTGCCATCAGGCGGCGTATGAAGGGCGAATGTACGATCAGGCCTTTGAAAACGCCGGCCTGTTCTCTCGGATGGGTCAGGGGGGCCAGCAGCGCCAGGCCGCGTATCTTCTCGGGCGCATCCAGCGCCATGGCCAGCGCGACGGCGCCGCCCAGGGAATGGCCGCAGAGGATCGGTTGCTCTATTTTGAGCAGGTCCAGAAAGCTCTGAATCATCTTCGCCTGCTCGGGCAGCACCGCCAGGCGATCATGGTCACGGGTTGAATAGCCGCAGCCGGGACGGTCCAGAATGATAACACGGAAATCTGCGGCCAACAGGTCGGCCAGCGCATAGGTGAAATGTTGCAACTGGCCGGACAGCCCGTGGATCAACACCAGCGGCGGCGCAGCAACCGGGCCCATTTCAACATAGTGGATCACACCACCCGGAACCGGCTGAAACTTACCGACCGGCGGAATCAGTTCCTCAGCCTGCCGCGCCAGGCGCCGGGTTTTCAGATGGGAGGCGGATAGAAAGGCGGCAGACGCAGCCAGCGATGCAACAGCGAGCGTACTTATGACTGTCATGTTCAGGCTCCAAGCCGTGAGTGAAATTCAAGCGTCCACAGGCTCTCTGAGTTGGCTCAGATTTGGAAGCGGTAATTGGTCCAGCAGTGCAAATACCCGGTCCCGGCAGGCAACCCCGGGCCAGGTCAAGGGGTGGAAATCCGCCGGTAGGTCAGGGTGGCGCAACACCACGCGGCGCCAGCGATGGACGATCAGGGTGCGCAACGAAGCCACTTGCGCCGGGGTCAGCCCCGGTGGTGGATCTGACATAGAGTTCACGACTTTGAACAAGGCAGTGCAGGATTTGCTCAGCTCGGCGGGGAACAGTCTGGTTTTGAACCAGCTGGGCAATGAATAATTATCTGTCTCCAGGGCCAGTAGGTCATCTGAGGTCTTTGGCCGGGGGCCGTATCCCAGCGCCGTTGTCCGGTTGACCGCGATATAGCCTGGCAGCAGCAGCATCTCGTCCAGCGCCGCCTGACCAGCGCCACCCGCGGCAATCAATACATGCAGCTCCTGCGGCAAGACCGGGTCGCGGGCATAGATCCGAGAGGTAACGGCGGCGCATTGGTCGCGGCCATGTTGGGTCAGGTAATGGGTCGAGGCCCGGCCCGAGCGGGCGCTGTCAATCCAGCCGTCTTTGCGCAGCCGGTGCAAGGCAACCCGGATTGCTTCGGGTTTGATGCCCATTGGGGTGATGATGCGGGTCAGCGCGGCGCCGCCGATCTGCTCGTTGGGTCGTTGCGCCATGTCGCCGAACAGCGAAATGATGACCGACCAGACGCGTTGGTTTTGCGGGTCGCTCAGCAGGTTGATACTGGTTTCAAACCATTGGTCTTTGGGCTGGGTCATCGGGGTAATGTAGGCCCCCCCAATAGGGGAGACCAGCCTAATTCAGTGCGGTGGCAGGGTGTTGCTCAACCCCAGAGTGGTGCGGGCCTGCGCGGTTCAGAATGCGTTCATTGTCAGCAATTCATATTCGGCAACTTTGTCACCATCCTGATTGGAGAGGGTGACGTGCCAGCGCACTTCGCCGTAGTCTTGGTTCCGCGGGGTCTTTTTCATCACTGTCAGGCGGACTTTGATGCTGTCACCGGCGGACACCGGCTTCATGAACCGCAGATTGTCCAACCCGGTATTGGCCAGCACCGGCCCCTCGTTGGGTTCGACAAACAGCCCGGCGGCAAAGGACAGCAGCAGATATCCATGTGCCACCCGACCGGGGAAGAACGGGTTCCGCTTGGCCGCTTCGTCGTCCATGTGGGCATAAAACGTATCGCCAGTGAAATTGGCAAAGGTCTCGATGTCCTCCAAGGTCACGGTGCGGGAGGGGCTGTGCAGGGTCTCGCCAATTGCCAGCTGGTCAAAATTGCGGGTGAACGGATGCGCCGGGCCGGTGATCTCACGGCTGCCTGGTACCCATGTCTGGCCAATTGCCGACAGGATGTCCGGGCTGCCCTGAATGGCGGTGCGCTGCATATAGTGCATCACGCCGCGGATACCGCCCAGCTCCTCGCCGCCGCCAGCCCGACCGGGACCGCCATGCACCATATGCGGCAGAGGGGAGCCATGGCCGGTGCTCTCCTTCATCGAGTCGCGGTTGTTGAAATACAGCCGCCCGTGATAGGCACCCGCCCCCAGTGCCACCTGACGGGCCACAGCAGGGTCATGGGTGATCACCGAGGCCACCAGCGAGCCCTGACCCTTGTTGACCAGCGCAATCGCGTGATCGACGTCACGGTAGCCCATGATGGTAGAGACCGGCCCAAAGGCCTCGGTGTCATGCACCCGCTGGGCATTGTCGGGATCGGCGCAATGGAACAGCATCGGCGGCACAAAGGCGCCCTTGTCGGCGTCGGCGCCATCGACGGTGAAATTCTCCGGGTCGCCGTAAACGCGGGTTGCCTCCTGGCCGATGATCGCGGCCTTTTCCAGCACATCGCGTTTCTGACCATTGCTGACCAGCGCGCCCATGCGGGTGGTCTCGAGACGCGGATCGCCAATGACCACCTTATCCAGCCGGGCCGACAGCGCGCTTATCACTGCCTCGACCTGCGCTTCGGGGGCGATGATGCGACGAATGGCGGTGCATTTTTGCCCCGCCTTGGTGGTCATCTCGCGGCTGACTTCTTTGATGAACAGATCAAACTCGGGCGTGCCCGGCACCGCATCCGGCCCCAGGATAGAGCCGTTCAGGCTGTCCTGCTCGGCCACAAAGCGGATGGAGTTTTCCAGAATCACCGGGTTTGAGCGCAGTTTCAGCGCAGTCTGGGCAGAGCCGGTAAAGCTGACCACGTCCATCATGCCCAGATGGTCCAGCATATCGCCAAGACCACCAGACACCAGTTGCAGTGCGCCCGCTGGCAAAATGCCGCTGTCCAGCATCAGCCGCACCGCCAGTTCGGTGACATAACAGCTGTTTGTCGCCGGTTTCACAATCGCCGGAACCCCGGCCAGCAGGGTCGGTGCCAGTTTTTCAAGCATCCCCCAGACCGGAAAGTTGAAGGCGTTGATATGCACCGCCACGCCCTGCAGCGGGGTGCAGATGTGCTGACCCAGAAAACTGCCGGTCCGGCCCAGCTGTTCAACCTCGCCGTCCAGATAGACCTGGCCGTCGGGCATCTCGCGGCGCCCCTTGGAGGCAAAGACAAACATGGTGCCAATGCCACCATCCACATCAATCATGTGGTCGCTTTGGATAGCGCCGGTGTCAAAAGAGGCCGCGTATAGCGCCTGTTTGTGCTGGTTCAGATGCCCTGCCAATGCCTTGAGCATCCGGGCGCGGTCGTGGAAGGTCAGCGCCCGCAGGGCTGGTCCACCGACGCTGCGGGCGTGGTCCAGCATGGCCTGTACATCCAGCGCGTCATTGCCGGCGCTGGCGATCACTTCACCGGTGATGGCGCTGGCGATGTTGCGCGCCCCGGCACCGGGCGCGATCCATTGACCTGAGGCAAAGCTGGAAACCTGTTGAATGCTCATGTCGCGCTCCTTGATGTCGTGGTTCGATGGGGGGTGTCGTGGTTTGTTGGGTTGCGGAATATATTGACCAACCGGTCGGTTTATGCAAGAAATTTATCAAAACACCGATGAGGCACACGAAAATGGCAGGGGATAGGCCTATGACTAAATCAATTCTGACGCTGGATCACGGCACTTGGGTTGAGATCACCCTGAACCGCCCGGATCGGCTGAACGCCTTTAATGATGAGATGCATTATGCTCTGCGGGCCGCGATTGAGGCCGCACGCGATGCCGGGGCCCGGGCGATTCTGCTGACCGGCTCGGGGCGCGGATTTTGCGCCGGACAGGATCTGGGCGACCGGGACCCCTCCAAGTCGGACGGGCCGCCGGATCTGGGCAATACCGTACGCACCTTCTACGCGCCACTGGTGCGGCTGATCCGGTCACTTAAATTTCCGGTGATCTGCGCCGTCAACGGTGTTGCTGCCGGGGCGGGGGCCAATCTGGCGCTGGCCTGCGATCTGGTGCTGGCTGGTGAAAGCGCCAAGTTCATTCAGTCGTTCTCCAAGGTTGGCCTGATCCCCGACACCGGCGGCAGCTGGCACCTGCCCCATCTGCTGGGCGAGGCCCGCGCCAAGGGTCTGGCCCTGACCGGTGAACCACTGCCTGCGCAAAAGGCCGCTGACTGGGGCCTGATCTGGAAGGCCTATCCTGACGCAGATCTGATGGAGGAAGCGCGCGCACTGGCGGCCAAACTGGCCAATGGTCCGACTTTGGGGCTGGGGCTGACCAAGCAGACCATTCAGGCCTCGGCGACGGCCACGCTAAGTGACCAGCTGGAACTAGAGGCTGACGCGATGAAAACCTGTGGCGAAAGCGCCGATTACGCCGAGGGGGTGGCAGCCTTCCTGCAAAAACGCGCTCCGGTTTTCCAAGGAAAATGAGTATGACACCAAAACAACGCGCCGAAAAATCTGGCGAAGCCATGTGGGCGCAGGATCACGCCTCGAAATGGGCCGGGATGGAGATCGCCCATATGGATGAGGGCGTGGCCACACTGCAATTGACTGTGGCGCAGCACCATTGCAACGGCCATGGTATCTGCCACGGCGGCGTCACCTTCATGCTGGCTGACAGCGCCTTTGCCTTTGCCTGCAACAGCCGCAACCAATCAACCGTGGCGCAGCACAACGTGATCAGCTTTACCGCGCCGGGGCGGCTTGGTGATCAGCTGACTGCCAGCGCCCGCGAGCTGTCGCTGAGCGGGCGCAACGGTATCTATGACGTGACAGTGACCAATCAGCAGGGCCAGACGATCGCCGAGTTTCGGGGCATGTCCCGGGCGATCAAAGGCCAGCTATTTGACGAATAGAATGAGGACCAAGCCATGAAAGATCTGACCCCAAACAAGGCTGACCTGGACCCGATTGAAATCGCCTCGGTCGACGAGATCCGCGCGTTGCAGTTGCAACGCCTGAAGAAATCGTTGCGCCACGCCTATGACAACGTGGCCATGTATAAGCAGCGGTTCGACGCGGCGGGGGTGCATCCGGATGACCTGCAGTCGCTGTCGGATCTGGCCAAATTCCCCTTCACCTACAAAAACGATCTGCGCGACAACTACCCCTTTGGCCTGTTCGCGGTCCCGCGTGAGCAGATCATGCGCCTGCACGCATCGTCCGGCACGACAGGTAAGGCCACTGTGGTGGGCTATACCAAGAATGACATCGACAATTGGGCCGACTTGTTGGCCCGCTCGCTCAGGGCCTCGGGACTGCGCCGGGGCGACATGATCCACAACGCCTATGGCTATGGGCTGTTCACCGGCGGCCTGGGTGCCCATTACGGTATTGAACGGCTTGGGGCCACAGTGGTGCCGATGGGCGGTGGCCAAACCGAGAAACAGGTCGGGTTGATCAATGATTTCAAACCCGACGGCATCATGGTCACCCCGTCTTATATGCTGAACATCCTTGAGCAGTTCCACAAGCAGGGGCTGGACCCGCGCGAAAGCTCGCTCTCGGTTGGGGTCTTTGGGGCTGAGCCCTGGACCAATGCCATGCGGCTGGAGGTGGAAGCGGCCTTTGACATGCATGCGGTGGATATCTACGGGCTGTCGGAAATCATGGGGCCGGGGGTGGCCAATGAATGTGTCGAGACCAAGGACGGGTTGCACATTTGGGAGGATCACTTCTATCCCGAGATTATCAACCCCGAAACCGGCGAGGTCTGCGAGGACGGCGAGATGGGCGAGCTGGTGTTCACCACCCTGACCAAAGAGGGCCTGCCAATGGTCCGCTACCGCACCCGTGACCTGACCCGATTGCTGCCCGGCACCGCGCGCACCATGCGGCGGATGGAGAAAATCACCGGACGGTCCGACGACATGATCATCCTGCGCGGCGTCAACGTGTTCCCGACCCAGATCGAAGAACAGGTGATGGCCACCGGCGGGCTGGCCCCCTACTTCCAGATCGAGCTGTATAAATCTGGCCGCATGGATGCGATGCGGGTCTTTGCCGAGGCCGCACCCGGTGCGGCAGATGAATTGTCCAAGACCGCCGCCTCTCGCATGCTGAGCAAGCGGATCAAGGATATCGTTGGTGTGTCGACCGAGGTTATTGTCGGCGAACCCGGCTCTGTCGCCCGGTCTCAGGGCAAGGCGGTTCGTGTTATCGACAACCGCACCAAAGGCTGACGCAATGGCCCGCACCATAGCCAAAGACCACGACCAGAAACGCAGCCAAATCCTGAAATCCGCAGCCAAGGTGTTTGCGGATCAGGGGTTTGACCGGGCCTCGATGTCGCAACTGGCGCGCGAATGTGGCATCTCAAAGGCCAATATCTATCACTATTATGACAGCAAGGATGCCATCCTGTTCGACATTCTTGACTGCTACTTGCGCGACCTGCGCGATCGGGTCTGTGGGTTGGACCTGCAGGATCTGGCGCCGGATCAGCAATTGCACCGGATCGTCGCCGGGATTTTGCAGGCCTATCAGGGGGCGGATCACGAACATCAGGTGCAGATCAGCTCGATGTCGGCCCTGCCCGAGGTGCAGCAAGACCTGCTGCGGGGCTACCAGCGCGAGTTGGTCCATTTCATGAGTGACGCGCTCCGCAGCGCCGCACCGCAGCTGTTTGTCAATGACGCGGCCAAGCTGCGGGCGGCCACCATGTCGGTGTTTGGCATGCTGAACTGGTATTACATGTGGAACTCAGGCGCCGGATCTCAGGCACGCGAGGCCTATGCCAGTACAGTGGCCAATTTGACGCTGAACGGAATTAACGGTCTCTGACAGGAGCCAAAGGGCATGGCAGCGCGCCGTAGGCGCGCTGCCATGCCCAACCACTTTGGTGGCCTCTGCGAGGCTGCCCAAGTGGGCGGGAGCCCCTCGTTTCTGTCACGCAAAATGAAAAAAGGCCGCCCTTGAAAAAGAGCGGCCTTGATTATTGTTTGCAGCAAAAGCCGCAAAACTGCCTTACAGCAGTTTCAGCGAACCAGCAGATTCTTTGCCGTCACGGCCAGTTTCCAGCTCGTAAGAAACTTTCTGGTTGTCGTTGAGGCCGTTCAGGCCCGAACGCTCAACAGCAGAAATGTGTACAAATACGTCTTTTCCGCCAGCTTCAGGCTCAATAAAGCCAAAACCTTTAGTTGCGTTAAACCATTTTACGGTGCCGTTGGCCATCCGATTATCTCCAGTATATCGCCCAAACAACGTGTAAGGGCTTGTTGTCGTTCAGTTATTACAATGCGGCAGGCGGAACCATACCCACAATGTCATATGTCTTGCGCAGAATCGGCGCAGTGATTGCTCGCGCCCGTTCTGCACCACGAGCTAGGATGCGGTCAATCTCTGTTTGATCATTCATCAATCTTGCCATCTCAGCCGCAATCGGCGCCAGCTTGGCAACGGCCAAATCAGCGAGCAGCGGTTTGAACTCGCCAAACTGTTTGCCGCCTACCTCAGACAGCACCGCGTCGACGCTTTGGTCATTCAGCGCGGCGTAGATATTGATCAGGTTGCGCGCCTCGGGGCGACCTTCCAGACCCTTGGCCTCGCTGGGTAGCGCATCCGGGTCGGTTTTCGCCTTGCGGATCTTTTTGGCCAAGGTGTCGGCATCATCGGTCATGTTGATGCGGCTGGCATCCGAGGCATCCGACTTTGACATTTTCTTGGAGCCATCCCGCAGGCTCATCACCCGTGTGGCAGCACCCTCGATCACCGGTTCGGTCATCGGGAAAAAGTCGGTGTCATAGTCATGGTTGAACTTGGCGGCGATGTCGCGGGTCAGTTCCAGATGCTGTTTCTGATCCTCGCCCACGGGCACATGGGTGGCGTGGTAGACCAGAATGTCGGCTGCCATCAGCGCCGGATAGGCAAACAGCCCCAGTGAGGCGTTCTGGGAGTTCTTACCGGCCTTGTCCTTGAACTGGGTCATCCGCTGCATCCAGCCCATGCGGGCGACGCAGTTGAAGATCCAGGCCAGCTGGGCATGCTCGGGCACCTGGCTCTGATTGATCAGGATCGATTGCTCGGGGTCGATACCACTGGCAATAAACCCGGCGCAGAGCTCGCGGGTGGATCTCATCAGGTCCTGGGGGTTTTGCCAGACGGTGATCGCATGCAGGTCCACCATGCAATAAACGGTCTCGAAATCTGAGCCCTGCATATCGACAAAGCGCTTGATTGCGCCCAAGTAGTTGCCCAGGTGCAGGTTGCCGGATGGCTGAATGCCCGAGAACACACGCGGGGTAAAACTGGTTTCGCTCATCTGGCGAGAACTCCCGTCTGGAATTACGATCCCCGGTGGCTTACCCATGGGATCGGCCACCGTCAACAGTGCTAAGGCCTGAGAGGGTCAAACACAGCCAATAGTGGCTAAGGAGTTATCAATATGAGCAGCAACCCCAATCCGCCTCCGGTCAACCCACCCCCAGTTAATCCACTGCCACCGGCGGTGGTGGCACTGGTTTTGATCATCATGGGGATAGAGGCGGCCTTCTCGTTGGGCACCCGGGGTCTCATTGGTGGTCCCAGTGCGGTGGGCTGGCGGCTTGAGGCGCTGCAGGTCTATGGTTTCTCCAGCGAGATTTTCTGGTGGATGTGGGAGACCGGGCACTGGCCGGTCGAACATCTGATCCGCTTTATCTCCTACGCATTTGTGCACGGTGCCTTTACCCAGGCGTTGTTTGTCTGCGTCTTTGTGCTGGCGATGGGCAAGATGGTGGGCGAGGTCATGGGAGATATGGCGATGGTGGTGATCTTCCTGCTGTCGGGCATCGGCGGCGGGCTGGGATATGCCCTGCTGGTGAACTCGCAATTTCCGCTTTTTGGTGGCTTTCCGGCGGTCTACGGGCTGATCGGCGCCTTCACCTATATCCTGTGGCGATCGCTGGCGCTGGTCGGTGCCCAGCAGAGCCGGGCCTTTACCCTGATTGCGTTTCTGATGGGCATACAGTTGCTGTTTGGCCTGGTGCTGGGGGGGCAAAAAGACTGGGTGGCGGATCTGGCAGGCTTTGCCACCGGGTTTGGCCTGTCGTTCTTTCTGGCCCCCGGCGGTTGGGCGCGGATGCGCGGTAAGATCCACCGGGATTGACAGAGCGCGCCTGAAACAGGCACTCCCGCCCCCTGATGGCTCATCACAGATGAGCCCCCAGGCGTTGGGCGTGGCGCCGCGCTATCGCGCGGCGCGGCAGCGACCCTTAATCCTGTTGCATCAAGGGGCAGGGGATCAAAGTGCCTTTGTTACCGGTCATCTCGATTAGTCCGGTCTGGTCGAGACCCAGCCGGACAGTTAAGGCCGCTTATGTTCGCCCACCCCGGCGCATGGCGCGTTTGAATTCACCCAGCCGAAAGGCGCCCAGCATCTGGCCGGCGCCAAAGTAACTGACCGCGCCCAGTACAATCAGTGCAAACAGCGCCAGATAACGCCAGCGGGGCAGGGCAAAGGCCCAGTCAAAAGTTGTAACGGCAGCCAACAGCACGCCGCCCATCACCACCGAGGCCGCCACGATCCGCCAGGCCCGACGGCGGAACCTGTCATCAAACCGGGCAACCTCGCCCATGCTGCGGGCGCCATACGCCAGCAGCGCCACCATCACCCAGCCGGCGGCTGAGGCGGCGATAGCGGGGGCGATCCAGCCCACCACCGGTTTTAGTCCAAAGGCCAGGCCTGCGTTCACCACCATCGCCACCAGCGCATAGCGGAACGGCGACCGGGTGTCCTCGCGGGCGAAATACAGCGGCTGCAGCAGTTTGTGCAGCACAAACGAGGGCAGGCCAACGCCATAGACCGCAACCGCCAGGGCAATGGCGGCGACATCCTCGGGGCCAGTTGCACCGCGTTCATACAGTACTGATACCAGCGGCAGCGGCATCACCAGAAAGGCCACCGTTGAGGGGATGGTCAGCATCAGCGAAAACTCTCCGGCGCGCGACAGGGCATCGCGTGCGCCAGTCTCGTCGCCGGCCCGCAATCGGCGCGACAGGTCCGGCAGCAGCACAATGCCGACGGCAATGCCCACAACCCCCAACGGCAGCTGATACAGCCGGTCGGCGACAAACAGCCAGCTCACCGCGTTCTCAATATCCGAGGCCACCAGTTGGCCAACCACCAGATTGATCTGAGTGACGCCCATTGCCAGCGCCGCAGGCACCGCCACCCGCACCAGATTGCGCATCTCGCGGGTCAGGCGGGGGCGACCGGGACGCAGGCGAATGCCGGCGCGACCGGCAGCAGCCCAGACCAGTGCCAACTGGGCCACGCCGGCCACCGGAATGGTCCAGATCAGCCAGTTGATCACCTCGCCGCCCACAACGGCCCCCGCCACCATGGCAGCGCAGGCAAAGATATTCAGCAGCACCGGTGCGGCGGCGGCGGCGGCAAAGCGCCCGGTGGCGTTCAGCACCCCGGAAAACAGCGCCGCCAGCGACATGAACAGAATATAGGGGAACACGATGTAGCCAAAGCCAACGGTCATGTCGAACCGCGCATCCCCGGCAAAGCCATTGGCGGTGGCCCAGACCAGCCCCGGCATGAATACCATGCCCAGCCCCACCAGCACCAAGACCGCCACCAGCAGCAAGTTGAACGCGGCCTGTGCAAATCCCTGCGCATCCTCGCCCTGCTCTAGCTTTTTGGCGAACATCGGCACAAAGGCGGCGTTGAACGCACCCTCGGCGAAGAACCGGCGGAACATGTTGGGCAGACGAAACGCCGCCACAAAGGCATCCATAACCGGACCGGGACCGACATATGCGGTCAGCAGGATCTCGCGGGCAAAGCCCAGCACCCGGCTGGCGAGGGTCCAGAAGCCAACGGTCAGGAACCCGGATAACAATCTGATGGGTTTCATGATTGCGCCCGCTTGGCGCCTTCGGTGATCGCCGTGCGCAGTTTGTTCTCCAGGAAATCCTGCTTTGACTTGGCGTGATATTTCAACCCGAACATGTCCTTGACGTAGAATGTATCTACCACCTGTTCGCCATAAGTGGCGATCACCGCATTGGCGACATAGACATTTGATGCGGCCAGGGTGCGGGCCAGGTCAAACAGCAATCCGGGGCGGTCGCGGGTGTCGACCTCGATGATGGTGTATATTTCCGAGCCTTCGTTGTCGAAGGTGATATGGGTCGGCACCTTGAACGCCCGTTCGCGTTTCTTGATCTTGTCGCGCGATTTCAACGCATCCCGCGCCACCACCTCGCCGTTCAGGGTCTTGTGGATCATCTGGCTCAGACGCGGCAGGCGCGCCGCCTCGAATGGGCTGCCGTCGGCATCCTGAATCCAGAAGGCATCGGTGACATAGCCGTCTTTGGTGGTGTATGAACGCGCATCGACCACATTGGCCCCCACCAGCGCCAACGCGCCGGCCACCCGCGAGAAAATGCCGGGGTGGTCGGGCATGACAAAACAGGCGCGGGTGGCATCGCGGTCTTCATCGGGGAACAGGCGGATGACAATCCCGTTTGGATCTTCGCTTTCCTCCAACTCCCGCAGCATCTCTGCAAAATCCACATGGCCGGTGACGTGGAGCCCCTGCCAATAGGGCGGGTAATGGCGCGCGGTCTCTTTCTTGAGCAAGGGCTTGGGCCAGTCCGGCAGGGCTGCGCGCAGGTTCTTTTTGGCGCCGGCGCCGCGGTGTTCACGGTTCAGCGCCTCCATGCCGTTTTCCAGCGCTTCGCGGGTCTGTTTATACAAGGCCCGCAACAGGGCGGCCTTCCAGTTGTTCCAGGTATGGGGGCCAACACCGCGAATGTCACAGACCGTCAGCACCGTCAGCAGGTCCAGCCGTTTGACTGTCTGCACCGCCTTGGCAAAATCCCGCACCGTGCGCGGGTCGGCAATATCGCGTTTCTGCGCCATATCCGACATCAACAGGTGATAGCGCACCAACCATTCCACCGTCTCGCTGTCGGATTTGTTCAGCCCCAGCCGCGGCGCCACCTTGCGGGCGATCTGGGCGCCCAGAATCGAGTGATCGACAGGCTGCCCCTTGCCAATGTCATGCAACAGCATCGCCACCATCAGCACCTTGCGATTCAATCCCTTGCGCAGAATTTTGGAGCTAAGCGGCAGCTCGTCCTCCAGTTCCTCGCGTTCAATGGCGGCAAAGTTGGAGATCACCTGAATGGTGTGCTCGTCCACCGTATAGAAATGATACATGTTGAACTGCATCATTGCCACGATGGGGGCAAATTCCGGCAGGAAGGCCGACAGCACCCCCAGTTCGTTCATCCGCCGCAGCGCCCGTTCCGGGTTGCCGTGCTTCAGCAGCAGGTCGAGAAAAATGCGCTGTGCTTCGGGGGTGTTGCGAAATGTATCGTCGATCAGATCCAGATTGGCGGTCACCAGCCGCATCGCATCGGGGTGGATCAGCATTCCAGTGCGCAGGCCCTCCTCGAACAGCCGCAACAGGTTCAGCCGGTCGATGAGAAAACCGTCAGGATCAACAATGTCGAGCCGGTTGTTGACCACCTTGTAGCCCGGTTTGGTGCGCGGGCGACGACGGAACAGCCGCTCCAGCAGCGGTTCGCTCTTCTGGTGGGTGGCTTCCAACTTGGTCAGGAAGATGCGCGTCAGGTCCCCGACCGTGGTGGCCTGACGGAAATAATCCTGCATAAAGATTTCCACCGCTCGCCGTCCGGCGATATCCTGATAGCCCATGCGCTCGGCGACCTCGACCTGCATATCAAACGACAGCACCTCGGTTGGCCGCCCGGTGAGCAGATGCAGATGCGAGCGCACCGCCCAGAGAAAGTTCTCGGCCTTGGCAAACAGATCGTATTCTTCCGGCTCAAACAGGCCCAGCGGCACCAGTTCGGCGGTGTCATGCACCTGGTACAGATATTTGGCGATCCAGTACATCGACTGCAAATCGCGCAAGCCGCCTTTGCCCTCTTTGACGTTCGGCTCGACCATATAGCGCTGGCCCTGCTTGAAATGGCGCGCCTCGCGCTCATTCAGCTTGGCTTCGATGAACTCATAGGCGGTGCCCTGGAACAGATCGGCCTTCAGCCGCTGATCCAGCTCATCGCCCAGCAATTCGTCACCGGCCAGAAACCGATGTTCCAGCATCGCGGTGCGAATGGTGAAATCTTCGCGGCCCAGACGCAGGCAGTCCGGGATGGTGCGGCTGGCATGGCCGACCTTCAGCTTTAGATCCCAGAGCATATAGAGCATCGATTCAATGACGCTCTCGGCCCAGGCGGTGATTTTGTAAGGCGTCAGGAACAACAGGTCGACATCCGACGAGGGCGCCATCTCACCGCGGCCATAGCCGCCCACCGCCAGCACCGCAATGCGCTCACCGCGCGTCGGGTTCGCCACTGGATGCATCAGTTCACTGGCCGCAAACAGGGCCGATGTGACCAGCCCATCGGTGAGAAAGGTGTACGACCGGGTGGCTGGCCGCGAATCGAACGGCGCCTTGGAGAAGCCCTCGGCAATCACTTTGCGCCCAGCCTTATTGGCGTCCCGCAACAGCGAGACGACTTCGCCCCGCAGGGAGGCATTGGCCTGACCGTTAGCCAGATCCCTGATCCGGGTGCGGATCCTCAAAGTGTCGAAAATCGCCTGTGGATCGCAGACCAAAGGCCCCGAGGCCTGCGGGTAGCGGGTTACGGCATCGGCCGCCGGATCATGATCCGGCGCCGGAGAAGCTGCTGGGAGCTGGGTCAATGACGACCACCTTTTTGTCTTGAATTGTTGCGACCGCCAGACCGCGGTCATTGGTGCCGTCGGGACGCAGGCGGAAGATGCCGTTGACCCCCTGGAAACCGGCGCTCTGGGTCAGGGCGGCTCCGGTCAGGGCGTCTGATTTACCTGCGCCGACCAGCGCACCGATTGCGGCGATACCATCATAGGCCAGGCCGCCAATCTGATGCGGCGCACCGCCATAAGTGGCCGCATAGCGGCTGTTGAACTGTTGGGTTTTTGCCGGGTCCGGCAGTGCAAACCAGCCGCCCTGAACCCCGGGCATAGCCAGAGTCTGGGCTGGAATATCCCAGCGGGTCAGGCCCATGTATTGGGTGGTCGCCGGGTCAAGCCCGGCTTCGGGCAGCAGCTGCGTCAACAGCGGCAATGCGCCGGCTGTGGTGGCGGTCAGAAACACCGATGTGGCCCCGTTGCTGGCGGCTGAATCACGGATTGTGCCGATCGAATTGATCACCCCCTGTTGCGACAGCTCATAGCTGACACTGCCAACAATAGTGGCACCGGTGGTCACGGCTGCGGATTGGATGGCTGCGCGGCCTGCTTGACCGCTGGCATCATCCCCACTGACCACCAGAATATTTCCGTTGCCCTGACGGGCGGCGTAGCTCGAGAGCCTGCGGGCGGTGTTGCCATAGGTGGCACCCAGAATGAAAACATTGCCGCCGGCAATTGCGGTGTTGTTGGAAAAGGCCAGTACGTTCACATTGCGCTTGGCCGCTGCGACACCGGCGGCATTTGCGGCCTCGGCGTAGAGCGGGCCCAAAATAATGCGGGCGCCGTCATCCACCGCCTGGGTTGCCGCTGCTGCGGCGGTCTGCGCATTGCCAGCCGTGCTGTAGACTTTCAGATCAATCTGAATGCCCTGCAGATCGGCCATCGCCATTCGGGCGGCGTTTTCCAGGCTCTGGGCCAGCACCTCATCACCGGGCTGGCCGGAGCCACGCGGCACCAGCAAGGCCACCGGAACCGGCTTTGAGGTATTGATGGTTGGACCTCCGCCACCGCCAATGGGGTCGCAGGCAATCAAAGCAAAAGAGGACACGGCGGCAATCGCTGCGAGTGCGACCTTGCGGGCAGGCTTGAAAACAGCAAACATAATAGACTTAAAACTCCCTGATCCGGCGGTGATGCGCCGTGTTGGTGTTGGGAGGGAATAATAAACGACGATAAAGGCGGGTCCAGCGTTGAATCATCAGAATGTCAGATTGTCTCCGGGGCTGTACTTTGTTGCCACGCCCATCGGCACCGCCCGCGATATTACCCTCAGGGCGCTGGATGTTTTGGCCTCCGCCGAGGTGATTGCCGCCGAAGACACCCGCTCCCTGCGCCGCCTGATGGAGATCCACGGCGTGCCGCTGAACAGTCGCCGGGTGATCGCCTATCACGATCACAGCGGTGCTGGCGCCCGTGCGGGCTTGCTTGCGGCGTTGGCTGAGGGCAAATCGGTGGCCTATGCCTCCGAGGCGGGGATGCCATTGATTGCCGACCCCGGCTATGATCTCAGTCGCGCCGCCGCCGAGGCGGGTCATGTGGTTACCGTGGCACCGGGGGCCTCTGCCGGACTGGCGGCGCTGACCTTGGGCGGCCTGCCGACCGATGCGTTCTTTTTCGCCGGCTTCCTGCCCAATGCAAGCGGCGCCCGCCGCAAACGCTTGGAGGAGGTCAGCCGGATACCCGGCACCCTGATCTTTTACGAATCACCCAAGCGGGTGGCGGCCTCGCTGGCGGATATGGCCGAGGTGCTGGGCGACCGCCCCGCCGCCCTGTGCCGCGAGATCACCAAAAAGTTCGAAGAAGTCCGCCGCGCCTCGCTGAGCGAGCTGGTCGCGCAACTGGCCGAGAAAAGTGTGAAGGGTGAAATCGTGGTGCTGGTCGACCGCTCCCGCACCAAAGACGTGAACCCCGAGGACCTGGAGCAAGATCTGCGCGCCGCGTTGCAGGATAATTCGGTCAAGGATGCGGCGGATATCGTGTCGAAACTACACGACCTGCCCCGGCGCAAGATCTATCAAATGGCGCTGAAACTGCCCAAGGATGAAGGGTAAGACACTCGTTCATGTTGTTGGGGCAGGGTTTTTGATGAGTTGGCTCGGCCGATAGGTCGGGCCGCGCCTGACCTTCCCGTCAAACCGTAGGTTTGCCTTCGGCAATACGGGAAGGCGCTTTGCACCTCCCCAAGGTCAGCCGCGGCCCTGGTTGATATAAGATTGACGTTGCATGTCAGATAAACGACGCTCCGGCTTATGTCGGGTCCTCGAAATAGACAGCACTCAGGCCAAAGGGCTTATCTAGCTGGCGCAGCAGCCGAGGATCTGGTGGCCAAATTCTATGAACAACAAGGCTATAGTGTTGCTGCACGCCGCTGGCGCGGTGATGGTGGTGAGATCGACCTGATCTTTCGTCAGGGCGCGGCGCTGGTTTTTGTCGAGGTAAAGCAGAGCAAGACAACTGCCCGTGCCGCCGCGCGCATCACACCAGCGCAGATAGAACGGATCTACGCTAGCGCTGGGCAGTTTTTGGACACTGAACCCGCAGGTCAGCTGACCGAATCCCGCTTTGACGTCGCTTTGGTCGATGGCTCTGGCCAGATCGAAATCATCGAAAACGCTTTTGGCCAGGGTTGACCCATTGAACATGTCCCGGCGCTGGGCCATGTAATTGGCCGACAGATAAGGGATAGACGCATGAAGATCGCCTTTCAGATGGACCCAATCGGGGACGTGGACATCAACGCAGACAGCAGCTTCCGGCTGGCCGAAGAGGCGCAGGCACGCGGCCATTCGCTCTTTTTCTACGGGCCGGATCAATTGGCCTATCAAGAGGGGCGCATCACCGCCCGTGGTCAGGATATGACCGTGCAGCGGGTGGCGGGTGATCCGGCCGTACTGGGGCCGCAGCGCGAAGTGGATCTGGCTGATTTTGACGTGATCTGGCTGCGTCAGGATCCGCCGTTCGACATGCATTACATCACCGCCACCCACCTGCTGGACCGGCTCAAGGGGCAAGCACTGGTGGTGAACGATCCCTTCTGGGTGCGCAACTACCCCGAAAAACTATTGGTGCTGGATTTCCCGGACCTGACCCCACCAACAACGGTTGCCCGCGATCTGGACACCATCAAGGCCTTCAAGGCCAAGCATGGCGATGTGATCCTGAAACCGCTGTATGGCAATGGCGGCGCCGGAGTGTTCCGTCTGGATGTCAATGACCGCAACCTGACCTCGCTGCATGAATTGTTCACTGGCTTCAGCCGGGAACCGCTGATCGTGCAGAAATTCCTGCCCGACGTCAGCAACGGCGACAAACGGATTATTCTGGTTGATGGCAAGCCCGTCGGCGCCATCAACCGGGTGCCTGCTGCGGGCGAAACCCGCTCCAACATGCATGTCGGTGGTCGCCCCGAGAAGATCGGACTGACCGATCGTGATCTGGAAATCTGCGCCGCCATCGGGCCGCTGTTGAAAGAGAGAGGTCAGGTCTTTGTCGGCATTGACGTGATTGGCGATTACCTGACCGAGATCAACGTGACTTCGCCCACCGGCATCCAAGAGCTGGAGCGGTTTGACGGGGTGAACATCGCCGAGAAGATCTGGCAGGCCATTGAGGCCAAGCTGTAACTGCGGAGTTGATCCTCTTACTTTGCCCGGCCTATTGGCCGGGCCGCGCTTGACGCCTTCCCGGGGGGAAGGCGTCAAGCGCTACGTTCATTTGCACGCGTAGCGTTGCAATTTCGACGGGCCCTAATGTGTCGGGCCCTAATGTGTCGGGCCCTAATGTGTCGGGCCCTAATGTGTCGGGCCCTAATGTGATGTGGCCAGACGAAAACTCAGCGCCTCAGCCACGTCCCGACGCCGAATATCCGGAACTCCGTCGATATCGGCAATTGTTCGGGCCACCCGCAGCACCCGGTGATAGCCCCGCGCGGTCAGGCCGAACCGCTCGGCGGCGCGCCGCAGCAGATCGCGGCTCTCGCGGTCTGGCCGCGCCATCTGTTCCAGCAATTCCCCTTCGACATCGGCGTTCTGTCGCAGCTCAGGGTGGCCCTCAAAACGGCTGCATTGGCGGTCCCTTGCGGCGGCAACGCGGGCGGCTACCTCTGCCGTGCTATCGCCATTTGCCGGCAGGTCCAGATCCCTGAACGCCACCGGCGGCACCTCGACCCGCAGATCAAACCGGTCCATCAGCGGGCCGGAAATCCGCCCCATGTAATCCTCGCCACAGATTGGTGCGCGCGAGCAGGCGCGGGCCGGATCGGTCAGATAGCCGCATTTGCAGGGATTGGCCGCCGCCACCAGCATGAACCGGCTGGGGTATTTCACATGCGCATTGGCGCGGGCAATCATCACCTCGCCGGTTTCTATTGGCTGGCGCAGAGTTTCCAGCACCGCGCGGTTGAACTCGGGGAATTCGTCGAGAAACAAGATACCATTGTGGGCCAGACTGATCTCGCCCGGTTTTGCCTGCCGTCCGCCGCCGACAATCGCCGCCATCGACGCCGTGTGATGTGGTTCGCGAAACGGTCGGGTGCGGTTAATACCGCCTTCTTCGATCATTCCGCACAGGGACTGAATCATCGAGGTCTGCAAGGCCTCATTCGGGGTCAGCGGCGGCAACAGGCCCGGCAGCCGCGCCGCCAGCATTGATTTCCCCGATCCCGGCGTTCCCACCATCAACAGGTGATGGCGACCGGCAGCGGCAATCTCCAGCGCCCGTTTGGCCCGCTCCTGTCCCTTGACGTCGCGCAGATCCTTGGTTGGGGCCGGGCTGCTGACCTCGCCGGGCCGCGCCGGGGCAATCAGCATCTGGCCGGTGAAATGGCGCACCACCTCGGCCAGACTGGCGGCGCCGATCACTTTTGCCGCCTCCACCCAGGCCGCCTCGGCCCCCGATGCCTGCGGGCAAAGCAGGGTGCGTTGCTTTTCGGCGGCGGTGATGGCGGCTGGCAGCGCCCCAACCACGGGCACCAGAGTGCCATCCAGCGACAGCTCGCCCAGGGCTATGGTCTCGGCGGCGGCATCGGCGGGGATGATGTCGATTGCAGCCAGCAGCGCCAGCGCGATGGGAAGGTCGAAATGGCTGCCCTCTTTGGGCAGGTCGGCCGGCGACAGATTGACGGTGATCCGTTTTGACGGCAATGCGATCGACATGGACGAGAAGGCCGAGCGCACCCGGTCACGGGCTTCGGACACTGCCTTGTCTGGCAGCCCGACCACCGAAAACGCAGGCAGGCCCGGTGCCACAGCGCATTGCACCTCGACCTCGCGGGCCTCGACCCCGTGAAACGCAACGGTATAGGCGCGTGCGGTCATCTCTCCCTGCTCCCCAATCGCTCAGGGAGAGATGGTTGAGGATTTTGCGCTCCAAGGGGTTAACTGGGGCGTCAATTTACCATGAAATCGACCTTACTCGGGCTTACTCGGGCAGGCTCCAAGGGCGGTTGGGCAGATTCAGGTCATAGGGCATCGGATCATACTGCACCTCCTGCGCCAGTTCCTGCCAGCGCAGGACGGCAGGGTCTGATAGCAGCGCTTTGCAATAGGCGCGTGATGCCTTTGACACCGGCAGATCATAACCAATAATGCGCGCCGCTACGGGGGTGTAGAAGACATCTGCCAGCGAATAGGCGCCAAACAGGAAACCATCTGCACTGCCAGAAACCAATCGCGCATGGGCCCAGAGGGTCTCAACGCGCGCCAGATCCGTTTTGACGGCCTCAGACGGGGTGAACCCCTGCCAGATATGGCGAAATTGCATGGCGCAGTCACCGCGCAGCGCGCCAAAACCGCCGACCATCTCGGCGCAGAGCCAGCGTGCCGTTGCCCGTTGCGCCGGGTCCTTGGGCCAGAGACCGGCCTTTGGGTGCTGTTCGGCCAGGGTTTCCCCCATCGCCAGGCTCTCGCCGACAACAGTGCCGTTCGGCGTGCGCAGGGTTGGAACCAGCCGCGCCGGGGCCAGTTTCGCCATGTCTTTGGCCATGGTGCCGGAATACAGCCCAATCATGTGGGTGTTGTGCGGGATTGCGAATTTTTCGAACATGAGCCAGCCGCGTAAAGACCAACTGGAAAACATGCGGTCGCCAATATAGAGATCATAAGTCATGACCGCAGCATAGGGCTGCAAAAGTCATCCCGTAAAATGATGATTTTTGGTAAGGGTCATCAAGGACAGTGATTGATTTTCCCAATGCTCCAGCCGTCTGGCCCGTTGCGGATTTCGCTGACCGACAGGTTGTCTATTCGATGTGCAAAGGCCTGCTCAGCGGTGAGCATGTCGGCCCGCTGCACCTGCGTTAAAATTTGCCCAAAATGTCCGACAACAATTAAATTCCTGCCCATGTGGGTCTGAACCAACTGATCAATCACTGCGTCCACCCTTGCGCAGACCTCATTCCAGCTTTCACCCCTTGGTGGGCGCACGTCGCCGGGGTATTCCCAATAGGCACTGATCCGCTCGGGGTCCTCGGCGTCAATCTCTGCCCAAGTGCGCAGCTCCCAATCGCCAAAGTGTATTTCACGCAGGCCAGAATTATGGGGCAGGCGGGTCCGGCTACCCTGAATGGCGCTGGCGGTCTCTACAGACCGGCTCAGGTCCGATGAAATGACCAGCGCATCCTGTGGCAGGTAACCGTCCAGTCGCGACAGGGCGGCAGTATCGGAGAGATCTGCGGGCAAATCCGACCAGCCCACCATGCATTTGGCATGGGTCGGACCGTGGCGAACCAGAAACAGCTGCGTGGTCATACTGCGCCCTTCAAGATCAATGGCAAGCCGGCCGTGACCAGCACGGCGCAATCCGCCTGCGCTGCCAGGGCGATATTAAGCCGCCCCTGGGCCTCTCGAAATTGCCGGGACAGCGCATTGTCAGGCACAATTCCCATCCCGACCTCATTCGACACAATTACCAGATCTGCTTTGCAACGGGAAATAGCAGCCAGCAATTCCTGCTGCACAACTTGCAGGTCACTTCCAGCCAATAGGTGATTTGATAGCCACATTGTAACGCAGTCCAACAGGCAAATCTGTTGCTGTTCCAATGAGTCGAGAATTGGAGAAAGCTCCAGATCTTCCTCATAGGTTGTCCAGCCGTCACCTCTTTGCACGACATGTTTGTCTACTTTAACGCGCATTTCACGATCAAGTATTTGTGATGTCGCCAAGTAAACCCTTCTTTTTTCGGAGTTAAAACATGTTTGTTCGGCATGGGCACTCTTTCCAGAGGCCGCGCCGCCCAAAATCAGTGTGACTCGCGTAGACAAATTGAATACCCTTTTAATTATAGAAGCCGTGCCTGTGGGTAACTGCAGGGCCCGCTAAAAACAAGCTGAGACAGAGGCAGTTCTTCGTGTCGCTTATACGACCGGAGTGGCCAGCAACAGGACAGGGTTATTGCGCCCGTCCGTACACAGCACTTGTTGCCAGATGGCAGAACGCCATTGCGCCGACTAAACTGCCCGCCAATATGTTGGGCCCTTTTTGAATATCGCGTTACTCCAGGACGTAGACGGCTTTGCTGTTTTCGGGGGAAAATGCATGGCACGAGACGTACACATTGACAACCCATTGCCAAAGAAGGCGATGAAGGCCGAATTACTGGATGCGGAAACTGAATTGCGACTGGCCTATGCTTGGCGTGATCAAAAAGATGAGGCGGCTCTGCACCGCCTGATCAACGCCTACCTAAGGCTGGCCATTTCAATGGCCGCCAAGTTCAAACGCTACGGTGCGCCGATGAACGATCTGATTCAGGAAGCGGGGCTGGGGCTGATGAAGGCCGCCGACAAGTTTGACCCGGATCGCGGTGTTCGATTTTCGACCTATGCGGTCTGGTGGATCAAAGCCTCAATTCAGGACTACGTGATGCGCAACTGGTCGATGGTCCGAACCGGCTCAACCTCGTCACAGAAGTCGCTGTTTTTCAATATGCGACGGGTGCAAGCGCAGTTAGAGCGCGCACAATCCGCGCGGGGATATAAGCTGGACCGCCATCAGCTGCATCAAAAAATCGCCACCGAAATCGGCGTGCCGATCCGCGATGTGGAAATGATGGAAGGGCGGTTGTCCGGGTCTGATTTTTCATTGAACGCGGTGCAATCGGCGGATGAGGATGGCCGCGAATGGATTGATGCGCTGGAAGATGACAGCGCCCAGGCCGAGGAATTGGTTGAAAAACGCCACGACAGACGGCAGTTGCGGATCTGGCTGGTGGCGGCGATGCAGGCCTTGAATGGCCGCGAGCGGTTCATTGTAAAAGAGCGCAAGCTGCGGGATCGCCCACGCACCCTCGAGAGTCTGGGCACCGAGTTGGGTCTGTCCAAGGAACGGGTTCGCCAGCTAGAGGCCGCTGCCTTTCTGAAAATGCGGAAAAGCCTTGAAAATCAATCGCGAGAGGTTCATAGCCTGCTCATATGAAGATCCTTATTGATTTTGTAAGAAATAGCGCTGCCTTTTGGGGCGGCGCTATTGTCATTTGTGTCACCCCTGTCTCACCTGCGGCTGCGGCGCCGGACCCTGATGTGGTTCAGCTGTTGGCGACTGCGGATGTGGTGATCCTGGGGGAGGTCCATGACAATCCTGCGCATCATCAGATGCAGGCGGATATCCTGAAGGCGCTGGCCCCCAAAGCGGTGGTTTGGGAAATGATCACCCAGGTCCAAGCCGATGGCTTGGCCGCCATTCCTCTGTCGGACGCCAGTCGAGTGTCGGCCTATCTTGACTGGGCAGGCTCTGGCTGGCCAGAGTTTGGGCTTTATGCTCCGGTCTTTGCGGCGGCAAAGGGCGCGCAGCAATTTGGGGGGCTGGTGCCCCGGTCAGCGGCCAGAGCGGTGATGGAGCAGGGTGCGGCGGAGTTTTTCGGTCAGGAGGCGGCGGTGTTTGGACTGGATAGGCCGCTGCCCGACGCCGAGCAACAGGCCCGAGAGGCAGACCAGATGGCCAATCACTGCAACGCATTGCCGGTCGAGATGCTGCCCTTGATGGTCGAGTTCCAAAGGTTGCGGGATACGGTGCTGGCGGATGCGGTGGTGCAGGCCTTGCAGGCGACCGGCGGACCGGTTGCCGTGATCACCGGCAATGGTCATGCCCGCAAGGATCGCGGCGTGCCGGTCTATCTGGCAATCGCAGATCCGGAAATATTGGTCTTGTCCCTGGGGCAGGCCGAGGCGGGCCAGCTGTCGGGGGTCTTTGATCTGGTTCTGGACGCCAAAGCTGTCGAGCGCCCGGATCCCTGTCTGGCATTTCAATAATCGTGATCCTGAGACTGGGCCAGTTTCTGGGCCAGCTGCGATGCTGGGGTGGGAAATCGTTTCACACTTTCGCTGCGGCGCAGTAGTGTCGGTTGGATTGCTGCGCAAGGACGGGTAAAATGCTGGCTGACAAACGTATTCTTCTGATCATTGGCGGCGGCATTGCGGCCTATAAGGCGCTGGATCTGATCCGGCGGCTGCAGGATCGCGGCGCCCATGTGACCCCGGTTCTGACCCGGGCCGGTGAAGAATTCGTGACGCCGCTGTCGGTGTCGGCACTGGCCGGAACTGCGGTGCACCGGGATCTGTTTGACCTGACCACCGAGGCCGAGATGGGCCATATCCAACTGTCCCGCAGTGCCGACCTGATTGTGGTTGCGCCGGCCACCGCGGACCTGATGGGGAAGATGGCGCAGGGATTGGCCAATGACCTGGCCTCGACCCTGCTTTTGGCGACGGACACGCCGGTGCTGGCAGCACCCGCCATGAACGTCCGCATGTGGCAGCACCCGGCCACCCGGCGCAATGTTGAGACCTTGACAGCGGACGGCGTCAGTTTTGTGGGCCCCAATGAGGGCCGCATGGCCTGTGGTGAATTTGGCCCCGGCCGCCTGGCCGAAGTCGAGGACATAGTGGCGGCGATCTCGGCGAAGCTGTCGGAGGGGCCGCTTTTGGGCAAACGGATTCTGGTGACCTCGGGGCCGACCCATGAACCGATTGATCCGGTGCGCTATATCGCCAACCGATCATCCGGGGCGCAGGGGGCGGCGATGGCCCGTGCTCTGCGCGATCTGGGCGCTGAGGTGGTGTTTATCACGGGCCCGGCATCGGTGCGCCCGCCCGAGGGGGTGCAGGTGGTGATGGTTGAAACTGCAGGCCAGATGTCTGAGGCGGTCGAGGCTGCACTGCCAGTGGTGGCAGGGGTGTTTGCCGCTGCGGTGTCCGATTGGCGGGTGGTGAATGCCTCGGACCGTAAGTTGAAGAAATCTAAAGATGGCTTGCCAGTGATGCAGTTTGCCGAAAATCCGGACATTCTGAAGCGGGTGTCGCAGATGGGCAAAGGGCGGCCGCAACTGGTGGTGGGCTTTGCCGCTGAAACCAACGATGTCATCGAGAATGCCACTGCCAAACGCCTGCGCAAGGGCTGTGACTGGATTGTCGCCAATGATGTCTCTCCGGCCAGCGGCATCATGGGCGGCAGTGAAAATGCTGTGGTGCTGATCTCGGATCAGGGCGCCGAGGTATGGCCGCGCATGAGCAAAGATAGTGTGGCACGGCAATTGGCCGAGCGGATGGCGGCGGCGCTGGCACAGTGAGATGTGCTGTGAGATGTGCCGTGAGATGTCTTGCCTCCGGCGGGAGTATTTTGAGCAAAAAGAAAAGGATATCCGCATGATCTCAATCCGGGTGATGTATGGTGCGGGCGCTGATCAGGCTGTGCCGCTGCCTGCTTATGAAACACCGGGGGCTGCGGGGGCGGATCTGCGGGCCAACCTGCCGGATCGCGGCGCTGTTGTGCTGCTGCCGGGGGCGCGGGCGCTGGTGCCGACCGGCCTTAGGCTGGAAATTCCGCAGGGCTATGAGGTGCAGATCCGGCCCCGCTCTGGACTGGCGCTGAAACATGGCATCACCTTGCCCAATGCGCCTGGAACCATCGACAGTGACTATCGCGGCCCGCTGGGGGTGATTGTGTTGAATGCGGGTCAGCAGGCGTTTGAAATTGCCCATGGGGATCGTATTGCGCAGCTGGTGGTGGCGCCGGTGTTGCAGGCCAGTTTTGAGCTGGCAGATGAATTGAGCGATACGGCACGGGGTGGTGGCGGCTTTGGCTCGACCGGGCAAAGCTGATGTTAAGTATTCTGGCTCTGGCAGCCATTTTCTGGTGGGGCGGGCGGTTTTTGGGGATGCCCAAGGCGTTATGCGGCGGCCTTGTTCTGTTGCTGTTTGCGGCTGTCCTCATAATTCAGCTGACGCTGCCGGATGGCCATAACTTTCGTCTTGCCACCGGCGGCTCGGTGACTCCCTGGTTGATGCTGGGCGGTTTTGGCCTCTTGGCCTTGGGCTATGGGCGCATTATTGCTGCCTTAAAGGCACGTGCTCAGCCCAAGGAGACCACCATGTCGCAGCAAACCGGAACTTTTTCCGAGACCGAACTGGATCGATACGCGCGTCATATTGTGCTGCGTGAATTGGGCGGGCCCGGGCAGAAGGCGCTGAAAAATGCGCGTGTGCTGGTGATTGGCGCGGGTGGGCTGGGCGCCCCTGCGTTGCTGTATCTGGCGGCGGCGGGGGTTGGCACCATCGGTGTGATCGACGATGACGAGGTTGAAAACGCCAACCTGCAACGCCAGGTGATCCACCGCGATAAAGACATCGGCATGCCCAAGGTGTTTTCAGCCGAACAGGCGATGAAAGCGCAGAACCCCTATGTCACGGTGCGTCCCTATCACCGGCGTCTGCAGGCCGGCATGGCCGAAGCCCTGTTTGCAGACTATGATCTGATCCTGGATGGCACCGATAATTTTGACACCCGCTATCTGATCAATCGCGTGGCGGTGGCGCTGGGCAAGCCGCTGATTTCAGGGGCGCTGTCACAGTGGGAGGGCCAGCTGAGCCTGTTCCATCCCAGCGCCGGTGGTCCCTGCTACCAATGCATCTTTCCCGAAGCACCCGCCGCAGGCTTGGCGCCCTCCTGCTCCGAGGCCGGGGTGGTTGGGCCGTTGCCCGGGGTGGTCGGGGCGATGATGGCGCTAGAGGCGATCAAGCAGATTACCGGCGCCGGCGAATGCCTGCGCGGGGCGATGCTGATTTATGACGGGCTCTATTGCGAGACGCGACGTATTCAGCTGAAATCAACGCCAGATTGCCCGGTTTGCGGTCCTAAACGCGACTGATGACTTGCGCTGAGCGCGCGCTCACGGCAAGTCTGTTGCAATTAAAGTTCTTGAGAGGGGATAAGATGAAAACGATTTTCACTGTAGCCGCAGCAGCGGTGTTTGGACTGGCCAGCGGCGCACTCGCGGCGGACTTGCCTGATCTGGGCGGACAGGAAGTGGTTGTTGCCACTGAAAATGCCTATCCGCCGTTGCAATTCATGGACCCGAAAACCGGCAATGCCATCGGCTGGGAATATGACGCCATGGCGGAAATCGCCAAGCGTATCAACATCACCGTGGTCTATGAAAACAGCAGCTGGGATGCGATGATCCCGGCCGTCAGCGAAGGTCAGTATGATCTGGGCATGACCGGCATCACCATCCGCGAAGATCGCATGGAAAAGGTCGACTTTTCTGACAAATACCTGACTTCGCAGATGCGCATGATTGTGGCCGGAGATGAGAGCCGCTTTGACGACGCGGCTGGTTTTGCCGCCAACAGTGACTTTCTGGCTGCGGCACAGCCCGGCACCACACCATTCTATGTGACGGTCTATGATATCCTGGACGGTGACGAGGCCAATCCGCGCATCAAGCTGTTTGAAAACTTTGGTGCCGCAATTCAGGCGTTGCGGGTTGGCGACGTTGATCTGGCGCTGTCGGACAGCACCGCCGCCAATGGCTATGTGACCGCATCAAATGGTGGTTTGAAAATTGTTGGTGAACCGCTGGGCACCGAGGATTTTGGCTTTATCTTCCCCAAGGGCAGCAAGCTGGTCCCTTCGATCAACGCCGCTATCGCCTCGATGGAGGCCGACGGCACCCTGGAAGCACTGAACACCAAATGGTTCCTTGACTATAAACTTGGTCAGTAACGGCCTATCGCTCTGAACCTAATTATTCCCCGGTCCATTGGGCCGGGGTTTCTCTTGAAAGATGACGATGGCTGCTTCCTCAAACGACAAAGAAGACTTTCCCTGGTGGTTGGCCGCCGTTGTGCTGATCGGGCTGTATCTGGGATGGCAGGTGGTGGCGAGTGAGCTGTATCTGCAGATCCTGACAACCCTGACAAAGGGGATAAAGACCACCATCTTTGTCACCATCGTCAGCTTTACGCTGGCCTCGTTGCTTGGTCTGTTACTGGCGCTGGGGGCGGGCTCCAAATGGCTGGTGGTGCGCCAGGTCACCCGGTTCTATGTCGAGGTGGTGCGGGGTGTTCCCATCATTGTGCTGCTGCTGTATGTGGCCTTTGCCTTGGCGCCGGCGCTGGTGGAATTGCGCAATTATCTGGGCGATATGATCGGTCTGGAGCCGATCCGCACCCGCCAGTTCCCGCTGATCTGGCGGGCGATCATTGCGCTGATGGTGGCCTATTCGGCGTTTATCTCCGAAGTGTTCCGCGCCGGTCTGCAAGCGGTCGAGGAGGGCCAGATTGAGGCCGCCAAGGCGCTGGGTCTGAATGGCTGGCAACAGTTCCGGCTGGTGATCTTTCCGCAGGCCATTCGCACTATCATGCCGCCGCTGGGCAATGATTTTGTGGCACTGGTCAAGGACAGCTCGCTGGTGTCGGTGCTGGGGGTGCTGGATGTCACCCAGCTGGGCAAGGTGATTGCGGCCGGCAACTTCCGCTATTTTGAGACCTATAATGTGGTCGCACTGATCTATCTGACCATGACCATCAGCCTGTCGCTGGCCCTGCGCCGATTTGAACGCCACCTGCGGGACAAAGAAACGACTGAGTAAGCAACTCTATTGCCTAGCGGCGTGCTTTGTTGGGCCTAGGGTATTGAAGTCGGGTTGGACCAAGCACTAGCTTGCTGGCAAAGGAGACTTTGCCATGACCAACCCGCTTTTGCCCCACTGGGACACTCCATTCCAAATTGCCCCGTTTGGGGATATTTCTGACGAGGATTTTGCCCCTGCACTGGATCAGGCGCTGATCGCGCACAACGCCCAGATCGCAGCCATTGCCGGTAGCACTGAGCCGCCAACATTTGCCAATGTGATTGAGGCGCTAGAAAACCCGTGCCGCGAGCTGGACCAGGTTCTGTCGGTGTTTTTCAGTGTCGCTGGCGCTGACAGCAATCCCAAACGAGAGGCCCTGCAGCGTGAATTCTCGCCCAAGCTGGCGGCGCATTCGTCGGCCATCACCGCCAACAAGGCGCTGTTTGCCCGTATTGCCGCCGTCTGGGACGCCCGTGAAACCCTGGATCTGACCGGCGAACAACAGCGGGTGCTGATGCTGACCCACCGTGGTTTTGTGCGCGGTGGGGCGGCGCTGACCGGCGCTGATGATACCCGGATGCAAGCGATCAAGGGCAGGTTGGCAACGCTGGGCACCTCGTTTACCCAAAACCTGCTGGCGGATGAACGCGACTGGTTCATGCCGCTGGCTGAGAAGGATCTGCAAGGCCTGCCTGATTTTGCGGTTGATGCGGCCCGCGCGGCTGGTGTTGAGAAAGGCGCTGATGGCCCGGTGGTGACCCTGTCACGCTCGATCATCACGCCGTTCCTGCAGTTCTCAAAGCGTCGTGACCTGCGCGAGGTGGCTTTCAACGCCTGGGTTGCCCGTGGGGCCAATGGCGGCGAAACCGACAACCGTGAAATCGCCGCCGAGATCTTGGCGCTGCGCCATGAGCGGGCGCAGCTTCTGGGCTATGACAGCTTTGCCGATTACAAGCTGGAAACCGAGATGGCCAAGACGCCAGACGCGGTGCGCAGCTTGTTGATGGAAGTCTGGGCCCCCGCCAAATCGCGGGCTGAGGCCGACGCCGAGGTGCTGACCCAAATGATGCAGGCCGATGGCATCAATGGTGATCTGCAGCCCTGGGACTGGCGCTACTATGCTGAAAAGCGCCGCAAGGTCGAACATGATCTGGATGAGGCCGAGTTGAAGCCCTATTTGCAACTGGACCGGATGATCGAGGCCTCGTTTGCCTGTGCCACCCGCCTGTTCGGGTTGCAGTTTGCACCGCTGGACGTGGACCTGTACCACCCCGATTGCCGCGCCTGGGAGGTTACGCGGGATGGCAAACATGTGGCTGTGTTCATCGGCGATTATTTTGCCCGCGGCTCTAAACGCTCTGGCGCCTGGTGTTCTGCCATGCGCGGTCAGGCCAAGTTCCCGCAGGTGCAGGCACCTGTGGTGATCAACGTCTGCAATTTTGCCAAGGCAGAGCCGGCGCTGCTGTCCTGGGACGATGCCCGCACCCTGTTCCACGAGTTTGGTCATGCGCTGCACCAGATGCTGTCGAATGTGAGTTATGAGAGCATCTCGGGCACCTCCGTGGCGCGGGATTTTGTCGAACTGCCCAGCCAATTGTATGAACACTGGCTTGAGGTCCCCGAGGTGCTGGCTGAATTTGCCACCCACGCAGACACAGGTGCTGCGATGCCGCAAGAGCTGCTGAACAAGGTGCTGGGCGCCGCCAATTTTGATATGGGGTTCCAGACGGTGGAATATGTAGCCTCGGCGCTGGTCGATCTGGCCTTTCATGAGGGTGCGGCGCCGACAGATGTGATGGCCAAACAAGATGAGGTGTTGAGCGAGATTGGCCTGCCACCGGCGATCACCATGCGCCACGCCAGCCCGCATTTCGCGCATGTCTTTGCGGGCGACGGCTACAGTTCGGGTTATTACAGCTACATGTGGTCCGAGGTGATGGACGCCGATGCATTTGCCGCCTTTGAGGAGGCCGGAGGGGCCTTTGATGCCGAGCGGGCCAAGGCGTTGGAAGACACCATTCTGTCGACCGGCGGCTCGCAGGATCCGGGCGAATTATATGTGGCGTTCCGGGGCCGGTTGCCGGGGGTGGAGGCCCTGCTCAAGGGGCGGGGGCTGGGGGCCAGCTAAAGCGCCCGTCCCGGGCGCGGCCTCCGGCGGAGGTATTTGAAACAAGAAGAAGGCGCGCGCTGGCGCCTTCTTTTGCGGTCAGTACCCCAGATCGCGATCCACCAGATGCAAATATGGCTCTGCAGCTTCGCCGCGCCGGATGTTCTCGGCTATCACCTGTGCGGAGGTAATGGTGCGGGTTTCGGCGGCAATATGTGGGGTGACAGTGACCTTGGGATGCGCCCAATAGGGGTGATCACTGGGCAGCGGCTCAATGCGGAAGACATCCAGTGTGGCATGCGCGATATGACCGCAGTCCAATGCATCCAGTAGCGCGGCATCGTCGATCAAAGGCCCTCGGCCCGGATTGATGATCCGCGCGCCTTTGGGAAGCTGTGCCAATGTTCGCGCGTTCAGTGTATTCTCGGTTGCCGACGTGTCCGGCAGCAGGAGCACCACAATTTCAGCGCTGGTCAATGCCTGCACCAGCCCCTCAGCCCCATGTCGACAGGTAATGCCTTCGATCACCTTGGGCGCGCGAGACCATCCTGTCACCGGAAACCCCAGTTGCGATAATGCGCTGGCGCAGGCCTGCCCAAGCGCGCCTTGCCCCAGAACGGTGACCGGGCGCTCCATTGCCAAGGGGGGCACCTTGGGCTCCCATTGATCCTGCTGTAAGATGGCACGGTCAATATCCAGGTGGTAGCGCAGGACATGGCCGGTCACCCATTCCACCATGCCGGCGGTCAGCCCCGGATCCACCATCCGGCACAGGGGCATCGTCAGGCTGGCGTTGCCAACGATCTTTTCCACCCCTGCCCAGAGGCTATGCACCGACTTGCATCGGGTGTAGGGGGTGAAATCCGACAACGGGCCATTGGGCGCATAGATGATGTAATCCACACTGTCCGGCGCGTGGTCGACCCGCAAATCAACATCCAGCCCGGCCTGGCCAAAGGCCGCCTTGAGCGGTGCGGCATAAGTGTCCCAACGTGGGGGGAGGGCGGCGAACTGGACGTTGATCATCGGGCAAAAACTCCGGCCATATCTGTGAAGCCTTTGATCTCAATCGGGTTGCCTGCCGGATCATGGAAGAACATTGTGCTTTGCTCTCCCGGCTCCCCGGTGAAACGGGTGGTTGGGGATATGGTGAAATCCACATTCTTGACCACCAGGTTATCAGCCAAGACCTGCCACTGGTCCTGTGGCAGGATCACCCCCAAATGCGGCATTGGCACCATGTGCTCTCCGACCTGGCCGGAATTGGTTGTCGCAAAGACCGGCCCCAGATGCAGCGAGATCTGGTGACCAAAGAAGTTGAAATCAACCCAGGTCTTGGTGCTGCGGCCCTCGGCGCAACCCAGAACCCCGCCATAAAAGGCGCGGGCCCGCTGTAGGTCATCGACGTGATAGGCGAGGTGAAAAATGCTCATGGCGCTGCATCCCAATAGTGATTTCCCGGACCCTGAGTGGGAACGCGGCGGCGTGCAACCCCCAATTGGCTATTCAGTAACACCAGACAGGTCTCCCAGATCCATCCGCTCTTCATCTGGCCAAAAATATCCCGGGAGTGAATTGGCCGTCAGGCCAAGAGGGGGCTGGCCCCCTTTGATGCCCCTTAACGCGGCCTATGGACATGGGCGCTCTGCACAAGGCCAAAGGCCGCCAGCAGCACTAGCATCACGGAGCCTCCGTAGGACACCATTGGTAATGGCACCCCAACCACCGGAGCAAGCCCCATGACCATCGACATATTGACCGCAAAATACAGGAAAAAGGTGATTGATACCCCCATGATCACCAACGCGGAAAACCGGTCTTTGGTGGCCAGCGCCGCGGCGATACAAAACACCACGATCAGCATGTAGATGCCCAGCAACGAGACGCCGCCAACAAACCCAAATTCCTCGGCCAGAGTTGTGAAAATGAAATCCGTGTGTTTCTCGGGCAGAAAATTCAGCCGCGATTGGGTGCCCTGCATAAAGCCACGCCCGGACCAACCGCCAGACCCCAAGGCGATCTTCGACTGGGTGATGTGATAGCCGGCGCCCAGCGGGTCGGTTGAGGGGTCCAGAAAGGTATCAATGCGCCGATATTGATAGTCCTTGAGCAACTGCCAGGAGGTGCCGCGACCTTGGAACACCGCGGTGATCAGGCCAACCCCGGCCGCGATCACTGCGGCAAAATAGGCCCAGTGTACCCCGGCCAGGAACATCACGCCGCCGCCCGCTGCCAGCAGCAGGATCGAGGTGCCAAGATCGGGCTGGCGCAGCACCATAAACGTCGGCACCATAATCGCCACCACCGGGATCGCTATCCACAGCGGCCGCGAGGTTTGCTCACGGGGGAGCCAATCGTAGTAGGCGGCCAGCAGCATCACCAGGGTGATCTTGGTCAGTTCAGAGGGCTGCAACCGCATAAAGCCCAGGTCAATCCAGCGCTGCGCCCCCATGCCAATCGTGCCAAAAAACTCCACCGCCAGCAGCAGGGCAATGGAGCTCAGATAGGCCACAACTGCCATGTTGCGCCAAAACCAGATCGGCACCATGGCGATGAAGAACATCACTGCCAGCCCCATGCCAAAGCGTTTCACCTGTGGTTCCACCCAGGGGCGGACTGATCCTCCGGCCACCGAATAGAGCATGAGAAAGCCAATGCAGGCCACCGAGATCAGCAGTAGCACCAGCGGCCAGTTCAGAAACAAGATCTTGCGCAGCCCGGTTGGGGTGGTCTTGGCATTATACTCCAGATAGCTCATGCGCGGTCGCTCGCGTCCTGCAGCCGAGCCGGGCGTTCTCGCTCCAGTCGCTCCTGCTGCGCTTTGATCCGATTGCGGTCTTTCTTCGGATAGGCCGCCAGCGGCGGGGTGCCACCGTAAAGCGCTTGCAGCATGACATCGCGGACAATCGGGGCGGCGGCTGTGGAGCCTCCGCCGCCGTGCTCGACAATAACCGCGATGGCAAATTTCGGATTATCAAAGGGGGCAAAGCTGACAAACAGCGCGTGGTCGCGCCGTTCCCAGGGCAGATCCCTGTTGCGGATCACCCCGGCAGCGCGTTCGGCGGCGGTGATATTGCGGACCTGGCTGGTGCCGGACTTGCCCGCCATACGCATTGTTTCTTCAATGATCCGAGACTTATACCCGGTGCCGCGCCGGTCGTTTGATACTGAAAACATGCCTTTGCGCACGGTGCGCAGATTGTTTTCGTTCAACCCCAGGGGCACCCCCGCGCCGTTGGGCTGTTCGATGCCATCGATGGATTTGATCAGCCGCGGCGTAATGCTGCGCCCGGTGGCCAGCCGCGCGGTCATCACCGCCAGTTGCATCGGTGACGCCAGCATAAAGCCCTGCCCGATAGAGGCATTGGCGGTGTCGCCAATCAGCCAGTCTTCCCCGCGATTGCGGCTTTTCCACTCTTTGGTCGGCGTCAGCCCGGCGGCAACGGCGGACATCGGCAGATCATGGCGAATGCCCAACCCCATGCGCTGCGCCATGGCGGTAATTTTATCAATGCCGACCTTCAGCGCCAGATCATAGTAATAGACATCACAAGACCGTTTCAGCGAGGTGTTCAGATCCACATTGCCGTGGCCGCCGCGTTTCCAGCAGTGGAACCGACGGCCCGCAACCTCAAGATAGCCAGGGCACCAAACAGTTTCCTCGGTGCCAATAATGCCTTCTTCCAGCGCTGCCAGTGCAACAATCATCTTGAAGGTCGATCCTGGCGGGTAGGTGCCCTGTACCGATTTATTGGCCAGCGGCCGATAGGTGTTTTCGGTCAGCTCCCGGTAGTCGGCAATTGAAATGCCGCGCACAAACAGGTTGGGGTCAAAACTGGGGGCCGAGGAAATGGCGCGCAGATCACCGTTTTCGCAGTCGATTACCACGGCGCTGGCGCTCTCAGTGCCCAATCGAGCCTGAACATAGCCTTGCAATTCGGCATCGACGGTGAGCTGCATATCCGCGCCGGCCACGCCATCGCGGCGGTCCAGCTCGCGCATCACCCGACCAGTGGCATTGACCTCTACCCGCTTGGCGCCGGCCTTGCCCCGCAGCATGTCTTCGCGCTTCGCCTCAAAGCCGACCTTGCCGATCTGAAAGCGGGGGATCCGCAGGATGGGCTCCGGGTCGGTGATCTGGTCCAGATCATAATCGGAAACCGGGCCGACATAGCCAACCACATGGGCAAAATCCGCCCGCCGGGGATAGATCCGGGCCAGACCAACCTCGGGGGTGATGCCGGGCAGGGCCGGGGCATTCACCGCCACCTTTGAAATTTCCTGCCAGTCGATCTGATCTGCCAGGGTCACCGGTAGAAACGGCGGCGAGCGGCGCATCTCGGCAATGGCGCGTTCCAGATCCTTGGGATCAATCTCGATCAGCCGCGATAGATCCTTGATCACCTTGTCGACGTCGCCTGCATCTTCGGGGACAATGATGATGCGGTAAGAGGGGGAATTGCGGGCCAGCGCAATGCCATTGCGGTCAAAGATTTCACCCCGGGCCGGGGCCAGCAGCCGGATGTTGATGCGGTTCTCTTCCGCCAGCAGCCGGAACTGGTCGGCCTGATCCACCTGCAGGTGACGCATCCGCATCGCCAGACCACCGGCAAAGACCAGCTGAAAACCGCCCAGCAACAGAGCCCGGCGACTAAGAGTGCGATGGGTGGTTTCCAGTTCTTTTGGGTTGCGTTTCATAGGCGTATTCCCAGGGTCTCAAGCTCAGTCGAGCTCATCCGGCGCACCCCCAGAATAGACTGACTGACAAGCACCACCAAGGGATAGGCGGCAATGGTCAGTATCATCTGTATCAGGATCAAACCAAACGGCGCTTGCTGCACGCCCACCAGCGCCAGCGCCATGCGGTTGAGCACGGTAATTGCGGTCAGGACCAGGCTGACCGAAAGCCACTCGGCGGCAAAACCGGTATCGCGGTGGCTCAGGGCGCGGGGCTTCAGGTACTCGCATGCCAACAGCACAAGCAATGCCAGCAACCCGGGGGGTCTTTGAAACATCAGGTCCGCCAGCAACAGTGTCACCGCCAGCAACACAGTCGGAAGATAGTCCGGGCGGCGCAGCGACCAGGCCAATGCCGAGGCCACCAGCAGATCAGGCGGCGCCCATTTGCGCGGAACCGTATCCAGCGGCAACAGGTGGAAAAACATGATCAGCAGGGCCAGCGCCGGGAACGCAGCCCGCATGATCCAGACATGCGCAGGCGAGGTGTTAGCCATTGTCGGTCCCCAGGCTCTTGGGGCGGGGGCGCGGCAGGGGCGCCCCGGGTGGCGGCGTCACCAGCCCTCCGGGGGTATTGATGCCTTCGGTGCCATGGTGGCGCAGCACGCGCAGAAACTCCAGCCGCTCATAATCGGCAGACAGGCGCACCCGCAAACGGCCAGAGGGGTCGCTGGCCACCTGGCCAATCAATAGCCCGGCCGGGAATACATCGCCATCGCCCGAGGTTATCACCCGGTCACCGGGGCGCAGTTTGTCCGGGTTTTCCAGGAAATCGATTATCGGAGCGGCGCTGTTGTCGCCGGCAATCAGCGCATTCTGGCCCGAGGGCTGGATCGTCGCGGGCACCGAACTGGCGGCATCGGTTAACAGGATCACCCGCGCCGTATTGCGCCCGGTCCCCGAGATCCGCCCCACCAGGCCAATCCCATCCATCGCCGCCCAACCATCGCGCACCCCGTCACGCGACCCGACATTCAGCAGCACAGACTGGCGAAACGGAGAGCCACTGTCGGCCATCACCACGCCGGTGATATAGGTCAGCCGCGCATCCAGCCGTACATTGTTGAGATCCAGCAGCCGGGCATTTTCCTGCTCCAGTTGCAGCGCCGCCTCTTTCCAGGCCTGCATCCGCCGCAACTCGGACCGCAACTCGCGGTTTTGTTTGGACAATCGCTGATAAGATTGAAAGTCGCGCACCAGATTGATGGTGCCGATCACCGGCACCATTGCCCATTCCATGTTGGGCACCACGGCATCGACGACCTGAGCCCGGAATCGCTCGACCCTGGGGCTATCGATGCGCCAGACAATGAAGATCAGCGCCAGACAGAGACAGGTTACCACAACCAGCAATCGCTTCAGCGGGGTGCCGTAGTCTTCGCGCTGGGATCGATCTTTGGCCAAGGGGCTCCTCCTGGGTACTTAGATGGCACCCCATAGATGGCGAAAGGTAAGACCCTTAGCTGTCGTAATCAATTGCGTGGCGCAGTTGCTTTTCAAATTCCAGCGCCTTGCCAGTGCCCAGAGCCACGCAATTCAGACTTTCATCGGCAATCGACACCGCCAATCCGGTCTGTTCACGCAATGTCAGGTCCAGGTCGCCGAGCAGGGCGCCGCCACCGGTCAGCATGACGCCACGGTCGACAATATCCGCGGCCAGATCCGGCGGTGTGGCCTCAAGCGCTGTCATCACCGCTTCGCAGATTTGCTGAACCGGTTCGGCCAGCGCCTCGGCGATTTGCGCCTGACTGATCTCGATTTCCTTGGGGACGCCGTTCAGCAGGTCACGACCGCGAATCTGCATCGACTGGCCGCGGCCATCGTCGGGCATCCGGGCGGTGCCGATTGAGGTCTTGATGCGCTCAGCGGTGGCTTCACCGACCAACAGATTCTGCTGACGTCGCAGATAAGAAATAATCGCTTCGTCCATCCGGTCGCCGCCAACCCGCACCGAGCGCGCATAGACGATGTCACCCAGCGACAGGACCGCCACTTCGGTGGTGCCGCCGCCAATATCGACCACCATATTGCCGGTGGGGTCGGTGATGGGCATTCCAGCCCCAATGGCCGCCGCAATCGGTTCGGCAATCAGCCCGGCCTTGCGGGCCCCGGCTGACAGCACCGATTGTCGGATTGCCCGCTTCTCAACCGGCGTGGCACCATATGGCACACAGACGATAATCTTGGGTTTGGAGAAGGTTGACCGTTTGTGGACCTTGCGGATGAAGTACTTGATCATCTCTTCGGCGGTGTCAAAATCGGCAATGACACCTTCGCGCATTGGCCGGATCGCCTCGATCGAGCCGGGGGTTCGGCCCAGCATCAGCTTGGCGTCCTCGCCGACAGCCAGCACGGTCTTGACGCCATCCTTGACGTGATAAGCCACCACCGAAGGTTCGGACAGGATCACGCCCCGGCCTTTGACGTAGACCAGGGTGTTTGCTGTTCCAAGGTCAATAGCCATATCCGACGTGAACAGGCCGGACAAAAATCCAAAGATCGACATATTAAAGGGATCCTGTAAATGCTGTACCAGTGGCCCGCGACTCCGCGTAAATCGCGGGCATCAGATCTTATAAGCGGCACAGCGGCGTCGCGAAAGAGTGTTTTCTGTCCAACTAGCGCCTTTTCGCCGGGCGCGCCCGCTTTTCGCGGCTCAGGTCTTGGGTATTGGAGCCCGGTCTGCAGCCACTTCACTCCGGGTGCGGGTAAAGGCCGCCGCGCCACCCTGACACCGAGCTCCGCGCCAGCGCCAAGGCGCTGTAGCCCTGCCGTGATGTCGCAGCGAACCGGGCTGAGGGTTTACACACGACCGATAGGTAGCGGCCCAGCTTTAGTGGCCGCCTATTGATCTAGGCGGTGCACTCCCGCGCCTTTGCCGCTCATCACAGATGAGAGGCAAAGCCTTGGGCGTGGCGCCGCTGCGCGGCGCAGGTCAGCTGATTTGGCGGGTTTATCACTTCCTGGTGCAAGGCGCAGTGCGCACTTTTTGATCTGATGGCGCCCCGGTGTTTTATCAGACATATCTGCAGGTCGCCTTGGTTCTCAAATGAAGCCTGCAACTGCAGCCCATCAATGGCGCATTCAGGGCAGACCTGTCGCTGAAACGTTTCCCCCGCAACACTTTGCACCGCGTAGCGGTGCCGGGCCCAAGGCCCTAATCTGTTGCGGCGCAGCCGCACCAGCTTGGGGCGCGGGAGATCGCCGTTTCAAAGCCGCTGGGAAACAAAAAGGGCCACCCAGATGGATGGCCCCTCTCTATCCTGACGTCACCACTCAGGTGACGTCTTTATACGAGATCTCGCGGGTGTCGGCACCTTCACCAACTTTTCCACGGCGTATGATCAGCCGGTTCAGCGCGTTCACATAGGCCTTGGCCGAGGCCACAACCGTGTCGGTATTTGCGCTCTCACCGGTGGCAATCATGCCGTCCTCTTCCAGCCGCACCGAAACCGTGGCCTGGGCGTCGGTGCCCTCGGTCACCGCCTGCACCTGATACAGTTGCAGGCGGGCGGTGTTGGGGTGAATCTCCCGGATCGCCTTGAAGGTGGCATCCACCGGGCCGTCGCCACTGGCGGTGGCGCTGACATCCTGACCGTCGATCTCCATCTCAATGGTGGCTTCCGCCGGGCCGCCGGTGCCGCAGACCACCTTCATCGACACGATCTGCAGATGATCATTCTCGGCATCCTCGCCGGACCGCATCAGGGCGATGATATCGTCGTCAAACACCTCTTTCTTGCGGTCGGCCAGCTCTTTGAAGCGCACAAAGACGTCCCTGAGCTGGTTGTCACCCACCTCAAAGCCAAACTGCTGCAGCTTGTCGCGCAGCGCCGCCCGGCCCGAGTGTTTGCCCAGCGGCAATGACGTCCCGGACAGCCCCACATCCGAGGGCCGCATGATCTCGAACGTCTCGGCGTTTTTAAGCATGCCGTCCTGATGGATGCCAGACTCGTGGGCAAAGGCGTTCTTACCGACAATCGCTTTGTTGAACTGCACCGCAAAGCCGGACACCGCCGCCACCCGGCGCGAGATATGCATGATCTTTCGGGTGTCGATGCCGGTGCTCCAGGGCATGATGTCATTGCGCACTTTCAGCGCCATCACCACCTCTTCCAATGCGGTATTGCCGGCCCGCTCGCCGAGCCCGTTGATGGTGCATTCGATCTGCCGCGCGCCGCCAGCCACAGCTGCCAGCGAGTTCGCCGTCGCCATGCCCAGGTCATTGTGACAATGGGTGGCAAAGATCACCTCATCGGCGCCCGGCACCGTTTCGATCAGACGTTTGATCAGCTCAGCGCTTTCCACCGGGGCCGTGTAACCAACCGTGTCGGGGATGTTGATGGTGCTGGCACCGGCCTTGATGGCGATCTCGATCACCCGGCACAGATAGTCCCACTCGGTGCGGGTGGCATCCATCGGCGACCACTGCACGTTGTCGCACAGGTTGCGGGCATGGGTGACCGATTTGTGGATCACATCGGCCATCTCATCCATCGTCAGGTTTGGAATAGCGCGGTGCAGCGGCGAGGTGCCGATGAAGGTATGGATGCGGTTCTTCTCGGCGTGTCTTATCGCCTCCCAGCAGCGGTCTATATCGCCGGTCTTGGCACGCGCCAAGCCGCAGATGCGGCTATTGGTGGCGTTCTTTGCAATCTCGGATACGGCGTTGAAATCGCCCTCAGATGCAATTGGGAAGCCGGCCTCGATGATATCGACGCCCATGTCATCCAGCAGCCCGGCAATCTCGAGCTTTTCATTGTGGGTCATGGTGGCGCCGGGGCTTTGTTCGCCGTCGCGCAGGGTGGTGTCAAAGATCACCACGCGGTCTTTGTCAGATGTCATAGTCATATTGGGTATCTTTCGTGTCTGTCCTAAGCCAAATGGCGCGCTGGCGATCCCCTCTGAGCGGACGCGCCGAATGGCACGCTCAGAGGCGAGTTAGGATCAGTAGGCCACGCAGCGAGGCGCTGCAAACAGCAGCGGCAGGGGAAAGGATATGTGCGCGGTTGATCATGGCTGCGATTTATACATCCCCTTTGGTAAATGAAAAGCCTCAATCGGCAGAATTTTTGCAGCCCTGAAGAACCGCGCGCAGGGCGTCATATTGACCGGCAATGTCTTCTGGTTGCGACTGACAGAACCCGATGAGCAAGCCCTGTGCCTGACCTGACGGGTCACAGCCCGACAGCCCGCGAATGGCAAAGCCGGCTGCATTGGCGGCGGTGACGAGGGTTTGCTCATCCTGCGCTTGGTCCAAATGCAGGGCGATTTGCATCCCGGCCTCGTGCCTGCGGAACTGTCCCAGTTCAGCAGGCCAGCCCTCCAGCGCCTTTACGGCAGCGCCGTAGCGCTGGGCATAAAGCCGTCGGGCGCGGCGGATATGCCGGTCGTATTGCCCCGAGGCCATGAAGTCGGCCAGGGGTCGTTGGGCGGTAACGGCGGCACTGCTGGTGGGGTGTCTCAGGGCGGCGCGAAACCGGTCAACCAGCCCCGGCGGCAGGATCAGATAGCCCAGTCGCAGCGCATGGGAAAAGGTTTTTGAGAAGGTGCCGACATAGATGCATCGACCATCGTGATCCAGCGCCGCCATAGCGGCGAGCGGCTGACCTGCATAGCGAAACTCGCTGTCAAAATCATCCTCAACGATCCAGCCACCACAGCCTGCAGCGGCTTTTAGGAACGCCTGACGCATCGCTATGGGCAGGCTGCCCCCCAAGGGAAACTGGTGCGAGGGGGTCAGCACTGTCACCGGTGAAGGATGCGGTGGCAGCTGCACGCCCGATGCCGTCACCGGCATCCAGTTAACCTGCCACCCCCGCGCCGCAGCAAACATTTGGGTGGGCACATAGCCCGGAGCCTCCAGCGCCAGTTGCCCCTCGCGGACCAGCAGCGCCAAGGCCAGCTCCAGGCCGGCGCTGGCGCCACTGGTCACCAGAACCTGATCCGCCGTCGCCGTGATTCCGCGCCACCTGCCAGCATATGCCGCAATCTGCTGCCGTAGCTCAGGGTCTCCAAAAGGATCGTCAAGATGCACCAGCGCCTTGGGCGCCATGCGCGCGACCCGGGCGATGATTTTGGCCCAGGGCTGCACCGGAAAGACCTCCGGGTCCGGGGTGCCCGGCGCCAATAGTCCTGAGATGGCAGGGACAACCGCCGTGGCCGTAGCGGCTACCGCCATGGGAGTGGTCAGTGGCGCAATGTCGCAGACATAGATCCCCGATCCCCGGCGGCTTTCCAGATAGCCTTCGGCGACCAGCTGGTCATAGGCCAAGACAACCGTGGACCGGGCCACCCCGAGGTCCTGTGCCAGGGCGCGCGAGGCGGGCAGGCGGCGGCCCGCGCTCAGGCTTCCTTCGGTCATCTGCGCCCGCAATCCCGCGCTGATCTGCAAATAACGCGGCGCCGCAGCACTCGGGGACAGCAGGCGGGCAAGGTCAGGCATGATTGGACTGCTCATTATGTCAAAAAGTGGAGCTTAATAGAAGTCCACATTGTGGCTATCCGTCAAGCCAATTGATGAACTTGATAAAGGGCCCAGCAGATGCGCCAGACCTCCGCCGACAGTCTCAAGACAGACACACTCAAAACCGACCGCAGCCGCCTGCGCCGCGCCCACGAGAAGGGATCTTATGACCGCGACAGCCTGCATGCGGTGCTCGATGCGATGCCGCTGTGCCACATTGGCTATCAGATCGACGGCAAGCCCTCGGTGCTGCCAACCCTGCAATGGCGCGAGGGCGATCACATCTATTGGCACGGCTCCTCAGCCAGCCGCGCCATTCGCGCAATGGAGGCGGCGGATGTCTGCCTGACCGTCACCGTGCTGGACGGTTATGTGCTGGCACGCTCGGCCTTTCACCACTCGGTCAATCACCGGTCCGCGATGGTCTTTGGACGTCCGCAAAAGGTGACAGACACCGCCGCCAAACAGGCACATCTGAAAACCATGGTCGAGATGATCTTTCCCGGCCGCTGGGAAACCCTGCGGCCGATGACGGATCAAGAGGTCAAGGCGACAACGGTGCTGCGGATGCCAATCACCGAAGGGGCCGCCAAGCTGCGAAGTGGGCCGCCGGTGGATGATGACGAAGATTACGCCTTGGCGATCTGGGCTGGGGTGGTGCCGATGTCACTGCAGTTGCATCCCCCCGAGCCGGACCCGGCGAACCTGCAGGGTCTGGCGATGCCCGACCACCTCAGCCGCATTCGGATCGGTTGAGGTTACTGTAGGGTGCGTGCTTGCACGCACCGCCTGCCACTGGCTGACGCTGGCTTAGTTGCCAGCGTCATTTGTACCCGTGTTACTTGTGTCTGCGGTATCCGACGGCTCACCACTCACCGCTTCACCGGACGCGCCCCCCAGTGCACCATTGTCCCAACTGCCGCTGTCCTCTTCGCCGGTGGCATAACGCATGGTGCCAGAACCCTGACGCTTGCTGTTCAGAAAATATCCCTCATAAACGTCGCCATTGGCATAGGTGGCAACACCCTGACCACTGATTTTACCCTGCTGCCAGTCACCCTGGTAAACGAACCCGTCCGGCCTTTCGATTTTGCCGTTGCCATGGCGCTGCCCTTCGTAAAACGCGCCGGTGTAAATTGAGCCGTCGGCATAGGTGACCCTGGCCTCACCATGGCGCACACTGTTTTGCCAGTTGCCATCATAGCGATAGCCGTCGGTATAGGTCATGACACCCTGACCGTGGTTGCGCGCATTCTTGAAGGCGCCTGTATAGATCAGCCCGTTGGGGTATGTGGCGGTGCCCTGGCCTTCGATAACGCCCGCGATCCAGTCGCCCTCATAGGTCGATCCATCCCGGTAGGTGATCTTCCCCTGACCATCGGGCAGATCGGCGCGGAACTGGCCCTCATAGACCGAGCCGTCCGAATAGGTCACATGGCCCTGGCCCTCAATTTGGCCGCCCTGCCAGGCACCGGTGTAGACATATCCGTCGGTGCCAGAAAATATGCCCTGACCATGGCGCAGATCGTTGTTGTAGTTGCCGGTGTAAATATCGCCGCTGGCATAGGTCTGTTTGCCTTGCCCATGCCGCCGCCCGGCGTCCAGTGGCCCCTCATAGATATCGCCATTGGGCAGTGTCAGAACCCCGGTGCCATGCATCTGATCGTCGGCCCAGCTGCCGTCGTAGATCAACCCGTCAGGCAGGGTCAGTTTGCCCTGGCCATGCAGCTTGCCCGCCAGCACATCGCCTTTATAAACCGCACCATTGGGATAGGAGATCACTGCCTTGCCCTCTTTTCTGCCGTTCACCCATTCGCCGTCATATTCATAGCCGCCGGGGTTTTGCATGGTGCCGTGACCGGAGTGCTGGCCATCTACAAAGCCCCCTTCGTAGCGCACCCCATTGGCGTAGATAGAGATGCCCTGACCGTTGATGACACCATCGGCCCAGTTGCCCTCAAAGGTGCCCCCGTCTGAGAAGGTGATCTTGCCCAGCCCCTCTTGTTTGCCCTTGGCAAAGGCGCCTTCATAGACAGATCCATTGGGAAAACGCGCAACCCCCTGGCCGAGAACCTCGCCATCAACCCAATCGCCTGAATATTCATACCCGTTGGGCAGCCGATAGGTGCCGGTGCCATGCTGTAGCCCGCCGCGAAAGGTGCCTTCATAAACACCGCCGATTTCGTCCTGGGTTGAAATCACCGGGCCATCCTGCGCCAGTGCTGCCGAGCCCATCACGAGAGCCAGGGAAAATGCAAGTATGTTGCCAAATCGGATCATCGGAACCTCTGCCTGCGCCTGAATTAAACTGCCGCAGCGTATCACGGCTTGACGTAAAGCTAGGGCAGCCCGCAGTTTGCCGCAATGTCTTTTGCGTCTGCTCTCTTTCCCTTGATGCCAGATCTGTTAAATGGCTGCATTGGATTGTTAAAGGACTAGAGCAGGATGACTGATCGCTTCCGCGTAACCCTGGCCCAGCTGAACCCCATTGTGGGAGACCTGCCCGGCAATGCCGCCCAGGCCCTGCAGGCCTGGCAACAGGGGCGCGACGCCGGTGCCGATCTGGTGGCGCTGCCAGAGATGTTCATAACCGGTTACAATACCCAAGATCTGGTGATGAAACCCGCGTTTCATCAGGCCGCCATTACTGAGGTCGAAAAACTGGCCGCCGCAGTGACCGATGGCCCCGCACTGGCTCTGGGCGCGCCCTGGGTTGAGGGCGGCAAGCTCTACAACGCCTACCTGATCCTCAAAGGTGGCAAGATCGCCAGCCGTATCCTGAAACACCACCTGCCCAATGAAACCGTGTTTGACGAGGTCCGCATATTCTCCGCCGGACCGCTGGGCGGACCTTATGCGGTGGGCGATACCCGCATTGGCAGCCCGATCTGCGAGGATGGCTGGCACGAAGACGTCGCCGAAACCCTCGGGGAAACCGGCGCCGAATTTCTGCTGATCCCCAATGGCTCGCCCTATTACCGCAACAAGATGGAGGTGCGGTTCAACCACATGGTGGCCCGCGCGGTTGAGACCGGCCTGCCGGTGATCTATCTGAATATGGTTGGCGGCCAGGACGATCAGGTGTTTGACGGCGGCTCCTTTGCGCTGAACCCCAGCGGCGCACTGGCGCTGCAAATGCCGGTGTTTGACGCGGCAATCACCCATCTCGATCTGGAGCGCACCGCCGACGGCTGGCGCGCCGTCGATGGTGAAAAGGCACATCTGCCAGACGCGTGGGAGCAGGATTACCGTGTCATGGTCGAGTCTTTGCGCGACTACCTGCGCAAATCCGGCTTCTCCAAAGTGCTGCTGGGCCTGTCCGGCGGGGTGGATTCTGCCATTGTCGCCGCCATTGCGGTGGATGCGATCGGCCCGCAAAATGTCCGCTGCGTGATGCTGCCATCCGAATACACCAGCTCGGACTCGCTGGACGATGCCGAGGCGGTCGCTAAGGCGCTTGGCGTGCATTACGATTATGTCCCGATAGACGCGGGCCGAAGCGCCATCACCAATACCCTGGCGCCGCTGTTCGCCGGACGTGACGCCGATGTCACCGAGGAAAACATCCAGTCCCGCCTGCGCGGGCTGCTGCTGATGGCGATGTCCAACAAATTTGGCGAAATGCTGCTGACCACCGGCAATAAATCCGAGGTCGCAGTGGGCTATGCCACCATCTATGGCGACATGAACGGCGGCTACAATCCGATCAAGGACATGTATAAAACTCGCGTCTTTGAAACCTGCCGCTGGCGCAACGCCAACCACCGCCCTTGGATGAAGGGCCCTCTGGGCGAGGTGATCCGCGCCAATGTGATCGACAAACCGCCCACGGCGGAACTGCGAGACGACCAAAAAGACAGTGACAGCCTGCCGGACTACCCTGAGCTGGACGCCATTCTGGACATTCTGGTAGATCAGGATGGCTCCATCGCCGATTGCGTTGCTGCCGGTTTTGATCGCGATGTGGCCAAACGGGTCGAACACCTGCTCTATATCAGTGAATACAAACGCCACCAGTCCGCCCCCGGCGCCCGCCTGACGCCGCGCGCCTTCTGGCTCGACCGCCGCTACCCAATCGTCAACCGCTGGCGCGACCCCAGCTAAGGCCGCAGGCCTCAGCTCTGCTACTGATCTGGCGATTGACCCGGCTGGTTTCTCGTTGTCAAAAATACCTCCTGGGGGGAATGGACCGCCAATCTATTGGCTGTACAGAGGGGGCATCTGAGCGCTTTCATTAGGTTTGATTCCCCTCGACAAATTTTCATCATCAAATCAATCCCTTACAGATACGCAATTTCTTAGGGTTTGATGCCTTTGAGGGAATTCCAGCAATAATTTGGGGTGGGACACTTGAGATTGCATTAAATAACCCAATGAATTCAATAGGCGACCGTAGTCGATAGTGTCCACCGACCACCGCTCGTTACGCTATGACTTAACGATTAACGGTCATTCCTTGGCTTTGAACTCTTTTCCGCTCATCGTATTCAATGCCTCGGACCTCCCGAAGCCGGAACGCCTTGCTTACTTTCGCCGCCAGATCGAAGAGCAAAAGCTTGACCCCGGCACCCATAACGATGCGGCACATGCAGCCTTCATAGAAGCCACGCTTGCACGGCGGGACCGTGCGGAACGCAAAGCCGCGATTGCACGCTTGTAGGTGGTTCTGGGGCAAAGTGTGGCTGGTCAGAGCGTATCCGCTTGGTGCAAGAATAGTACGGGTCAGAAGGCACCTCAAAACCCCGTTTAGAGGTCCTATTAAGGGCCGTTAAAGGGGTTGACCCGATCAACTATGCGCCTGCTTTACTGGACAACTTCAAAGGCAAGAGCTCAACGGCAGAAAACACGCCTCAGGCATGGTCCTTTTTCTGACGACAATCCGAGATGCAGCGCCAGAATTCCCATTGATACAGGCTTGGCGCGACACACGCGATATAGGGCGCAAGTCTGGTTGGGCGTGGCCGTCTTATCCCACTGTCTACCGGCGTTGGAAGGCGATGGGCGAGGCTCAGAAACTTGCAGCACGGCACGGGCGAGCCGACGCGGCAAAACAGCTTACCCAGCCCGCACACCGCGACAAAACGTCTATCGGAGTTCTGGAATGGGTTTCGCTTGATGGCCGGATGCAGGATTTTTGGGTGGATTGGGGCGATGGGCGGGCTGTTCGGCCTATCATGCTGGCGCTTGTTGATGTGGCTACCAAGGAGTGCGTCGAGTTCTAGTGGTGGATGAAGCGCAATACTTATACCAAAAAATCCCAAGACCGGACAAACTGGTGAAGCTTTTGAATGGCTTCGCGCCACAGCTGACATGGGTGGCTTTGACCTGGTGTTCTGCGGAGACCTCCAGCTGCCCAATGCCATCAACGCTATGCCTCAGTTGCAAAGCAGGATGTTGCGTCCGGTGATCGTCAAAGAGGTGAGCCGCGCAGATGTAGCCGCAGTGGTTGAAGGCACTGCCTTTGCTAGTGAGAGGGCAATTGATGCCCTGCACGCGGTTGCGCGGCAGAAAGGTGGACTACGCAATGTGGCCAATGTCACACGAATTGCCCAGCTTTTTTCTGGAGCAGGCAACCCCACACCAGCCCATTTGAAGGCTGCGATACTGGATTTGAAGCTGGCACCTAGGGGAGCGAAACTATGAGCGGGACAATAGCGGTTGAAATTGAGGTATCCGAAGCCCCAGACCAGATTTCGCAACGGTGCGATGGCTTGGTGGATTTACTGCACTTTTACCTTCAAGCAGGAGAGGTTGTCAGCCTTCTTCGTAAGCAGATCAGCGGTGGAGAACATCACCAGAACCCAGCCCTCGTACATTCGCTAATTTCCGTTCTAGACGATGCACTCAACCAGCACTGGAGCGTCAAGGCCAGTCAGGCGATTAATTGCGTTGAGAACCTGGGTGGCGCATTTCTCCTAGAGGCCGCCTCACTCAAGGAGGCTGTTCATGCTGCTTAGTCGCAAATAAATCGCACTGCTCCACGTTGCCAAGGGGAAATTGAAACTTTCAGAGGTGAGTTTCCGGTCTGCGCTGGTCCAGATCGGCGGCGTTGCCAGTCTGAAGGATCTGGACCAACAGGGCTTTGAAGCCCTCATTGGGTTCTTTGAATATCTGGGTTTTGCGCCGCTGGTGACGCAAGGGCGCACCTATGGAAAACGCCCTGACATGGCGTCACTTGCCCAGATCGAGTTAATCCGCACCTTGTGGGGTGAGTTCACTCGTGGCGCTTATGATGGTGAGGACGAATTGAACAAGTGGCTTGAACTTAGTTGGAAGATTTCCAGTCTGCGCTTTCTCAAAGTGGAGACTGCCCGCAAGATAATCACGGCACTCAAGGCGATGAAGGCCCGAGCGGCTTAGGACCGTCTGAGCTTCTTGCCAAGAGGAGGGCGGCGCGAGAAATCGTACCGCCCTTAGCATTTACAGAAAAGCGGTCCACGGAAATTAGCCCGTACAGTTTCTGAAGTGGCCAGTCCTGCATGGGCACCTCATGAAATTCCACAAAGGCCCTTTAAGTGGTATTTAACGCGGCTCTCAGGCGGCAACCCGACTGCCCGCTACCATGCCATCGCTCGCGATATCCAGAAAAATGCAATTTGCTGATGGTTTTGCTTTCGATATGATTATTCGTGCTGACCGGCGCATGTGACCGTCAGGCTCATAACCTGAAATCGTTTCGGACGTTAGAGGCGGGGCCGATCAGCACTCCTCCACATTCAATGCACCCGCACCCTGGTGCGGGTTAATTTATATCCGCCGCCTTCCTATCCTGTCCCAGATTATCCCGACAGGAGACCATCAGGTGACAGCTCTTACATCCGACCGAAACACGCCATCCACTCTTGGTGACATACGGCAAGGCTCCATGGCCGCCGACGAAAAGATTTTCGCCGGAGCATTCGTCATGCGCAATGCTGCTGGCTACCTGGTCAAAGGCGTTACCGGGTTGAACTTGATCGGCGTAGGGCGTGCCGAAGACACGATCGACAACACCGGTGGGGCAAATGGGGGCGCGTCGCTGACCTATCGCGCTGGCGTGTTTCGATACGTCAACGACGGCACTGACCCCATCACCATGGCCGATATCGGACAGGTTTGCTTTGTGATTGATGACCAGATCGTCGCCAAGACAGATGGGACCGCCACCCGCTCTCGCGCCGGAATTGTTGAGCTGATCGAGACCCAAGGTGTTTGGGTGCGCTTCGACGAAGCCCTGGCCCGCGCGGCTGTGCTATCGCCGCGAGAATATAAACCACCCCAACTTCAATAACTCGAGCACAGGGTCAGATACAATGAACTTACCGGCCAGACCGTTCCCAAAACCTCCGACACAGGTCGAAATCTATGTGAAAACCCTTGGAACGGACCTGACAATTGAATTCCTGTTAAAGTTCGGTGGGGCAGAACTTTATATCCCAGAGGCACCCCAGGAGCGTTCACGGTTAACGGTATTGATCGGAATTGAGAAAACTAAAGAACTGGCTAAGCAGGACCACTCCCCCCCCCCCAAAAGACTCCCCCCCCCATACATAGAATCACCTATCTGAGATCACCCTTCCGGCTGAACTGTCTCCGATCCCGCAACAATGCCGTGAGCCTGCCGAATTGTCGCCGCATCACCGCCATTCATCGGGCATTTTCGACGAATTTGAGGCAAAATGAACAAAGCTGTGGCGAAACGGTCTAATTGTCATTTTCGGTCGGGCAGGCTCCAGGACAGGTGCCACTGCCCAGGTTTGATGTTGAGGAGCTGCCAAATGGGACAGAATTATCAGCCGGATTTTGACAAGCTGATCCAGGGACAAAGCACCATGGCCAGCGATGCGGAAATCATGGCGGAAATCCGCAAGGTGATGATTGCCGACACGGTTGTGCACCCCGAGAGTGTCAGGCCCCGGAAACGGCAGCCAAAGCCAACAGTGACAGCCACACCACAAAGCCCGTCTCCAGTGAAAACCGGGGGCCGTCGGCTCGCTCTGCGCCGGCTCACAGGCTACCAGCCCCGCTGGAGCCACAACCTGCTGATCCTGGCACTGGCGGCACTGCTCTACAGCCCGATGGCGGTGGTGACGGTGGTGACCCTGTTGCTGGCCGCACTGGCGCTGTTGTTCTGGAGTGTCGGGCCGGGTCGGCTGGCGACTTTTGGCCGCGCTTGTTTCGGCCACTACCACCGACTGCTGCCGGTGCAGGCGGATCAGGTCACGGATTGGGCCAACCGGGTCAGTGACCGGATGCAGGCCCTGTCTAACCGACTGCCCGCTGGTTTGACCCAGGGGCTCTATCTGCCCAGTTTCTCCCGCCAACCGATGGCTGAGCTGGATCTGGTGGAACCTTTTGACCGGCTGTTGGCGCGGCGCCGCGGTGAGCGTCAAGCCACCGCCGAGTGATCCGGCCCAGCTCCCAGCCGCACAGCGGCTGATTTCCCTTTTCACGGGTTCCGGGTCTTTGCATAGTGCAGCACATTGAACCTGCCCGTGAACCTGCCTGTGTCGGAGTCTCTATTTGCCTGGTCCTGAATTGCCGTCCTTTCCCGAGGACAAACGCCTGCCTAAATCTGTGGATACCGTGGTCATCGGCGGTGGTATCGTCGGCGCCGCAACCGCGCTGGAACTGGCGACGCGCGGCGTGTCGGTGCTGCTCTGTGAAAAAGGCCGTATCGGCGGTGAACAAAGCTCCCGCAATTGGGGCTGGGTGCGCCTGTCACAGCGCGACCCGCGTGAAATCCCGCTGATGATCGAGTCGATGTCAATCTGGCAGGGGCTAGAGGCCCGCACCGGCTACCGCACCGGCTATCATCGCTGCGGCAGCCTGTTTGTGGCCAATGGCGCCAAGCGAAGCGCGCATTTGCAGCGCTGGGCCCAGAACCTGCAAGACAGTGATGTTGCCAGCCATATGGTCAGCGGCGCTGCGCTGCAGGCCCTGTTGCCGGGCCACCGGGGCCCGATCCACTCGGCGCTTTCGACACCATTGGATGGCCGTGCCGAGCCGCAATGGGCAACCCACGCCATTGCCATGGGCGCACGCGACGCCGGGGCCGCTGTGATGACCCATTGCGCGGTGCGCTCTGTGGAGCTGCAGGCGGGCCAGATCGCCGGAGTGATCACCGAACGGGGCCGGGTGGCCTGCCGCTCGGTGGTGGTGGCCGGCGGCGCCTGGTCGCGGCTGTTCCTTGGCAATGCCGGGATCTCTCTGCCCCAGCTGAAGGTGCTGAACTCGGTGCTGCGCTGCTCAGCGGTGGCGGGCGGGCCGGACGTCGCCCTCTGGGCGGATGGCTACGCCCTCAGGAAGCGCGCCGACGGCGGCTATACCGTGGCCAATGGCACTGAGAACATGGTCGATATCGTGCCCGACAGCCTGCGCCTGGGGCTGCAATTCCTGCCGGCCTTTCTCAGCGAGTGGCGCTCGCTGCGGTTTCGCCTGTCGGGGCGCTGGCAGGAGGAGGCCGCCCAGTCGCGACGCTGGACGCCAGATCAGCAAACCGCATTTGAACAGTACCGGATCCTCGACCCGGCCGCCTCGCAATCGGCGCTGAAATCCGGCTGGGCGTCCGCGCAGCAGGCCTTTCCCTTTTTACAACAGGCCGAGGTGGTGCAAAGCTGGGGCGGCTTGATCGACGTCACCCCGGATGCCATTCCGGTGATCTCACCGGTGGAGCAGCTGCCGGGGCTGTTCATCGCAACCGGCTTCTCCGGTCACGGCTTTGGCATTGGCCCAGGGGCGGGGCGATTGATGGCAGATATGGTCACTGGGGCTACTCCGATTGTCGATCCACAGGCCTTTCGTCTGTCGCGGTTCAGCGATGGCAGCCGGGTGCGTCTGGACAACGGCACCTGACCTCAGAATTCCGGCCAGGGTTTCTTTTTGCTAAAATACTCGCGCCGCAGGCCCGCGCCTCTGGCGCGGCTCACGCGCATCAACTGGACAAAACCTTGCCTATGTGAGATGGGCAGGGCAACAGGAGACATGTGATGACCACCACCCGTTTTGCCCCGTCGCCCACCGGATATATCCACGTTGGCAACCTGCGTACCGCGCTGATGAACTACCTGATCGCCCGCAAGGCCGGCGGCACCTTCATTCTGCGTATCGACGACACCGACCCAAACCGGTCCGAGGAAAAATATGTCGATGCCATCAAGCGGGACATGGAATGGCTTGGCCTGACCTGGGACCGGGTTGAGCGCCAGTCCGAACGGCTGGAACAATACGCCGATGCCGCCGCCAAGCTGCGCGACATAGGTCGCTTCTACGAGGCGTTTGAAACCCCGATCGAGCTGGACCTGAAACGCAAAAAACAGCTCAACATGGGCAAACCGCCGGTCTATGATCGCGCTGCACTGGCGCTGTCGGATGCTGAAAAAAACACCCTGCGCGGCGAGCGTGGCGATGGTGTCTGGCGCTTCAAACTGGATCTTGAGCGGATCGAGTGGAACGATGGCGTGCTGGGCGATATCTCGATTGATGCCGCTTCAGTCTCCGACCCGGTGCTGATCCGCGGTGACGGCCAGGTGCTCTATACTATCGCGTCGGTGGTCGATGACACCGAAATGGGCGTCACCAATGTGGTGCGTGGCTCCGATCACGTGACCAATACCGCCACCCAGATCCAGATCATCAAGGCGCTGGGCGGCACCCCGCCCGAATTCGCCCACCACTCATTGCTGACCGGCCCTCAGGGCGAGGCCCTGAGCAAACGTCTGGGCACATTGGCGCTGCGCGATCTGCGCGAACAGGGGGTGCAGCCGATGGCACTGCTGTCGCAGATGGCCCGTCTTGGCTCCTCCGATCCGATTGAGCTGCGCTCTGAGATGGCCGAGCTGATCGACGGTTTCGACCTCAACCGCTTTGGCGCGGCGCCCACCAAATTTGACGTACAGGACCTGTTCCCGCTGACCGGTCGCTATCTGCAGTCCCTGCCGCTGGAAAAGGTGCAGTCCGACCTCGACGCGCTGGGCGTTCCGGCAGACAAACAACCCGCCTTCTGGGATGTGGCCAAAGAGAATATCACCACCCTGGGTGATCTTGAGACCTGGTGGAGCCTGTGCCGCGATGGCGCCGAGCCGCTGATCGCGGATGAGGACAAAGAGTTCATTGCCCAGGCGATGGCGCTGCTGCCCGAGGGTCCCTATGACGCGGACACCTGGAAAACCTGGACCACCGCGGTGAAAGAGGCCACAGGCCGCAAGGGCAAGGGCCTGTTCATGCCGCTGCGCCACGCGGTGACCGGCATGGAGCGTGGCCCGGACATGAGCGCGCTTCTGTCGCTGATGCAAGTGGTCCGCGCCCGCGGCTAACCGGGTTTCTCTCCTGAATTTTGAACCGCGCCTGCCAGATTGGCGGGCGCGGTTTTTTGTTGCCCTTTATCGCCCCGACCGTTCGCTCAATTAGCGTCAGCTTTACCCCGGTCTGGCAAAACGCTCCCCAATCGCGATTACCGCCGGGCCTGACATCCCCGGCACCTGGAACAGGGCCCCGCAAAGACTGGGGCGCGCAGAGACAACGTTTAGCACACGGGATTGATCTCCCGTCCAAATCCGCTTTGGTGGCGCCGCCACTTCTATCACCCGATTTAGCAATATTTGAGTGCAACCTGACTGTAGTACCGGAGGCCACGCGCTGACCGGCCTATTGACCTGCGGCAAGGTTATGATCCAGCACGTCGTTGTGTGGGTGAAATTTGACAGAATCCTCAGGAAATCTATTCTGGCCTGCAAGTCCAACGCGTGTTTCTACAGGAAGTGGAGTCTCCAATGGCCAAAAGCCCAGAAGAAATTGCCGCCATGGTCGAGGCCACTGGCGGTAAGAAGGCCAAACGCAAGGCGCTAAAAAACGCGCCCGAAGGAACCAAAGAAAAGAAACTGCCGAAAGATGTCCGTGACGGTCTGGAAAAGCACTTTGGTGCGAAGCTGGCCAAAGTGCGGGTGCACACCGGTGGCAACACCAAAGAGATCTGCAAAGAGCTCAAGGCCAAGGCATTTACCCAAGGGCCCAACGTGTACTTCATGCGTCCCGGGGATGCCAAGAAACCCGAAACGCTGGTGCATGAACTTGCCCATGTGCTGCAACAAACACGGGGCAAGGTCGCCAAGGTCAAAGAGGGCGAAGCACTGATCGCCAAGTAGCGTCAGTGGCAGTTCTCATATGGAAATGGTCTCGTTCAGATTGTCATCTGGCTGCCCGGGGCTCCGCCCGTTCGGGGTTGAAACACTTCCCCAGAGTGTTTCCCAGCCACCCCTCACCCTTTGACCCAGCCGACAATCTGACCTTCCCGCAGGGCACCCGACTGACGTTTCTTTTCCTTGCCACGCTCAAAGGCGATCATCGTGGGGATGCCCTTGATACGATAGCGCGCTCCGGTGGATTGGTGGGCCTGGGTGTTCAGCTTGACCAGCCGCGCCTTGCCGCTCAGCTTTTTGGCCGCCTTGGTGAACTCAGGTCCCATTGCCTTGCAGGGTCCACACCAGGGCGCCCAGAAATCGACGATCAGCGGCAGGTCATCGTTCTGCGCCGCCTTTTGCAACACCGCCGGGTCCACATCCACTGGCTTGACCGGCATCAGCGCCGCGCCGCAGGTGCCACAGATCGGCGCCGCGCGCAGTTTGTCCTCGGGGACCCGGTTCAACTGGGCACAAGACAGACAGGTCAGGGTTTTCGCCCCCATGATGCATCCTCCGCAACTGTATTCGAATTCCCGTATAGGCTTTGTGGCCCGGGGCTCAAGTTCAATTAATCGTCATCCAAGGTGATCGTGAAACAAGACATACAACCGCTAAAACCGTTGACCCAACTGGCCGCTGCGCCAACTGTGAACTCAGTGTTCCCAATTTACGAGTGTTGCCATGTTCCCTATCTGCCTTAATCGACGCCGTTTCCTCCACTCTGCTGTTGCTGGCGGGGCTGCCTTGTCGCTGCCCCATTTGGCAAGGGCCAGATCAAAGCCCGCAGTGTTTGACCCCACACCGCAAGAGGTGCGGATCAAAAAAGAGTTTGAGCCGGGGCAGATGCTGATCCTGCCGCGCTCATACTATCTGTATCTGGTCACCGATAAGCGCAAAGCGATGCGCTACGGTGTTGGCGTTGGCAAGGCGGGGTTGGAGTTCACCGGCGCGGCGGTGATCGAGGTCAAAAAGGAATGGCCGACCTGGCGTCCGACCGATGAGATGATCGAGCGCGAACCCCGCAGCTATGCGAAGTTTGTCGACAACAAATATGTGCAGCCCGGAGGTCCCGATAACCCACTGGGCGCGCGGGCGCTCTATCTGTTCCAAAACGGTGTCGACACCTATTTCCGCATCCATGGCACCACCCAGCCGCAAACCATCGGCCAATCCGTTTCAAATGGCTGCATCCGCATGCTGAACGAGCACGTCATTGACCTGTATCAGCGGGTTCCACTGGGAACTGTGGTGACGGTTCTTTGACCGGTTCAACATAACCAACTTTGCCGTTTGCGCTAATTTCCCTTGGCCGGCCCGCCGCCTGGCAAGAGCTAGGGACCGGAAATTCGCGCCACCAGTTTCAACGCTACAGGCCCCAGCGCCGCGACATTCAGCGCCACGCCTTCGGCATTGGGGTGAATGCCATCGCCCTGCAAATAGCGCTGTGCGGCGACCGGATCGCCAGAGACCTGCGCGGATATCCCGGCAAAGGCATCCTCAAACAGCAGGCTGTCATATTGCGCTGCCAGATCGCCATAGATCGCATCAAACTCGGCCTTGTAGACGGGTCCAAAATTGCCCGGTGCCAGCATCCCAATCAGCAGCACCTCGACCCCCTGTGCTTGGGCTGCGGACAGAATGGCCGACAGATTGGTCTTGGCCCTGTCGGCTGGCATGCCGCGCAGCAGGTCATTGCCACCCAGCAGTACGATCAGCCCCTGAGGATCATCGCTCAGCGTCCAGTCGATCCGCGCCGCGCCGCCCGCCGTGGTGTCGCCCGACACACCGGCATTGGTCAGCGTCACCTCGGCGCCGTGGTCCGTCAGCCAGCTCTGCAGTTGCGGCACCAGCCCCTGATCCGGGCCCAAACCATAGCCATGCACCAGACTGTCGCCAAATGCGGTGATGCGCAGCGGTTCGGCCAGGGCCCCGGTGGTAATAAATATAAAGGCCAAAGCGGCCAGCACCTTGTGCATTTCTGTAGAACCTCCATATCGCTACGATAAACCAATTAGGCAGAGCCCCATGACATTGCAAACCACCGCTCCAATTCTTCGTCTCCAAGATGCGTCTTTGTCGCTGAATGGCAATACCGGAGTGGTGGATATCCTGCAGCAGATCAATTTGGATGTTGCTGTCGGCGAGACACTGGGGCTGGTCGGCCCCTCGGGCTCGGGCAAGTCGTCGCTGCTGATGCTGATGGGCGGGCTGGAACAGGCCAGCGGCGGCATCATCACCGCGCTGGGCCAGGATCTGACCGCCATGAACGAGGACGCGCTGGCCCGGTTCCGCCGCGACCACATGGGCGTGGTGTTCCAGAGCTTCCACCTGATCCCCACCATGACCGCACTGGAAAACGTCGCCACGCCGCTGGAACTGGCCGGCCACACCGATGCCTTTGAGCGGGCCCAGGCTGAACTAGAGGCAGTGGGGCTGGGCGCGCGTGCGGGTCATTTCCCGGCGCAGCTGTCGGGCGGCGAACAACAGCGGGTGGCGCTGGCCCGCGCGGTGGCACCACGGCCTGACATTCTGCTGGCGGATGAACCCACCGGCAATCTGGACGAGGCCAATGGCCGCGCGATCATGGACCTGTTGTTTGACCTGCGCGACCGCCATGGTGCCACCCTGATCATGGTCACCCACGCCCCCGAACTGGCGGCGCGCTGTGATCGTGTGGTGCATCTGCGCGATGGTCATATTGATGCCGCAGCCAATCAAAAGGCCGCGGAATGAGCTCCCTGTTTCCCTCCCTGTCGCTGGCCTGGCGCTTTGCCCGCCGCGAGCTGCGTGGTGGGCTGCGAGGGTTTCGTATCTTTCTGGCCTGTCTGGCGCTTGGCGTTGCGGTGATCGCCGCCATTGGCACCGTGCGGGCCTCGATTGAATATGGCCTGTCCAGTCAGGGCGCGGTGATCCTTGGCGGTGACGCCGAGATGGAGTTCACCTATCGCTTTGCCGATGACGACAGCCGCGCCTGGATGGCAGACCGCGCCACCACAGTGTCCGAGATCGCCGAGTTCCGTTCCATGGCGGTGGTGGGCGAGGATCGCGCCCTAACGCAGGTCAAAGCGGTGGATGATCTGTACCCATTGACTGGCACCGTAGAGCTGGCGCCACCGATGCCACTAGAGCAGGCCTTGGCTGGCGCCGACGGAGTACCGGGTGCGGTCATGCAGCTGGCCTTGTCGGCGCGTCTGGGGCTGCTGCCGGGTGATGTCTTTCAACTGGGCACGCAGGATTTTCGTCTGATGGCGGATATCGTGGTTGAACCGGATGCGGCGGCTTCGGGCTTTACCATTGGGCCACGCACCTTGGTCGCAACCCATGCGCTGCAAGCCTCGGGTCTGCTGGCCCCTGGCACCTTGTTTGAAACCAAATACCGCATGGATCTGCCGGACGGCACCGATCTGGAGATGATCAAGCAACAGGCGCTGAGCCAGTTCGGGGACAGCGGCATGCGCTGGAGCGATGCCCGTAACGGCGCCCCCGGTATCACCCGGTTTGTCGAGCGACTGAGCTCGTTTCTGATCCTTGTTGGCCTGTCCGGTCTGGCGGTTGGTGGCATCGGGGTCTCGGCTGCGGTGCGGGCCTATCTGGCGACCAAGACCTCGACCATTGCCATCCTGCGCACCCTTGGCGCTGATCGATCAACCATCTTTCTGACCTATTTCCTGCAGATTGGCGCCTTGGCGCTACTGGGGATCGCCATTGGTCTACTGATTGGCGGCTTGGGACCGGTGCTGCTGGGGCCACTGATTGCGGCGCAGCTGCCGTTCCCGGCGGATTTCTCACTGTCCCCCTCGGCGCTGGCTGAGGCGGCAATTTATGGCGGGCTGACCGCCTTTATCTTTACCCTCTGGCCACTGGCCCGCGCCGAACGCATTCGGGCCGCAGCGCTGTTTCGCGATGCTTTTGCGGGTCGCAACCACCTGCCTGCACCGCGCTATCTGCTGGCCACCGCCCTGGCGCTGGCGCTGCTGGTGGGATCGGCGGCGCTGTTTAGCGGATCGCCTGAATTGACCCTGTGGAGCGCCGCTGGTTTGGCAGCGGCACTGTCGGTGCTGCTGCTGGCGGCGCTGGCGCTTGGCGCTGTGGCGCGGCGCTCAACCCGATTGGCGCGGGGGCGTCCGGCGCTGCGCTGGGCACTGTCGGCGATTGGCACTGCCCGTGACGGCGCCACTCCGGTTGTGCTGTCGTTGGGACTGGGGCTGACGGTGCTGGCGGCGATTGGCCAGATCGACGGCAACATGCGCCGCGCCATTGGCGATAACCTGCCAGACCGCGCGCCGTCTTATTTCTTTGTCGATATCCAACGCGACCAGATGCCGGCCTTTGCCAAACGCATCAATGATGATCCGGCAGTGTCGAAAATGCAAAGCGCGCCGATGCTGCGCGGCGTTGTCACCAAGATCAACGGCCAGCCCGCGCGCGAAGTTGCCGGCGATCACTGGGTGGTCCGGGGCGACCGCGGCATCACCTATGCGGGCGCGCAGCCCGAGGGCACCCAGATCACCGCCGGCAGCTGGTGGCCAGAGGATTACAGCGGTCCGCCGCAGATCAGTTTTGCCACTGAGGAGGCCGAGGAACTGGGGCTGCAGCTGGGCGACAGCCTGACCCTGAATATTCTTGGCCGCGACATCACTGCAAGTATCACCAGCCTGCGCGAAGTGGATTTCTCCAGCGCCGGAATGGGCTTTGTGCTGGTGCTGAACGAGGCGGCGCTGGCCAAGGCACCGCACAGCTTTATCGCTACGGTTTATTCCGACGAGCAGGCCGAGGCGCAGATCCTGCGCGATCTGGGCCGCGACATGCCCAATGTCACCGCGATCCGGGTGCGCGACGCGATTGAGCGGGTGTCCGAGATCCTGCGCCAGATCGCCTCGGCCACCGCTTACGGTGCGGCAGCAACGCTGCTGACCGGGTTTCTGGTGCTGCTGGGGACCGCTGCTGCGGGGGAGCCGGCACGGCGCTACGAGGCGGCGCTGCTGAAAACCCTTGGTGCGTCACGGGCGCGTATTCTGGCCAGCTTTGCCCTGCGCTCGGTTATTCTGGGGGCAGGGGCCGGGTTGGTGGCACTGGCGGCCGGAACCGCAGGGGCCTGGGCGGTGAACACATATGTGTTTGAAATCAGCTATCAGGTGATCTGGCCCAATGCGCTTGCCATCATCGCCGGCGGTGTGCTGGCCACTCTGCTGGCCGGGCTGGCCTTTGCCTGGCAACCGCTGGCGACCCGTCCGGCCGGGCAGCTTCGGTCCCGCGAATAGGATCAAATCTTAGCTGCGGCTTAGCGGCCGCAGCTGATGGGTTGCAGGATCTTCATTAGATCATGGTTGTCACAGACCAGCGCCTCGAGGGTGATATCGTCCAGCGCGCCATAAAAGGCCTGCGCCGCATCTGTCAGCGCCATCTTCAGGCGGCAGGCATTGGTCAGCGGGCAGCTGTTGTCCGAATCGGCAAAACACTCGCCGCTGGGCACTTCGCCTTCGACCTTGCGGAACACGTCGCCGATGCGGATCTGGCCGGTGGGCCGGGCCAGGGTCATGCCGCCGTTGCGGCCCCGCTGGGTGTTTAGAAAACCCAATTGGCCCAATTGATTGATCACCTGGGCCAGATGGTTTTCAGAGACATTGCAGCACTTGGCGATCTCGGCCTTGGTGACCAGGCGATCGGGGTTTGCGGCACAGTACATCAGCAACCGCACCGCGATGTTGGTTCTTTTGGTAATGCGCATTTGCAATGCTCCAATTGGAATTTCGCATTCTGTATTGCACAGTGCGGCAAAAAGCGGTTTGACATACATCAAAACCCTGATCGACTGCCTGCGAGGCCCTGAGCGGATGTCCCCCCCCTATTTCTTTGGCTATGGCAGCCTGGTGAACCTGGGCACCCATGCCTATCACGACCCGCAACCAGCGCGCCTATCCGGCTGGCGCCGCGCCTGGGTGCATACTGAATTGCGCGAGGTGGCGTTTCTGTCGGCAGTGCCCTGCGCTGGCAGCGAGATCGACGGGCTGATCGCGGCGGTGCCGGGGGCGGATTGGGACGCACTGGACGGTCGTGAATACGCCTATGACCGGCTGCCGCTTTTGGGCGCGGTTGCGCATGGGCTGCGGCCGGCGCCCGAGATCTCGCTATACGCGGTGCCACGTTCTGCCCAAATGCCGGGGTCGGCGCGGCATCCGATCTTGCTGAGCTATCTGGATGTGGTGGTGCAGGGTTATGATCAGGTGTTTGGCGTGGCGGGTGTGGCGGCGTTTTTCGCCAGCACCGACGGCTGGGAGGCCCCCATCCTGAACGACCGCGCCGCACCGATCTATCCCCGTCATCAATTGCTAGAGGTCGCACAGCGAGAGCTGGTGGATCATCATCTGGATGCCATCGGTGCGAAGGTTATTGTGGTGGGGTAGGGCGGTTCTGCCTACTTTGGGACGTAAGGCGAAGCCGCACGGCCCGCGCCTGATCTTCCCCCCGGGAAGGCGCATTCACGCCTCCCCAAGGTCAGGCGCGGGCCTGTTGTCGGGGGCGCTAGTCGGGAACTCAGGATGGGACGCAACGCTCACGTTAGTCGAACGAATCCAAAAATGTGAAAGCTCCCATTATCTTGAAGTTCATTGTTAAAACGGAACCAGAATCACCACGTCCCATTCGATATTCCTACATATTATACACCACTTGAAACATGGCTATTGGCGCGATAATCGCGGTTTGTGCCATAACTAGAAAACAAAACCCCACGACAATCTTTTGCCGCAGCCGAAGCGCTTTCATCGCGCTTGAACCCAGTTCCAAAGAGATTAAGTCATTTGACGCGTAATAATTATACTGGCCCTCGGTGATATATCCATGAGACTGAAGCACCTTGAGTAATAAAAAACGCATGAAACCCTTCGGATCTCGAACATAGGATGACTTTCCCAGCCTTAAGCCTGCTGACCGACAAAGAAACACCAAGACGAGAACGGTTGCGGTAGTGAAGGCAAACATAAATCCCAGCGGTATCAATAAGTCTTTGTAATCTGCCATTTGCGCGGCCCCTAGTCAGAAATTTCCCCCGAGAAGGCGAGGGGCTGTCGCAGTGTATTGTCTGCCAGCAATCCAACCTGTACGTTATGAGTGTATTGGATTTAAGGTTGTTCCCTTTGAGCGAAAAAAGATCATCTGTCAAACGCCATGTTATTAAGTGGGCAATTCTATTGCGAATTCAGGAGCATCCTAGTTGTGCTACTTAGTCTAGTTCTTAAGGTGCCAAGGCTGAAATATGCATTGGCGCGTGTTCGATTTCTGAAATTGTACGCCTCTTGCCTCGAGATTTCATCAAAAGGCTGGTTTTTTGCATGGATTGTGTTTGTGATGATTTCCGTGGTTGCGAGCTGGCTGGAATCTGCCTTTGACCTAATTGATGAATATAGCGCCGTGCTGGGTGCTCACGGACTGGGTGTCATGCTCATAGTCGTTATCTCTTTGCCGTTAGGAATATTGATATTCGTGACCTGCATGGATTGTATGATCGCTGGTCTTCGGGCTCGAAATCAGTTTCTTTTGGGCAGTCTTTTCAGCAGTAAATCTTACGATGAAAAACAAGCTAAATTGCTACGTCAAATTGAGAGTTGTTGATCGCCAATAAGAATAAATAGTCTGAGGTAGAGTGGACCAAGTGCAAAAAGGTACTTGATCCACTCCAGTATTATTACCGCACAAACTTCTTATGCTTCAACCGCTTGGGCTCTAGCGCATCGGCGCCCAGACGGCGTTTCTTGTCTTCCTCATAGTCTTCAAAGTTACCCTCGAACCATTCCACATGGGCATCGCCTTCAAAGGCCAGCATGTGGGTACAGATCCGATCAAGGAAGAAACGATCGTGCGAGATCACCACGGCGCAGCCGGCGAAATCGACCAGCGCGTCTTCCAGTGCGCGCAGGGTTTCCACGTCCAGATCGTTGGTCGGCTCATCGAGCAGCAGCACGTTGCCGCCTTCCTTGAGCAGCCGCGCCATGTGGACCCGGTTACGCTCACCACCCGATAGCAGTTTCAGCGGCTTCTGCTGATCGCCACCCTTGAAGTTGAAGGACGAGCAATAGGCGCGGGAATTGACCTGCGCATCGCCCAGCTCGATGATTTCAGCGCCGCCGGAAATCGCCTGCCAGACGGTCTCGTCGTCTTTCAGGTCATCGCGCGACTGATCCACATAAGACAGTTTGACCGTGTCACCAAAGCTGACCGAGCCCTGATCGGGTTGTTCCTGACCGGTCAACATGCGGAACAGGGTGGATTTACCGGCGCCGTTGGGGCCGATGACGCCGACGATACCGCCGGGTGGCAGATCAAAGGTCAGACCCTCGACCAGCTGTTTGTCGCCATAGTGCTTGGCCAGATTTTCGACCTCGATCACCTTGTTGCCCAGACGTGGGCCGTTGGGGATGACGATCTGGGCGCGGGTTAGCTTCTCGCGTTCGGACTGGTCGGCCAGATCGTTATAGGCGTTGATCCGGGCCTTGCTCTTGGCCTGGCGTGCCTTGGCACCCTGACGCATCCAGTCCAGCTCGCGTTGCAGGGTCTGCTGCTTGGATTTGTCCTCGCGGGCCTCCTGGCTCAGGCGTTTGGCCTTTTGCTCCAGCCAGTCAGAGTAGTTGCCCTCATTCGGGATACCCTTGCCGCGGTCCAGTTCCAGAATCCAGCTGGTGATGTCATCCAGGAAGTAACGGTCGTGGGTGACGATCAGGATGGTGCCCTTGTAGTCCATCAGGTGCTGTTGCAGCCAGGCGATGGTTTCGGCGTCCAGGTGGTTGGTCGGCTCATCCAGCAGCAGCATGTCCGGCGCTTCGAGCAGCAGCTTGCACAGCGCCACGCGACGCAGCTCACCACCCGAGAGGTTGGCGATTTCGGCGTCATCCGGCGGGCAGCGCAGGGCCTCCATCGAGACGTCAATCTGGCTGTCCAGATCCCACAGGTCCTGGGCGTCGATCTTGTCCTGCAGCTCGGCCATCTCGTCGGCGGTCTCGTCCGAGTAGTTCATCGCCAGTTCGTTATAGCGATCCAGGATCGCCTTTTTCGGCGCCACACCCAGCATGACGTTTTCACGCACGGTCAGCGTCGCGTCCAGCTTGGGTTCCTGCGGCAGATAGCCAACCCGGGCACCTTCGGCGGCCCAGGCCTCGCCGGTGAAGTCCTTGTCGAGACCGGCCATGATCTTCATCAGGGTCGATTTACCGGAGCCGTTGACGCCGACAACACCGATTTTAACGCCGGGGAGAAAGGACAGGTGGATGTTTTCAAAGCATTTTTTGCCACCCGGGTAGGTCTTGGAGACACCCTGCATGTGGTAGACGTATTGATAGGCGGCCATGATAGGGCTCCGTGATGAGGGGATTTGAATTTGGGAGGAGTGATAGCGGATGGGACGGGTGGGGGCAATGTCAGGTATTGACCCTTGGGCGGTAGTTTGTTGCGCTGGATCAAAGAGTGTGATCCGTCGCTTAGTTAGGTGAGGTGGAACCACGGTAATGGGTCAAAGGGTAAACAGGCAGAATGGCGGCTTGGCAGAGGCATAAAACGGGACTGGCGCTGATCGCGGCGCTGTGTTTTGCCGTATTGTCGGGTTTGCATGCTGCACGTCCGGTCTCGGCTGAAGTCGTGTTCTCGGCCTATGGTTACGCGGCGGGGGATATTTGCGGGTTTGGCCAAGAGGCTGGCCAACCTGACTGTCCAAACTGTACATTGGCCACTGGCCTTGTGGTGTTGGGACATGTCGATTTTCTGGTCTGGCAGGCTGTTTCTACCGGGCGGCTATTGCTGCTCAGATCAGATATCGCAAACTGCGGTGGGGCAATTGATCCCCATCAGGCACGGGGTCCGCCACTGTTCACATGATACTCATCGCCGGGCGCGCCCGGCACAGATAAATATGTGAACAGGACTAAAACAAATGAAACTGATCAAATTTGCTTCGGCTGCGCTGTTGGCGGCTGCTCTTGGAACCTCGGCTACGGCACATGCGTCGTTGGAACAGCAAGAGGCCAAAACCGGCTCGTTCTACAAAGGCGTGATGCGTATTGGCCATGGCTGTGGCGAGCAGGCGACGTTAAGGCTGCGGATCACCATTCCCGAAGGTGTGGTTTCGGTGAAGCCAATGCCAAAGCCGGGTTGGGCGCTGGAGACCGTGACCGGGGCGTATGAAGGCAGCTATGACTATTACGGAAAAACCCTGACCGAAGGTGTGACCGAGATTATCTGGACCGGAGAACTGGCCGCAGAACATTACGACGAATTCACCTTTCGCGGCAAACTGCATGACACGCTGGAAGCTGACAAGACGTTGTTTTTTCCAACTGTGCAAGAATGCGCGGATGGTGAAAATGGCTGGGTCGAGATCCCTGCAGAGGGTCAGGACCCACATGAGCTGAAACGCCCGGCGCCGGGACTGCATCTGGTCGCACCAGACGCGCATACTCATTAACTGTTCAAAATCGCGGTGAAACAGGGCAGCACGCAATCGCGTGCTGCCCTATGTTTTGCGCAGGGCTTGGAATCCCTTGCCAAATATGTGCATCAAGCCGGGGATGAGACATGGGTTTCCATATCTTCGCCCCGGCATGACCGTGGGGCTGCTGGGTGGATCTTTTGATCCGGCCCACATGGGTCATGTGCAGATCAGCCGGGCGGCGCTGGCGCAGTTTGGGCTGGACCGGGTCTGGTGGCTGGTGTCTCCGGGTAATCCGCTAAAACGCCATCAGCCGGCCCCGCTAGAGCAGCGGATGGCGGCGGCGCGGGCGATCATGCGGCACCCAAACATCCATATCAGCGATGCCGAGGCGCAGCTGGGAACACGCTATACCGCACAGACCCTGCGGCATCTGCGCAGGCTCTATCCCGGTGTGCGTTTTGTCTGGCTGATGGGGGCCGATAATCTGGCGCAGTTTCATCGCTGGAGGGACTGGCGGCAGATCCTAGATACGGTGCCGGTCGGCGTGATGGCACGACCGGGGGATCGGATCTCGGCGCGGCTGTCACCGGCGGCGCGGATCTATGCGCCATATCGGTTGAAGGGGAGCGAGAGCCGCCTGTTGGCTCATGCACAGTGCCCGGCCTGGTGTTTTGTCAATGTGCCAATGGTTGACGCCAGCTCCTCGGCGATCCGGGCGCGCGGAGAGTGGTCAGCGTCGCAGGAGCGCCGAGCCAAGACCGGCGCTGACGACCACAGCTAGACCCAGCCAGGTCAGCATGTCCGGCAATTGGCCAAAGGCGGCCCAGCCAAGCGTCACTGCGGCGATCAGCTGGAAATAGACCATCGGCGCCAGTTTGGTGGCTGCGACCTTGCTGTAGGCAAACAGCAGAATCAGATTACCCAGCATCGAAAACGCGGCGCTGCCCAGCGTCAGGATCGAGGTGCTCAGGGTGAGCTCGGGCAGGTTTGCCAACCCCATTGGCAGCATGACAAGGGCGGCCAGCAGCAATTGGATCAGGCTCAGCTCTAGCGGTGACCCAAGATGTGAAAGCCAGCGGCCGGTGGTCAGAAAACAGCCGTAGAAACCGCCGGCAAGCACCGCCCACAACAGGTTGATCGAGCCTCCGAAGCCGGGGCGAACCACCAAAATAACACCGGCAAAGCCGACAAGCATGAGCAGCGACCGCAGCCAGGTGGTGGGTTCGCGCAGGAACACAGCCGACAGACCATAGCTGATGATCGGGCCGATAAAGAAGGCGGCGAACACATCTGCCATCGGCTCGGTCTTAAGGGCTGTCTGCACCGAAACGATGCCGCCGACCAGCAACAGGGCCCGCAGCCACATGCGGCGATCTTTCATTAATGAATACGCGCGAAGCGGAACAAAGGGCAGCAACAAGGCGCTACCAATGACAAAACGCGAAGAGGCGATGAAAGCCGGTGTGGCAATGCCACTGCTGGTCAGCAGTTTGCCACATAGATCACCCGCAGGGATCATTGACATAGCGACGAACATGAGAGTGACTGCCTGTAACATGGTTTCACCCTCTAACAGGCAGTGCGCTTACTAAGAACCCCAAATCGCCTGACTGTTTGCCGTTTCGAAATGAATTTATTACACTAAGGGTGATATGGTTACGCGACGATTTTTTCTGCTTTCTGGTTCTGCCCTGATCGGGGCAGGTGGGGCCTGGGCCAATGCCCCGGTCACCTCCTTGCGACCTCATGCCCGACGTCAGGCTGTTATGCACAGCCCGGCGGACGGGCTCAAACGTGTGCTGCAGCGGGCGGGGCTGCCGGGAGAGGTGGCCTGCGCTGTGGCGGACGTGGAGACAGGTCTGCGGCTTGAGGCCGAGAATGGCGCCTCGGGACTGCCACCGGCCAGCGTCGCCAAGGCGCTGACCTCGCTTTACGCGCTGGATGTGCTGGGGGCCGAGCATCGGTTTCACACCCGGGTGATGGCCACGGGCGGCGTTATCGGCGGCGTGGTGCAGGGGGATTTGATCCTGGTTGGTGGCGGCGACCCCACATTGACCACCGATCATCTGGCGCAACTGGCCAAAGCGCTGAAATCTGCCGGCGTGCGCGAGGTCAGGGGCGGCTTTAAGCTGTGGGACGGGGCGCTGCCCTATGTGCACACCATTGACGCCGATCAGCCGGATCACGTCGGCTATAGCCCGGCGATCTCGGGGCTGGCGCTGAACTATAACCGGGTGCATTTTGAATGGAAACGGGCAGGCCAGGGCTGGTCGGTCAGCATGGATGCCAGGACTGAGAAATACCGCCCCGAGGTGGCCGTGGCCCGGATGAAAGTGGCAAAGCGAACCGCCCCGGTCTACACCTATGCCGACAGCGGCGGTGCCGATCAGTGGACGGTGGCCAATGCTGCCTTGGGCAAGGGCGGCTCGCGCTGGCTACCGGTGCGCCGTCCGGCTGAATACGTAGGCGATGTTTTCCGCACCATGGCGCGGGCGCATGGGATCGTGCTGGCCAAGCCGCAAGTGGTGAAATCCCTGCCACAGGGTCAGGGGCAGGTGCTGGCGCAGCACAGCAGTACGGCGCTGTTGGTGATGCTGCGCCGCATGTTGAAATACTCAAACAATCTGATGGCCGAGATGATCGGCATGTCCGCCACCGCGGCATCTGGGCGTCGGCCCGGATCGCTAAGGGCCTCGGCGCAGGCGATGAACAGCTGGGCGGGTGCCAAATATGGCATGACCGGCACCCGGCTGGTGGATCATTCGGGTCTGGGCGACGCGTCGCGGATGACGCCCGACGATCTGGTTGGGGCATTGATTGCCGCGCGCAAGGTGGGTCAGTTGAAACCACTGCTGAAACCGTTCCTGCTGCGCGATGCCAATGGCAAGGTGAACAAGACCCACCCGATCAAGGTGAATGCCAAAACCGGCACGCTGAATTTTGTCTCAGGGCTGGGCGGTTTCATGACCGCCGCTGACGGCACCGAGCTGGCCTTTGCCATCTTTGCCGCCGATCAGGGCGCGCGGTCCCGTATCAAACGCGCTGACCGCGAACGGCCACAGGGGGCCCGCAGCTGGAACCGCAAGGCCAAGAAGATGCAGCAAAAGCTGATCGAGCGATGGGGCACGGTCTACGGCAGTTGAGGCCGTTTGGCTGTGGTTCGCATGGCCTGTGTTGCAATCAATCGACTGGGAAACACGCGGCCACTGGGATGGATTCTCAACCCTGGGGAGATTTCTTGCGTCCTGCGGTGGGCGATATTCCCTTATAGAATGTAAATGTCTTACATTTGAAGAATTCTATTGCTTTGCGTTGTACCCGTACCGTTTAGTTTGACGAGATGGTATTGGGGCACAGCAAACATGATTGAAAATAATAGAGAAAATGTGAAAATTTCGATGGGGTATTTTCTCCGGGGCCGTTGGCGCATGGCGGGGCTGTTAGCGATAGCACTGTCGCAGACGGCCTGTACTGCCGCGGTGATTGCCACTGGCGCGGCTGATCCGTTTTATTCGGCGGTTGATGCCGCCGCAGAACGGCGCCTCCAAGAAGAATACCGGCAGAAGTATCCGGGCGTGGACATCAATGACGATTACGCCTTGGGCCGGGCCATGTTCGAAGAGGCCAAGCGTGACAACCCTGCTCAGATGGGGCATTTGACCATGCCGTCGCGGTCAGTCTGGGAAGCGAACAATGCAAAAGTGAACGGGGGGGCAGCTGCATCTGTCGGCCAGTCAAGCGCCCCAGTTGCGGCCGCGTCGGCGCCTGTAGTGTCGTCATCGCGGGTTGCGCAGGATCAGGCGGCATTGAAACGGGCCGGGACGCCCTGGGCCACAGTATCCAAAAGCTGGCCCTATGACGCGCTGAACCTGTCGTCAGTGGCGCCTTATGCCTGCGGCATCAAAAAGATGCAGTTTTCGGTCAATGGCGGCGCCACCAAAACACAGGGGTTTTCGTCCTGTGCTTCGGGGGCTGCCAAGGCGGATCCGCCTTACTGGACTTTCGATCAAAACTCGATCGAGACGGTCAGTGTGACAATGACCTTTGCCAATGGATCGCGGCAAACCCGGAATTTCACGCGTGACGAGATTTTCCAGCGCTGACCCCGGAGCCTTATTCAGGGAAGAGAAAGGCTGTTCCCTGAATAAGACAAACCCGAAAGTTCTCTTATTCTAATCCCACCGGTCTTAGGTCTCAGGTCACGTGCCGCGCCCGGGCGCCGCGCTCAATTGCAGCGGCGTGCAGCCGGTCGATGTTCAACTCATAGCGGATCTCGGCCAGGAACTCCAATTCGGTTTCATTCAGCCGCCCATCTGAGGCCGCCACGTCGCAGGCCAGCGCATAGGCGGTTTCATGCAGCCGCTCGGGCAGGTTTTCGCGGATCAGGCCAAACAGCGCATCCAGCCCGTCCTCCTGCTCAAACAAGTCCAGCACCGTTTGCGACATCCGTTTGATCCGGTCGATATCATAGTCCGCAAACACCGGCAGCATATTCACTGCGGACTGGATCTCGATCAGTTCCGAGGTGCGGATGTTTTCGTCCGAGGCCGACACCGCCACCATGATCGCAACAAGACAATCCTGGGGAGAAAGCGGGCGAGGGGAGGTCTCGGTCATGGTGATATCCTTTTGGGCTGAGTGTTAGAGTCAGAATAGGCAGGCAGCCAAGGGGGTTCAACACTTGCCTGCGATTTATCGGCGGCAATCGGCCATGGTGCAATAACCGCCGCAAATGCGGTGTCCCGAAGAGATCAGGACGCCGGATCCGATTGCAAAAATGCCGGATCCTGATTGCGCCCGATGGCCTGCCAATAGCCGTCTTCCTCGGCCAGACCTTCGACACTCAGGACGATGCCATCGCGGTTCAAGATATAGAGCGACGGGAAGGCGTCAACCTTTAGCTGTGCAACAGCGGCATCTGTTGCATCAAACAGCACGCGAAACGGCACGGATGCTGATTTCAGCTGATCCTCAATCTGATTGCTGTGACGCCAGAAACTGTCGTCTGGGTCCTGATCATAGGCGGTGATGACATGCACCTCGGCGATCCTGTCGGGGGCCAATTGATGCAACGCTATCAGGTTTTCCAACTCCTGCTGAAATGGACCATTGGTGCGATATTCCCCCAGACAGTAGACCAACAGGAACTGCCCGTCCTGCAGCGTCGCCAGGGTGTCGGGCAGCGATACCGGCGGGCCACCCGGCCAGGTGTCAAAGGGATCATGCTGCGGCAGGCGATAATCGAACGGAAACCTTTTGCCCAGCAGCGGCGACCAGAGGATCAGGCCCTCGCGGTTGGCAACCGAGGCGTAGAGACGGCGCAGCCCGTTCAGTTCCGGGTAGCCTGCCACCGCAGTCTCGGCCATTTCAAGGGCCTCATCGGTGGCGCCGATGCCCAGCTTTATCAGGATATCAATGAACCAGATCAGCCCGAAATACTGGCTTGGCATCCGCTCTATGCCCTGCTTTTCACGGTGGTGTTCGGCGGTTTCAATCGCCTTTTGAGCCAGATCATTCAGCCCCAGGGCCTTATAGCTCAGCGCCAGCAGGATCATGTTGCCGATATCGTCTGAGGCAAAAATCCGGGCTTGGCGGCGGGCGGGGTTGATGAAGCGGTCAACCAGCGAGGCGCCAAACGGCAGGACCGCGCTCTCAAACGCGCCCCGCAACTTGGCAAATTCGCCCCAGTCGCCGTGGTTCCAGATTGCGTGTAGCGCCTGAAAATCGGCGTTTGCGGATTTTATATCGGCGATCAGCCTATCGTTGACACAGGGGATGACCTTAATGCCATGCGGCCATGCCCCGGCAGGAATGGACCAGATCTCGTCGGTCTCGGGGTTTTGAAAGGTGATGCGGTCAATGCCGTTGCGTTTGGATCGCAGTAAGGCATGATCGGTTGGCGCATCCCCGTCGATCTGCAGAATGAGCCATCCCGGCATCAGCCCAATGGCCTCGGCGGGGCTGCCCTGAAAAACCGCGGCAATTTCACGGCAGGACGAACGGGATTTGGTGACCCGCGGCAAGGGCCAGATTTCGGCCGTGAGAGTGCGAAACAATCTGAAGTCTTTCGGGGAAAATTGAATTACTGTCTGTAGTTGAACACTACGTTTGGTTGGGGAAAATTAACAAGGTTATTCTGTCAATCTGGCGGTAACCGCCGATTTCTTCCCGGCGATGGGGGATGGGGCGCTTGCAAATATTGACTCATGCTGCACTAGCACAATAGACCAAGCCAGTCGGCTGCATAGGGTGGCCTAGATACGCAATGCGGCCCGATCCGGGTCCGCTGATGGAGAACAACATGTCTGATCTGCGCGAAACTGCTCTGCAGAGCAAAGCCTGGCCGTTTGAAGAAGCCCGCAAGGTGCTCAAACGTTTTGCCAAGGGCGCGCCGGAAAAGGGCTTTGTTTTGTTCGAGACCGGCTATGGCCCGTCCGGCCTGCCGCATATCGGCACCTTTGGTGAGGTGGCCCGCACCACCATGGTCAAACGCGCCTTTGAGCTGATCAGCGATATCCCGACCAAACTGGTGTGTTTCTCGGATGATCTGGACGGTATGCGCAAGGTGCCGGGCAATGTTCCGAACTCGGAAAGCCTGCATGAATATCTGCAAATGCCACTAACCGCTGTGCCGGATCCGTTTGGCACCCACGAGAGCTTTGGCCATCACAACAACGCCATGCTGCGCCGGTTTCTGGATACCTTTGGCTTTGAATACGAATTCATCTCGGCCGCCGAATTCTATCGTTCGGGTCAGTTCGACGAGGTGCTGAAGCGCGCCGTTGATAAATACGACGAGGTGATGGCGGTGATGCTGAAAAGCTTGCGCGAAGAGCGGGCGGCGACCTATTCGATCTTCCTGCCGATCCACCCCGAGACCGGCCGGGTGATGTATGTGCCGATGAAAAAGGTCTGCGCTGAGACCTATACCATCACCTTTGATGATGAGGACGGCAAGGAATGGACGCTGCCGGTCACCGGCGGCAATGTCAAACTGCAGTGGAAGCCGGATTTTGGCGCCCGCTGGGCGGCGCTGGGCGTCGATTTTGAGATGTACGGCAAGGATCACAGCACCAACACGCCGATCTATGACAGCATCTGCCGCATTCTGGGCCACCGCGCGCCGGACCACTTCACCTATGAATTGTTCCTGGACGCCAATGGTCAAAAGATCTCAAAAACCTCAGGCAACGGTATTTCGATCGACGAATGGCTGACCTATGCCAGCGCTGAAAGCCTGACCTATTTCATGTATCTTAAGCCGAAGACGGCCAAGCGGATGCATTTCGACGTGATCCCCAAGGCGGTGGACGAGTATCACCAGCAGCTGCGGGCCTATCACGGGCAGGACGCCAAGGCGCAGCTGAACAACCCGGTGTGGCACATCCACGGCGGTGATGTTCCGCAGTCGGATATGGTGGTGCCCTTTGCCATGCTGCTGAATATCGCCAGCGTGTCCAACGCCGAGGACAAGGAAACCCTGTGGGGCTTTATCAACAAATACGCCCCTGACGCGACACCGGTCAGCAACCCGACCCTGGATCAGGCGGCGGGCTTTGCGGTGGCTTACTTCAACGATTTTGTGAAACCGGCCAAAGTGTACCGTCTGCCCACAGATCAGGAACGCGCCGCCCTGTCCGACCTGGCCGAGGCGCTGAAATCGCCCGATGCGGCGCTGGCCGCGATTGCCAAGAAGAACGCGCTGGATGGCAAGGATGTGGCGCTGCCAGAGGTCGATTTTGGCAGTGATGAATTCCTGCAGTCAGTGGTGTTTGCCATCGGTAAGATCCACGGTTTCGACCCACTGCGGGCCTGGTTCTCGGCGATCTACGAGGTGCTGTTGGGGGCCACGCAAGGCCCGCGTTTTGGTGGCTTTATTGCGCTGTATGGCGTCGAAGAGACCATTGTGTTGATCGACAAGGCACTGGCCGGCGATCTGGTCTGATCCCGCGTATCGGATCGCAGCTATGCTGATCGAAACAGGCGTTTAGAAATTCATCCCGCAGTGTCCGTTGGTGGACACTGCGGGATGTTGTCATGCGACGTTAGAAGTTCTCCCAGACATCTTTTGATGGCGACGCTTCGTTGACGGCCCTTGCGCGGGGCAGTCTCTCTGGTTCGCTATCCCAACCTGTTCCGTGCGCCGCTGGGGTGGCATTATTGGGGCCAGGTTTGCTGTTGCCCTGGCGGCCTTTGTTGCCATCAATGTTGAAATGCGCCACCAGGTCGGCCAGCTTGCTGGCATCGGTGGTCAGCAAGTGGCTGGCTGCGGTGGCTTCTTCGACCATGGCGGCGTTCTGTTGGGTGACCTGATCCAGCTGGGTAACACCTGTGTTGATTTCGTCCAAACCGGTGGATTGTTCGGCGGATCCAACGGCAATTTCGGACACCAGTTGCGAGATATGGCCGACGCGGGTGACGATGCTGTTCAGGGCCTCGCCCGCTTTGCCAACCAGATCTACCCCATGCTCGACCTGCTTGGAGCTGTCGACGATCAGCGTTTTGATCTCCATCGCTGCATCCGAGGACCGCTGCGCCAGGGCCCGCACCTCTGAGGCGACCACAGCAAAGCCGCGACCGGCTTCGCCAGCCCGTGCCGCTTCGACACCGGCATTCAGCGCCAGCAGGTTGGTCTGAAAGGCGATGTCGTCGATCACGCCGATGATCTGGCTGATGTGACGGGAAGATTTCTCAATCTCGGTCATTGCCGACACCGCGTGCCGCACCACCTTGTCACTTTCAATGGCCTCAGTTTTTGCTTCGTTGACAATGGCCTCCACGCTGTGTGCCCCATCGGCAGCGGATTTGACGCTTGCTGTCATTTGCTCCAGTGCCGCGGCCGTCTGCTCCAGCGTTGCCGCCTGACTTTCGGTACGCTCCGACAGATCGCTCGACGCTCGGTTTATCTCGGTTGCGCCACTGCGGATACTGGCAGCCGAACTGATCACCTCAACAATGGTTGAGCTAAGGGTCTTCAGCGTGCGATTGAAATCGCTGCGCAGTTGTTCATGGTCGGCAGGGAATGGTTCGACAAGTGGTTTCGAGAAGTCACCTTTTGCCAAATCGTCCAACCCGTGACTTAGTTTCTCGACCACTTGTTGCTGTTCTTGTTGCTGCTCGGCGCGTTGTTCCTCAGCGCTACTTGCCCGCTTTAGGTCGTCTCTCAAACTGACCAGCGTCTGGCCGATCTTGCCAAGCTCGTCGCCACGTTCCGCTGATGTGATATCTCCGTCCAGATCACCTGCAGACACGGCTTCCATGCTTTTACAAATTTCGGCGATCGGGCGGGTGATGGTTCGGGTGGTGAACAACACGACCAGCATCATGCCAAGCCCGGACAGTGCCACGCCAATCAGGATGTTGCGGGTCAGGGTATTTGAGGCAGTCAGTGAGGTCTGGATGTTCTCGCGCACCTCAAGAACTCCGCGCACATCGCCCACCTGCCAACCAACCTTCGGCGTGTCAGGGTGGGAATTGTGGCAAGAGACGCAGCCCTCGTCTATCATGCGGTCAGCCACCGCGACTCTTAAAAAGGTTTCTCCGTTTTCTACTTCGTGGCGTTTGTAGATGCCGTCCGGATTATTGTTCAGGTACGCCCAAGCCTCTTGCATGAAATCGTCCATTTGGCGGTCCGCTCTGCCCGGAAACGGAAAGCCGCTATAAAGGGACAAGCTGAGACCCTGTTTTGCAAACAGGCTGCTTAGGTCATGTACAAAAGTTGCTGGCAGGGGGATTACGCTGGGGTCGTTTTTATGGTCGATCCCTGCCGATATATCAGTCGAATTCTTGACGTCCTTGACTACATTTTGGGTGTAGTAGCCGCGGATTGCTTTGATCTGGTTGACCACATTGGTTGCCGAGGACGTCGCAAAGTCAATCGTGTTCTTTTCTAGAACGCGTGGAATGGTTGCCCAGGCGATACCAAGGCAAATTATGATAAATAGGGGGATTGGCATAGTCAACCGAAAGGCGATTGACTGTATCATCTTCTGCATGTCGGGCGCTCCATTCAGTCCAAGCCGATGCTGCCGCCATTCTGGGTTCAGGATGTCGAGCATCCTTGGCGGGCACCTCTTTGGGCTCACATTCATATTGTAAGCCTGGAGTTACCGTAAAATCGTTACGCATGGCTTAAGCCGGCACGGATGCCGACTGACCTGTTTCGGGTATTACACGGACCTGTATCTGGCCCGTGTAACGCTGGTTGAGGCCCGTACTAGAAGTCCTGCCAGTCCCCGGCTGAACCGGGGGATTCGTTTGCGGACCTTGCGCGGGGCAGTCTCTCTGGTTCGCTGTCCCAACCTGTTCCATGCGCGGTTGGGGCGGCCCCTTCATCGGTATCTTCGGTGACAGGTCGCCGACCACTCTGGTGGCCACTGTGGCCCTCAATGCTGAAATGTGACACCACCTTGGACAGTTTGCTGGCATCAGAGATCAGCAAATGGCCGGCGGCGGTGGCCTGTTCCACCATGGCGGCATTTTGCTGGGTGACCTGATCCAACTGGGTAACACCTATGTTGATTTCGTTCAGCCCGGTGGACTGTTCGGCGGACCCGACGGCAATTTCGGACACCAGTTGCGAGATATGGCCGACGCGGGTGACGATGCTGTTCAGGGCCTCGCCCGCTTTGCCAACCAGATCTACGCCATGCTCGACCTGTTTAGAGCTGTCGACGATCAGCGTTTTGATCTCCATCGCTGCATCCGAGGACCGCTGCGCCAGGGCGCGCACCTCTGAGGCGACCACAGCAAAGCCGCGACCGGCTTCGCCAGCCCGTGCCGCCTCGACACCGGCATTCAGGGCCAGCAGGTTGGTCTGAAAGGCGATGTCGTCGATCACGCCGATAATCTGGCTGATGTGGCGGGCAGATTCCTCAATCTCGGTCATTGCCGACACCGCTTGCTGCACCACCTTGTCGCTCTCTTCGGCTTCGACTTTGGCTTCGTTGACGATGTTTTCCACGCTATGGGCCCCATCGGCGGCGGATTTGACGCTTGCCGTCATTTCCTCAAGTGCCGCCGCTGTCTGCTCCAGCGTTGCTGCCTGGCTTTCGGTGCGTTGCGACAGATCATCCGACGCGCGGCTGATCTCGGTGGCGCCGCCGCGGATACTTTCGGCCGAACTGATCACCTCATCAATGGTTGAGCTAAGCGTTTTCAGGGTGCGATTAAAGTCGTTGCGCAGTTGCTCATGGTCGGCAGGGAAGGGTTTGACCAGCGGTTGCGACAGATCACCGTTGGCCAGATTGAGCAGACCTCCACTTAATTGCTCGACAACATCACGCTGTTGATCTTGCTGGATTTTTACGTCCTCTTGCGCCAATGATGCGGCTTTCAGCTCAGCTTTGAAGCCTTCCAGGGTGCGGGCGATGGTGCCAAATTCATCCCGCGAGTCGGCGTCGGCAACCGGACTATCATAATCTTTCTGCGCTATGTTTTCGACACTGCGCGCCAGTGAGACGACACGGCGGGAAACGCCGCGCGCGGCGAACCAGGATAATAGGGCGACGATCAACGAAACCACCAGGACTTGCAGCACCGATGAGCGGAGCATTTCGTTTTCGGTGGCCAGGGCCTCTGTGCTGTCGATCTCCAACACGATGCCCCATGTTTTGCCTCTGAATGTAAATGGGATTGATTCAGCTTCGACCAATTGATCTGTCAGCCCTTTGACACCGGACAAGGAATGGTGCCCTTCGAGAAAGGATTCTGAAATTTGGGGTAAGTTGGGCAATGGGTCCAGAATTTGATGGCCATCAGTATGAGGGGATGCGGTCAGGGCAACCCCATCTTCACGGACCAGATAGACCAATCCAGTCTCGCCCAGTATGCTTGATTGAGACAAAATATCAGACATGTGATCGATTGGAATTTGAAGGACAAATACCCCGAGCAATTCGCCCTTGCGGAAAACCGGAGTGGAAATGAACATGGCAGGTGCCCCGTGGCTGGGAGCATAGGCCGCCATCGAGGTTAAATGAACTTCGCCTTCAGGCAGTGTCATAGCCGCGCGAAATGCCTCTCCCAACCCAGACGTGCTATAGGGGCCGGACTGAAAATTGGTGGCGAAATCGTCTTCTTTGAAGACCGAATAGATCAGGTCGCCCTGCGGATTCAGCAGAAAAAAATCATAATACTCCAGCTCGCGTTGGAAGATTTGGAACCCCGGATGATACTCTTGATGCAGGTTTGACCAAAGCGACTGGTCTGTGGCCACTACGAGTTCATCTTTTTCACCCAGAGGATTGGGGTTATCGAATATATAGGCGTTGCGCAGGTGCTCTCCGGGGGAGTCACCCAGTTTTTGCCAGGCCCTGTCAAATTCGCCCAAGGCGGATGCAATGCTCTTGCTGGCACTGATGGCTCGAGTTTCAGTTTCCACCCGTTCCAGCCAGTCTTTCAGCGCGTGGCGCCGTTCAGATAACAGCGTATAAAAGGCCGTCTCACGATCTTCTTTAAGGGCCGAATGGGATTGCCAAGTGTATATGAAGCCTGATGCTATTGTCAGCATGATTGTAGGTAAGGCAATCAAGAGCGGTAATTTCTTACTCAACCGGAGGCCATTCCATAGTGAGACTAGGCTGGTCATGATAGCGGATCTCTCTTCTAACAGGTGTTACTATTTACAGGGCCGGACGGAACCATGGCCTGACAATAAACTGTTCCCAATTCATTTCAGTACCGTTAATGTTGTGATATTCTATAGATATTATGCAATTAAAGATTGCAATCAGCTACTTAAAGGCAATCGGTCAGCTTCTTTATTGACCGCCTAGGCAGGTGATGCTGGAATCTCTCGGCCGTAAGGTGGTCTTAAAACGAATTCAGGTTGGGCGTCGCTGGGGACGATAAAATGTCGCTGCCAAAATCATGCAGCCAAGAAAAAAGGCGCCCGGATGCGGACGCCTTTTTTCAACTCAATGAGAACAACTGTCAGCCGATGATGGCGTTCAGGGTGGCGCTGGGGCGCATCACGGCGGCTGTTTTGGCCGGGTCGGTGTGGAAATATCCGCCCAGATCAGCCGGTTTACCCTGTGCCGCTGCCAGCTCAGCCAGGATCTGCTGTTCTTTGGCTGCCAGATCGGCTGCAACCGGAGCAAAATGCGCCGCCAGATCAGCATCGTCTGACTGTGCGGCCAGTGCCTCGGCCCAGTAGCGGGCGAACCAATAGTGGCTGTCACGGTTGTCTGGCTCACCCACTTTGCGCGACGGCGAGCGGTTATTGTCCAGAATGCCCTGAGTCGCGGTCTCGGCAGCAACCCCCAGAATGCCGGCCTTGGCATTGCCCTGACTGTCGGCCAGGAAATTCAGACTTTCACCCAAGGCGCAGAATTCGCCCATTGAATCCCAGCGCAGGTGGTTTTGTTCAACCAGCTGCTGCACGTGCTTGGGGGCAGAGCCACCGGCACCGGTCTCAAACAGACCGCCACCGTTCATCAGCTTGACGATTGACAGCATCTTGGCCGAGGTGCCCAGTTCCAGAATTGGGAACAGGTCGGTCAGATAGTCCCGCAGCACGTTGCCCGAGATAGCAATGCTGTCGTTGCCTGCGGTGATGGTCTTCAGCGACTGCGCAGTGGCTTCGCGCGGGGTCATGATCTGGAACTTGTCGGCCACACCGGCTGCGGCCAGCGCCGGGGTGACATAGGCGATCAGCTGCGCATCATGGGCGCGACCTGCGTCCAACCAAAAGATCGACTCAGAGCCGGTCAGACGTTGACGGTCCATCGCCAGCTCGATCCAGTTCTCGATCGGTGCTTTCTTGGCAGTGCAGGCGCGCCAGATGTCACCCGCCTCAACCCCGTGGCTGTGCAGGGTGTCGCCGTTGGCCAGAACCACCCGGATCACACCGTCTGCCGGGGCTTGAAACGTGGTGGGGTGCGAGCCGTATTCTTCGGCCTTTTGCGCCATCAGACCGACGTTGGCCACCGAGCCAGCGGTGGTGACGTCCAGCGCGCCGTTGGCTTTGAAGAAGTTGATCGCTTCGTCATAGATGGTGGCATAGCAACGGTCGGGGATCACGCAATTGGTGTCGCCCTTGTTGCCAGCAGCGTCCCAGCCTTTACCACCGGCGCGGATAATCGCCGGCATCGAGGCGTCGATGATCACATCGGACGGCACGTGCAGGTTGGTGATGCCCTTGTCGCTGTCGACCATATACATGGCAGGACGATCTGCAGTCACCGCATCAACGGCGGCCATGATCTCGGCGTTGTCTGCGACCCGGTCCAGCAGGTCACCCATGCCGGAATTTGCGTTGACACCCAAGGCCTCCAGCTCAGCGCCGAATTTGTCAAACACTGGCGCCAGCCAGGCCTTGACCGCGTGGCCAAAGATGATCGGGTCCGAGACCTTCATCATGGTGGCCTTCATGTGCAGCGAGAACATGGTGCCGTCGGCTTTGGTGTCCTCAATCGCATCGGTCAGGAATGCAGCCAGTGCCTTGGCGGACATGAAGGTCGCATCGGCAATGGTGCCTTCTTCCAGCGGCCAGCTGTCTTTCAACGTGGTCACAGTGCCGTCGGAGCCGACAAATTCGATCTTCGCGTCACCTGCCTGAGCGGCGGTGATGGTCGCGGCTTTCTCGTTGGCGTAAAAGTCATCGGCCGGCATGGACGAGACTTTGGTTTTGCTGTCGCTTGCCCATTTGCCCATCGAATGTGGGTTGTTCTGGGCGTAGGTCTTCACTGCTTTGGCGGCGCGGCGGTCCGAGTTGCCTTCGCGCAGAACCGGGTTCACCGCAGAGCCCTTGATCGCGTCATAGCCAGCACGGGCTGTCTTTTCGGCATCGGTTGAGGGCTCTTCTGGGTAATCCGGCAGCGCGTAGCCCTGCGACTGAAGCTCGGAGATGGCTGCAACCAGCTGAGGCACCGAAGCGGAGATGTTCGGCAGTTTGATGACGTTGGCCTCTGGTGTTTTCACCAATGTGCCCAGCTCGGCCAGATCGTTGATTTGGCGCTGCGCAGCGGTCAGACTGTCGGGAAAGGCGGAAAGAATGCGGGCGGCCAGCGAAATATTCTTGGTGCCAACGTTGACGCCTGCGGCCGCCGCAAAGGTGCGGATGATGGGCAGTAGCGATGCGCTGGCCAACTCGGGCGCTTCGTCTACGATGGTATACAATACGTCGGGGTTAGATTTATCTGACATAGTTCACAACCTTTCAGCGATCTTGGAAGCTTGGTAAATCAGCGCAGCAGGACTGCACCTTTGATGATCCCATATTGCCGCGCAGGTCTCGTGGAGACCGACTCTCGCGGCAAACATTATGGCCTCATGTAAAACAAGCAGCCCCGACGTTCAATTGCCTGTGGCAATAATTGCCTGAACATATTGACGCGCTTTGGTTTGGCGATGCAGAACCCGCCGCGCGGGCCACGGCAATGGAGGGTATCCGATCGCGGTTTTGACACCCCATTGGGGGGGGTGGAATTTTGTTCATGCTTTTTTGAACAGCTTCTTTAGACTGTCTGAGCAGCTTGACTCTGACCGACAGACTGATGGCTGGACCAGACCAGAACGCAAACCAGTGTTTTACGCAGGGGGCAGGAATATGACCAAGTCTAAGGTGACGCAGCGGACAGAACCCGGCGTATTGCACATGGTGTTGGGCGATGGAACGCCGCAAAAGGCACTGGCAACTGCGCTTGTCGTGGGCTCGGCTCTGACTTTGATAAATCACGGAGATCAGCTATTTGGCGGTGAATTTCCACCTGCCTGGAAGGTGCTGCTGACCTATTTCACACCCTATTGTGTCACCACTTGGGGCGCGGTCACCGGCAAGCGGGCACAATGGAAGCTGGATTTTGCCCCGGGCCGCGCAGACCGGCGCCAGAAACCGGAGCATGACCATGAAAGTTGAAGATTTTTTCAACCAAAGCAATATCGTCGAGCTGAGCTTTTTCAACTTCAGAAATGCCATCACGGCGGCCTATTACGCCAATCAAGACTTTGAAATCCTCAAGGTGAACGAGAATTTCCTGCGCTTCTTTCCGGTGCTGGGCAATGTCTCAAACGCCTATTTCCCCGATGTGCTGGAGCAATTGGGGGTGCCCGGAGCGCAGATTGATACCTGGATTTCCGGCATTCGCGAACAGGGCTCGGTGCGGATTCCCGAAATCCATATCACCGACAACGGCAACAGCCGGGTCTTTGCACTGATGTCGACACGCACCGAAGATGACAGCTTTTCCTATTTGAACGGTATTCAGGGTCAGTTTGTTGACCGAACAGACGAATGGAACCTGCGGCACGAGCGCGAGGTATTGCTGGAACAGAAAATCCGCGATCGCGAGATCATCGAAGAGAAAAGCGCTCAGCTGCAGCATCTGGCCAATCGGTTGGCAAAATACCTGTCACCGCAGATCTACGACAGCATATTTTCAGGCAAGCAGGACGGCAGTATCGCAACCAAGCGCAAGAACCTGACCATCTTCTTTTCCGACATCGAACAGTTCACCGACCTGTCCGAAGCTCTGGAGCCCGAGCGGCTGACGATGGTGATCAATTCCTACCTGTCCGAGATGTCGCTGATTGCGCTCCAATGTGGCGGCACCATCGACAAGTTCATCGGCGATGCGGTGATGGTGTTTTTTGGCGACCCCGACAGTGACGGCGAAGAGGAAGACGCGCTCAAGGCGGTGGAGATGGCGATGCGGATGCAGCAACGTGTGGGCGAGCTGCAAAGCCATTGGAAAAAGCTGGGGGTGCCCAAACCGATGAGGGTGCGAATGGGGATAACCTCGGGCTATTGCACGGTTGGCAATTTCGGCTCGGACCAGCGGCTTGATTACACCGTGCTGGGGCGGCCGGTGAATCTGGCGGCCCGGCTGGAGGGGCTGGCCGATCCGGGCAGCGTGTTGATCTCGGACAGCACGTTTAGTCTGATTTCTGAACATGTGGCCTGTGACTCTGTTGGTGAGGTAAACCCAAAGGGGTTCTCGCGCCCTGTTGAGGTTTTCAAAGTGCTGGAGTTCCGATCCGCCGCGCACCGTGACCGCTTGCAGCGGCGACGGTTGTCGCGCAGCGGCGATCATGTGGAGGTCAATGTGATCGACAGCAGCGATATTCGTGCCGCTATCGAAGAGCTGCGTCGCATTCAGCTAGAGTTCGAACAGCAGTTGGGGGAATAAGACCTGCGGCTGCTAGCTGTGGCTCCAGTCCTCGGGGTTTGCCGATTTGTTGGGGGACAGGCCCAGAATGTCGCCCTCGGTCGAGCAACCCAGCCCCAGCACAGTGCGGTTGGCATAGTTGAAATAGGCGGTGACCTGATTGATCTCCAGCACCTCGCCATCGGTATAGCCGGCCGCGCGCAGTTGCAGCACGATGTCCTGGGTCATGCCGCCGGGATCGCGGGTCAGCTGGCGGGCATAACCCATAGCCAGCCTCTGGCCCTCGTCCAGTGGCGCGGCGGATATGTTGCGGGTCTCGATCGCCGCCCGCAGCGCATCTGCCCTGGCATCATCCTGCAACAACCGCTTCAGCCCCGAGAAATGGTGCTCGACGCAATAGTCGCAGTCGTTCAGGCGGCTGACCCAGACCCCCAGCGTTTCCAGGAACCATTTGGGCACCGTATTGCCGGTGTGATGCAGCACGTATTTGTAGATCGCCATGTGCCCCTCCATTGAATGGGGGCGCAAGGAGTGCATCATCATGATGTTGTCGACGTTGTCATCAGGGCCTTTGACCCGGTCATACAGCATCTTCAGCTTACCCACTGCGTCGGTGTAGGGGATGGTTTTGATCCAGGCCATGAGGTGTTCCTTGTCATACTATTGTTGAAGGTCAGGCGCGCCCGGCCTATCGGCCGGGCAAAACCTAAACCCGCCAGCGCAGCAACCGCCGCTCGATCATGCCGATGCAGGCACTCAGCGTCACCCCCAGAATAGACAGGATGGCGACCCCTACAAACAACCGTTCCAGATCATACAGCGAGCCGGCCTCAAGGATATAGGCGCCAATGCCATATTCCGCGCCCAGCATTTCAGCCGCGACCAGCAGGATGATGGCAATGGCCAGACTGATGCGCAGCCCCGACAGGATGCCGGGCATGGCGCCGGGCAGGACGATCTTGCGAACAATCGACCACCAGCTGAGGTTAAAGCTCTGCCCCATGCGGATCAGGCCGCGGTCCACATTGTCCACCGCGCCGTAAGTGGCCACCACCGTGGGGGTAAAGGTGCCAAAGGCGATCAGCGCGTATTTTGAGCCCTCGTCGATGCCAAACCAGATCACGAATAGCGGCAGCAGGGCGATCTTGGGGATCGGGAACAGCGCCGCCACCAGCGGCAGCAACCCGGCCCGCACATAGGAAAACAGCCCGATCATCACCCCCACCGCGATGCCGACACTGGCGCCCAGGGTGGCGCCCACCAGCAGCCGCGACAGCGACACGCTCAGATGTTTCCACAGCAGCCCCGAGCTATAGAGCTCGCCAAAGGTCTTGAGCACGTCCGACGGCTTGGGCAGGGTCAGCGGGGTGATGAAGCCGGTCTGGGTGCCAAGCTCGGCCAGGGCAATCAGCGCCATGAAGACGGCAAGCCCGACCCCACGGCGACCAGTGGGGGCAAAACCGCCGCCGCGAAACGGCACCTGGTGCATTTCATTGTGGTTTGACAGCTCAGACATCTATCAGCTCCGCATCTGCCGCCCGCGCTTCATCGCGCATCAGCTGCCACAGGTATTTCTGTTTTTCGTCCATCTCGGCATTGCCCAACCCGCGCTGCTCCAGAGGGGTGTCCAGATGCACAATTTCGCGGATCTGACCGGGGCGACGCGACATCACCACGATGGAATGGCCCAGACGCACCGCCTCGGCCAGGTTGTGAGTCACATAGACCGCCGTGAACGGCGTGCGGCTCCACAGGGCGATCAGGTCATCCATCAGCAATTCACGGGTCTGGCTGTCCAGTGCCGACAGTGGCTCGTCCATCAGCATTACCGCCGGGTTCACCGCCAGCGCCCGGGCAATGGCCACCCGTTGTTTCATGCCGCCGGACAGTTGCTTGGGCAGGGCCTCGGCAAAATCAGACAGTTTGGTGCGGGCCAGCACATCGCGGATGATCTCAGCCGCCGCTTTGCCGCGAATGCCGTGATCCTCCAGCACCAGCGAGATATTACCACGCACCGTGCGCCAGGGCAGCAGGGCAAAGTCCTGAAAGATATAGGTCAGCGGGTTCAGGCAATCGGCCGGAGGGGTGCCGAGCTGATGGATCTCGCCCGCGCTGGGCCGCTCCAGCCCGCCAATCAGCCGCAGCAGGGTGGATTTGCCGCAGCCCGAGGGGCCGACAATGCAGACAATCCGCCCGGATGGGATCTCCAGCGAGATGTCGCGCAGAACTTCGGTTTGATCGTAGAAATGGCTGACGCCAGAGAGGCGAATGTCCATGGGTTATGGTCCTGTGGGCATTAGGGCGGCGCTTGACCTTGGGGAGGTGCAAAGCGCCTTCCCGTGGGGAAGGTCAGGCGCCGCCCGACCTATCGGCCGGGCGAAAGAGTAGTCAGCCCAGTGTCTTGACGTAGCTGCTGTCGACAACTGTTTCCAGCGTGATGTCACTGCCCACCAAACCCTCGGACTGGTACCAGCTCAGCTGATCCTGCAGCGATGCGGTGTTCAGCGCCGCACCCTCGTTCAGCCGCATGGTGCCGTTGATGATCGACTTGGCAGCCTTTTCGCGCGGGCGGTCGGCGTAGACGTATTTGTGGATCAGATCGACCATCTCGACCACACCGTCGTCACCGTGGGCGTGGTCGATCATGGTGGCGTTGTAATCCGCAACACCCCTTGAGAACCCGGCCAGGAAATCGCCGGTCATGCCGCGTTCATCGGCTGCGTTCTTGGCCGAGGTGAATACGGTGGTGACCTGATAGTCAGGGATATAGTCGGCGACATTGCCGATGATATGGACCTTGCCCGAGCCGGCCAGCGGTTTGGCGATATGGGGCACGATGGACCAGGCGTCTATCTGGCCCGACTTCAGCGCACCGATGATGGCGCCAACCTTTTGCAGCGGCTTGAAGGACAGCGAGATACCCTCGGCTTGCGCCAGTTTGGAACCCATGTAGTGGAACGAGGATCCGGCGCTGGTGATGCCATAGCTTTTGCCGTCGAGCATCGCCGGGCTGGTCACGCCGGCCTGGAATGCCGCGTCCGAGACCAGGTATTTCTGACCGTCGATGCCGGCTTCTTCGGAGAGCGCGCCACCGATGATCTTGATGGCGCCCTTATCGGCCAGCGACACCAGACCGCCAGACATCGCAGTCACCGCATAGTCCACATCGCCCGAGGCAATCGCCACAGCCATTGGGGTGGAGGCCTGAAAGAACTTCAGCTCGACATCCAGACCGGCCTGTTTGAAGTAATCCCGCTGTAGCGCGATAAAGCTGGCCGAGTGGCTGGTGAAACGCAGCGCGCCGACGGTGATCTTGCGGCCCTGCGACAGTGCCGGAGTTGACAGGCCAGCGGCGGCAATGGTGCCGCCCATCAGTGCCAGTGCCTTGCGGCGGTTCAATGAAATCATGGTTTTCCCTCTCAGAGTGGTCATCCTTGCCGCGACGTATCGACCGGTCAGTCGCGATAGTAATTGGCCTTATCTTGACCGCAGCGATACCGGAGTCAATCGGAGCTGTCGGGAAAGCCAATATCGCTTCATTTGACGTCACAGCCGTGCGATTGCCGCACGAAACGGCCCCTGCAGAGGGCACGACAGAGGGCACGACAGAGGACGCGGCGGGTGGTGACGCTTACGGCGACAGGCTGACGGGGACAAGACGGGGAAAAGACGGGGAAAATCAGTCGCGCAACTCTTGCGGAGTGACGCCCCACAGCTTGGCCTTTGGCACCCAGCCGCGATAGCCGCCGGCTGAAATACGGCACCAGTTCGGCGAGCACGCCCCAAGGCGGGCCACCACGCCCAGCTCAAAGGCGGCGGTGACCGGCGCGTTCTTATTGGGTTGTGCGCGAACGGTCAGCATGTCTTCCTCGATCAGCACCGTGCGGGTGCCCGACAGCAAGGCATAATGCACCCAGCCGCCGACGCCATCGCGGTCACGGACCCGGCGCCAATGGCCGTATTCGGCGGTGATTTCCAGCGGCATGTCGCGGCGTTTGAACACCCAGTCTATCCGGTGCGTCAGCGACGGGCCCCGCCGCACGTTGCCCTCTGATGCCTTCATCGACACAAAGCGGGGCAGCGGCAGGTTGGTCACCGAACCCCGCGGATGCTCGGGCGCCGGGTTGCCAGCCGAAAGGCAGAGGGAGGGCATCAGCAGCATGCATAGCGCTGCCACCCATAGGCGCAATCTGGAAACCGAAACTGTCACTGCCCGCTGCTCGCTCTTGTCATTGTTGCCCGTAATCCACCGCGCCAGATGCATTTCTTGCCGTTGCCTCTGCCGGGGGTCCCGCGGGCTGGTTCCAGAAAACTGCGTCACTTGGCGTCGATGAGGTGCAAGGGTTCTTGTGCCCTCTGCCATCCTGCGCCACGATGGCACAAAGCAGGCTAGTTAGAAAAGCTATGGGAGTGGATCAGTGGCAAGAGAACGTCTGAGTGTTGTCGTAACGCGACGGTTGCCGGAACCGGTCGAGACGCGGTTGAGCGAATTGTTTGATGTCACTCTGCGTAGCGAGGACACGCCCTTAAGCCGGGCGCAACTGGTCGAGGCGATGGCAACGGCGGATGTTCTGGTGCCGACGGTAACGGATGTCATTGATGCCCGGTTGCTGGGGCAGGCGGGTGAGCGGTTGAAATTGATCGCTAATTTTGGTGCCGGGGTCGATCACATTGATGTGGATACCGCCCGACAGCGTGGCATTCTGGTCTCCAACACCCCCGGTGTTCTGACCGATGATACCGCCGATATGACCATGGCGCTGATCATGGCTGTGGTGCGTCGCATCCCCGAGGGTCTGGCCATCATGCAAAAAGGTGACTGGCAGGGCTGGTCGCCGACGGCACTGCTGGGCGGTCGCATGGCTGGCCGCCGGCTGGGCATTTTGGGGATGGGCAGCATTGGTCAGGCGGTGGCCCGCCGGGCAGCTGCCTTTGGTATGCAGGTGCATTACCACAACCGCCGCCGCCTGCGCAGTGAGACCGAGGCCGAGCTGCAGGCCACCTATTGGGAGAGTCTCGATCAGATGGTGGCGCGGATGGACGTTATCTCGATCAACTGCCCATCGACTCCCTCGACGTTTCACCTGATGAACGCCCGCCGCTTGAAGCTGATGAAACCGGATGCGGTGATCGTCAACACCTCACGCGGGGAAGTGATCGATGAAATGGCGCTGACTCGGATGCTGCGCGCAGGCGAGATCGCCGGCGCGGGTCTGGATGTCTATGAGAAGGGCACCAACATCAACCCACGCCTGCGCGAGCAGCCCAACGTGGTGCTGTTGCCGCATATGGGATCCGCCACCGTTGAGGGTCGGATTGAGACCGGTGAAAAAGTGCTGTTGAACATCAAGACATTCGAGGACGGCCACCGGCCACCGGATCAGGTGGTGCCGGGGATGCTCTGATCCGCAGCGGATACAGCAGGGGGAAACGGGATGCGTGCCTTTGTGGCGATTGAGCTGCCTGAAGACGTTACCTTTGCCCTGTCACAGCTGAGCCTGTCCCTGCCGGTGGGGCGGGTGATGGCGGAGGAAAACCTGCATCTTACCCTGGTGTTTCTGGGCGATCAGTCCGAGGCGCAACTGCAAGAGCTGCACCATGAATTGGCAGCTATCCCGGCGCCGCAGTTTGAACTGGGCTTTGACGGGCTTGGCTGTTTTGGTGCGGCAGCGCCCAAGATCCTCTATGCCCGCATCGCCGAAAGTCAGGCGCTGAGCGATCTGCATCAGCAGTTGCGCCGCGCCGCCCATCGCGTCGGCATTGTGCTGGCCCGGCAACGCTACAACCCGCATGTGACGCTGGCGCGGTTCGGGCGTGGGTTGTCCTGGCGCGAGACCGAGCGTCTGGAGGGGTTTATCGCCACCCATTCTCAGGTGGATCTGCCGGGGTTCTCGGTTGCCGGGTTTTCGCTGTTTCAGTCCAAACTGCACCGCGACGGCGCTATTCACGAGCAAATGGCAAGTTACGGGTTTAAGTTCCAATAAGGTTCAGTTCTGTGTCAGATCGCTCTAGGCTCCCCCTATTCGTTTTGGATGGAGGTCATTATGCGTCACGTTTTTCTAGCCCTGCTGGCCAGTACAGCAATTGCAACTCAGGCATTCGCTCAACAAGCGGCGGACGGTGTTGCCCCGGAAGCTGCAACAAGCGGAGCCTTCGAGGCGCTGTCGCCTGCTGTGGCGGCCTCGCTTCAGGCCAAACTGGCAGGTCAGCCAGTACAGGCCGACAACTGGATGATCGCCGCCGCCAACCCGCATGCGGTTGAGGCCGGCGCTGCGGTGTTGCGCGCCGGTGGCTCAGCGGCGGATGCGATGGTGGCTGTGCAAGCGGTGCTGGGACTGGTGGAACCGCAGTCCTCGGGGTTGGGGGGTGGTGCCTTTCTGGTCTGGTATGACGCTGCCAGCGGCAAGCTGACAACGCTGGATGGCCGCGAAACCGCGCCGCTGGCGGCAACGCCTACCCTGTTTCAGGATGAAAATGGTGAGCCACTGAAATTCTTTGATGCCGTTGTAGGTGGCCGTTCGGTTGGCACCCCCGGCACCCCGGCGCTGATGGAGGAGGCGCACCGCCGTTGGGGCCGCGCAGAATGGTCTTCGTTGTTCGAGGCAGGAACCCGGCTGGCTAAGGATGGGTTTACCGTGTCGCCACGTCTGGCCGGTTTGATTGAACGTGACGCAGACCGGCTGTCGCGGTTTTCACGCACGGCGGACTATTTCTTCCCGGATGGCGTCGCGCTGCAGGCGGGCGATCTGCTGATCAATAAGGACTACGCGCATACATTGGGCGTTTTGGCAAAGAAGGGCGCAGACGGCTTTTATTTTGGCCGGATTGCAGATGAGATCGTCGGCGCAGTGACCCATGCACCGGGCAACCCCGGTGTTTTATCGTCGATGGATATGGCGCTGTATCAGGTGAAGGAACGCGAACCTGTCTGCGTGAGTTACCGCGCCTTTGAGGTCTGTGGCATGGGACCACCGTCGTCCGGGGCGCTGACCGTCGGTCAGATTTTGGGTATGGTCGGGCAGTATGATCTGGCAGCGCTGGGCGCTGATAATCCCGAAAGCTGGCGGTTGATCGGCGATGCCTCGCGGCTGGCGTTTGCGGATCGGGGCCGCTACATGGCCGATAGTGATTATGTGCCGATGCCCACAAACGGTCTGCTGGACGCCGAATACCTGACCCAACGGGCCGCCTTGCTATCCGGTGATGAGGCGCTGGCCGAAGTGGCCCCAGGGTCGCCCGAGTTTGATCATGCGCAGGTCAATCCATTGTGGGCTGATGACGAGTCGATCGAGCTGCCGTCGACCTCGCACATCTCGATCGTTGATCAATATGGCAATGCGCTGTCGATGACGACAACCGTTGAAAACGCCTTTGGCTCGCGCCTTATGGTGCATGGGTTCCTGCTCAATAATGAACTCACCGATTTCTCATTCCGCAGCCACCGCGATGGGGTGCCGATTGCCAACCGGCTGGAACCGGGAAAACGGCCCCGTTCGTCGATGGCCCCAACGATTGTGATGCAAGAGGGTAAGCCGGTGCTGGTGATCGGATCCCCTGGCGGCAGCCGCATCATCGGCTATGTCGCCAGTTCGATCATTGCCTGGGCCGATTGGGGGCTGAACATACAGCAGGCGGTCGCCTTACCCCATGCGGTGAACCGGTTCGGCAGCTATGATCTTGAGGAGGAGACGGGTGCCGCCGAAATGGAAACAGCGCTGACCGGATTGGGCTATGAGGTGAAGCTGCGCAGCCTGAATTCGGGGCTGCACGCGATTGAAATCGGCGATCACTTGTTGGGCGCGGCTGATCCCCGCCGCGAAGGCATCGCGCTGGGCGAATAGGGGCAGCTACCGGGGGTTGGGTATTGAACTGCCTTGCGGCAGTGCCTTAAACTTAACCTGTGAAGTTGTGGCACTCGGGTGCCGCCTAAAAGGAGACTATCTATGGCGCATGCAACCGCCCTTCCGCGCAACGAGGCCGGGATCAAGGCCGCCATCGGCGTGCTCAAGCAGCTCTTTGGGGATCGCTTGCAAACCGGCGCGGCGATCCGCGAGCAGCATGGCCATACCACCACCTGGATCGAAAACCAGATGCCCGACGCGGTGGTCTTTCCGGCTGACACAACCGAGGTGTCGCAGATCGTCAAAGCCTGCGCTGAATACGGCGTGCCGATCATTCCCTTCGGCACCGGCACCTCGCTGGAGGGCCATGTGAACGCCCCCGCCGGTGGTATTTCCGTCGATACCAGCCAGATGAACAAGATCCTGGCGGTACATGCCGAGGATCTGGACGTTGTGGTGCAGCCCGGCGTCACCCGTGAACAGCTCAATACCTTCCTGCGCGATCAGGGCTTGTTCTTTCCCATTGATCCCGGCGCCAATGCCTCGCTTGGTGGCATGGCAGCAACCCGGGCCTCGGGCACCAATGCGGTGCGCTATGGCACCATGAAGGACAACGTCATGGCGCTGGAGGTGGTGATGGCGGATGGCACGGTGATCCGCACCGCGCAACGGGCCAAGAAGTCCTCGGCGGGTTATGACATGACGCGGCTGATGGTCGGATCCGAGGGCACCCTGGGTCTGATCACCGAGCTGACGCTGAAATTGCAGGGCATCCCCGAGGCCATCAGCTCGGCCCGCTGTTCGTTCCGCAGCATAGATGACGCCTGCCGCGCGGTGATGATGACGATCCAGTATGGCATCCCGGTTGCCCGCATCGAGCTGCTGGACGAGATGAGCGTCAAGGCCGCCAATGCCTATTCCAAGCTGGAACTGCCGGAAACGCCGCTGTTGCTGCTTGAATTCCACGGATCCGATGCCGGCGTTGCCGAGCAGGCCGAGACCTTCAGCTCCATCGCCGAGGAGTTCAACGGTTTTGACATCGCCACCACCGCATCCACTGAGGAGCGCAACAAGCTGTGGCAGGCGCGTCACGATATGTATTGGGCCAGTTTGCAGATCCGCCCCGGAGCCAAGGGGATCTCCACCGACGTCTGTGTGCCGATCTCACGGCTGGCAGAATGCGTTGTGGCCGCGCAGGAAAAAGCTGCCGATATGGGACTGCTTTCCCCCATTGTCGGCCATGTGGGTGACGGAAACTTTCACTGCCTGCTGCTGATTGATATCGACAACGCAGAAGAGCGCGCCCGCGCCGGTGACTTCGTTTCCTGGTTGAACCAAACGGCGATTGCGATGGATGGAACCTGCACCGGAGAACATGGCATCGGTCAGGGTAAGCGCGGCTATCTCAAGGCGGAATTGGGCGAAACAACCCGCTATATGGCCGCAATAAAGGTGGCTCTGGACCCGGATAACATCCTCAACCCCGGCAAGATCCTGATTGATTAAGGGTTATTAGTCGTCCCCTTGTACCGCCCAGGTGGCGCGATGTGCGCCGTTGCAACCTGCCATAATTTTGCACCGGATCACCCTGTACCAGATGGCGCAGGGTGAGGGTGCCATTTTGGGAGCAGGCAGATGGGGTTGCGGAAATCATTGGGGATTGTGGCCTTCTGCACCCAGGCGGTGGTGGCTGTGGATTATAACATGCAGAGCCAAAAGGCCGGTCTGGGCCCCGGTGAGCTGAGCATGAAGGCCTATAGTGTCATTGTTCAGGCGCGTTATAACCGACCCGCGGCACCGGGGGCGCGTGCTGGCCCTCAGTTCGACCCCCAGTTCGACCCCCAGTCTGGCCCCCAGTCCGACCCCGCTACAGGCGCCGGGGCGCCAGGCAGCGCGGCGGCGCCGACCCCCATCTGTATCCGCCGCGCCGCCGCGCTGACCTGTCAATAGCGCCCGCAGCAAGTCAGTCAAAATGCCTTGCCCGCGCCGCATTAATGTCGAAGTTTTCAAGCATATAGCCCTCGGGATATAACCCTTACCCACCGCGCCTTTATGGAGAATCCTGATGGCGATTGCTCAGAATATCTGTTTTGCCGCAACCTGTGGCCTGGTCGTTCTCGGCGCTGATTACACTCAGCAGTCGCGCCGCGCCCAGATCCCCGTTGGCCAGATGGGGGCGGTGCAGTATGCCAGCCTGTTCAGCAGGCGCTTGGCAGCGATTGAGGGCGTTTCCAGCATCAACCTGTCCGCCATTGCCGAGATGACCCCGGACTGGGTGCCCTCCAGCGCAGCAAAGCCTATCGACCCAACGGTGCCGCAGCTGATGACCAATCCAGATCAGCGCCAAGACAGGATCGGTGTCCGCGTCAACAAGGGGCTGGCCGGCGCCACAGCGCGCGCCACTTCCCACCGCGCTGCTGGCGGCTGCGTCCGGCGCGGCACCATCCTGAACTGCTAAGGCGCCTCCATAAATACAAAAAATTCCCGCGGCTTTGCGGTTGTGGCAGCACAGAGTCCCGCGGCTTCTTTTTGCCAAAAATACTCAAATCCCAACAGCCCCCCGGAAAATATACCGACGAATGGCCTGTGAGGTCGGTTTTGCCGGTTTATGCGTCGGATGGATTTGGCCCGTGACCTTTGGCTTGGGCATAACGGTACCAAAGCGAGTCATATTTGTCGGAGAACGGCCCCATGAAAACTCAAGTCAAAGCCCTGGTCATCGGTGGCGGTGCCGTTGGTACCTCGATTGCCTATCACCTGGCCAAAGCAGGCTGGGACGACGTCATGCTGCTGGAGCGGGACGAGCTGACATCAGGCTCAACCTGGCACGCAGCTGGCCTGCTGCCGCTGTTCAACATGTCCTATGCGACAACCCATATCCACAAATACTCGGTCGACTTCTACAAGTCTCTGGAAGAAGAAACCGGTCTGAACGCTGGCTTTGCGGTGGTCGGCAATCTGCGCATGGCGCAAACGGACGAGCGGATGGACGAATATAAGCTCTACGCTTCGACCGCTGAAACCTGCGGCGTGCCTTATGAGTGGCTCACCCCGGACGAGATTAAATCGCGTTGGCCACTGATCAAGACCGATGATCTGAAAGGCGCGATCTATCACGCCACCGATGGCTACATTAACCCGGCTGATATGACCCAGGCGATGGCCAAAGGGGCCCGTCAGCGCGGTGTGGAAATCGTGCGCAGGATGCAGGCGGATGCGGTTCACTGGACCGGCACCCATTGGGAAGTCACCTGTACCAAAATGGTCGAACAGGGCGGCAATCTGGTGCCCTCGGACGAACAAGTGGTGATCACCGCCGAACACGTGGTGACTGCATCGGGCAACCACTCACAGCGCACCGCCAAGATGTTGGGCATCAAAATGCCTGCGATCCCGGTTGAACACCAGTTCATCGTCATGGACCAGGATCCCGATCTGGTGAAATACCGCGCAGAGGGCCATCCCGAGCACCCGGTGATCCGCGATGCCGATGCGCAGTCATATGTGCGCGAAGAACGCGGCGGCTGGATTCTGGGGGTCTATGAAAAACACGCGCCGGTCTGTTTTGAGCACGGCGTGCCCGACAGTTTCCGCGCTGACCTGTTCCCGCTGGCGCTGGATCGCATCGAAGAGCAATATATGGCGATGATCCACCGTATTCCCTCCTGCGAGGAATCCGGTCTGAAAGACGACTTTAACGGCCCGATCTGCTACACGCCTGACGGCAACCCACTGGTGGGGCCGGCCCCCGGCCTGCGCAACATGTGGCTGGCCGAAGGCTTCTCGTTTGGCATCACCGCCGCCGGTGGCACCGGCTATTATCTGGCCCAGATGATGGTTGACGGCGAAGCCGAGATCGATATGGCAAGCCTGGATCCAAAACGCTATTCCTCCAGCTGGATGACCACCGAATTTGCCGCCCGCAAGAACGAAGAATGCTACGAGCACGTCTACACCCTGCACCACCCGGACGAAGAGCGCCCCGCCGCGCGCGGCCTGCGCACCTCGCCGGCCTATGACCGCCAGAAAGAGCGCGGCGCGCAATTTGGCTGGGTCAACGGCTGGGAACGCCCGAACTACTATGCGCCGCTTGGCTTCAACGACGAGGCGTCGCGCAGCTTCCGTCGCGGTGGCTGGTGGAAACATGTGGTCGAAGAGGCCAAGGCAATCCGCGAGGGTGTCGGCCTGGTTGACGCCACTGCGTTCACCAAACACGTCGTCAAGGGCCCCGGTGCCACTCAATTTCTGGACTGGTTCACCTGCAACAAGCTGCCAAAAATCGGCCGCATCAACTTGACTTATGCGCTGACCAACTTTGGGACCACCCGCACCGAATACACCATCGTGCGCAACGGTGAGAATAACTACTATCTGGTCTCGGCTGGCGCCTGGACCGAATACGACGCCGACTTCCTGCGCAAGGCCGCCGAAGACAAAATGGAGGAGTTCGGCTATATCGAGATCCAGGATGTCACCACCCAATGGGGCGTCTTTGCCATCGCCGGCCCCAAATCGCGTGATGTGCTGAAAGAGATCATCGTTGATGCGGACCCGGACAGCGCCCTGTCCAACAAACGCTTCCCATGGCTGTCGGCGCGTCAGATAGAGCTGGGCATGTGCCCGGTCAATGCGATCCGTGTGGCCTATACGGGCGAGCTGGGCTGGGAGCTGCACCACCCGATCGAGATGCAGAACTACCTGTTCGACCTGCTGGAAAAGGCCGGTGAGAAACACGGTATGAAGCTGGTTGGTGCGCGGGCGCAGAACTGGCTGCGGCTGGAGAAGTCCTATCGCGCCTTTGGCACCGAGCTGGGCCGTGATGCCACCCCGGCCGAGGCAGACCTGCCGCGCTTTATCGACCTGTCCAAGGACTTCCACGGCAAGGAGGCCATGGTCGAAACCGGGGTGCGGGTGAAATGCTGTACCCTGCTGATTGACGGCCCGGCGGATGCCGATCCCTGGGGCCGCGAAGTGCTCTATACTCCTGAAGGTGAGCGGGTTGGTCGCCTGACCTCGGGCGGCTATTCGGTGGCTTTCGAGAAATCGATCGGCATGGGCTATGTCAAACCCGAGCTGGCGGTGCCGGGCACCCGGCTGAAGGTTAAGATGCTGGACCAGTTGTGGGATGCCGAGGTCACCGCCGACAGCCCCTATGACCCCAAAAACGCAACCATCCGGGTGACGGGCTGACCACAAAACTCTGAGTGGGGGGAGCCGCCGCAACCCGGCTCTCCCGCCCGTCCGCGTCAGATTGAAAATCTGCCACCTCCCGTTGGGCCAAGCAGGCCGCGCCTTTGGCGCGGCCTGCTTGGCCCGTGGCGACGCGCATCGCGCGGCGCAATGCCTGTTCTTTTTTGCAACCTTTTTAAATATCTTTGCTGTTTGTCGCTGCTCCGCGTAAACGGGGCTAAGCAAAATCAAGCGCCTGGCCGTCGGCAGCGCATAATTTGGATATTCGTGTTGTACCTCCCGTAGGGGTGGGCAAAAAGCGACTATCCCCCACCAAAAGGCGACATGCTCCATGCGGATGCGCGATACATTTATTAAACCGATGCACCCCGAGGGCCGCAAATTCGTCGCCATTTTTGCGGCAATTGCCTTTGTGTTGTTTCTGCTGGCGGATTTCCTGGGCTGGATTGGCGTTGGTCTAACGGTCTGGTGCTATTATTTCTTTCGCGATCCCAAGCGCGCCACGCCGACCCGCGAGGGGCTGCTGGTCAGCCCGGCGGATGGCATTGTGTCGCTGATCGAAAAGGCGGTGCCGCCTGCGGAACTGGGGATGTCCGATCAGGCATTGACCCGCGTCAGCGTGTTCATGAGCGTGTTCAACTGCCACGTGAACCGGACGCCAATCGCGGGCAAGATCCTCGCCATTGGCTATCGCCCGGGTAAGTTCCTCAACGCCTCGCTGGACAAGGCAAGCGTCGATAACGAGCGCAACAGCCTGTGCATCGAAATGGCTGATGGCCGACAGATCGCTGTGGTGCAGATCGCTGGTCTGGTGGCCCGCCGGATCGTTTGTTTCGTCAGCAAGGGGCAGCTGATGCAGACCGGCGAGCGATTTGGTCTGATCCGCTTTGGCTCGCGGCTGGATGTTTACCTGCCCGAAGGTGTGGAGCCGCTGGTCAGCTTAGGTCAAACCATGGTGGCGGGTGAAAGCGTGATTGCCGATTTCACCGCGCAGGAAGCCGCCCGTATTGCCCGGACTGGATAAGCCATGAGTGACCGTTCCCATAGCCCAAGAGCTGATCTGCCGATTGTGCACCTGCTGCCAAACCTGTTGACCTTTGCCGCCATTTGCGCCGGTCTGACGGCGATACGGTTTGGCTTTCAGGGTGATTTTGAACGGGCGGTCTATCTGATCCTGCTGGCCTGTGTGCTGGATGGCTTTGATGGCCGTCTGGCCCGCTTGCTCAAGGCGCAGTCGCTGATCGGAGCCGAGCTGGACTCGCTGGCTGACTTTCTCAATTTCGGCGTCGCCCCGGCACTGATCCTATATGTCTGGGGGCTGCAGGACATGAGCCGGGCAGGTTGGATCGCAGTGCTGGTCTATGCGATCTGCTGCGTGTTGCGTTTGGCCCGCTTCAATGTCTCCAGCAAGTCGGGCGACGATACAGTGGACACGTCCTATTTTGTTGGGGTGCCCTCCCCGGCAGGCGCATTTCTAGTTATGTTGCCGATGTTTGTCTCATTCCTGTTCCCGGAGATGCCATCGCTGCCGCCGTTGCTGATTGCGTTATATACGGTGGCTGTTGGTCTTTTGATGATCAGCCACATACCGACCTATTCGTTTAAGAACCTGGCGATCATGCGGGACAAGGCCAAATTTGTGGTGCTGGGAGCAGTGCTGCTGGTGGCCGCTTTGTTGACCTATCTCTGGGCTACGCTGGTATTTCTGAATGTTTTGTATATTTTAAGTATTCTCTGGGCCCTGCGTGCGTCCAGGAAATTGAAGACAAAGCAAGGGTAGATCATGGACATCAATGCAGTGAAGACCTCCTATGCGAGGTGGGCACCGGTCTATGACAAGACGTTTGGGGCGATCACCAATGTCGGCCGCCGCCGTTCAGTTGCCTATGTCAATCAGCGCAGTGGCGGCAAAGTGCTTGAGGTTGGGGTCGGAACCGGAATGGCCTTGCCGTTTTACGATTCAAGAATGAACGTCACGGGCATCGATTTCAGCGATGACATGTTGGAAAAAGCCCGCATCAAAGTGCGCAAAAAAGAGCTGAAGCACGTCACAAGCCTGCAACAGATGGATGCGCGCAATCTCGACTTTCCGGACAATCATTTTGATACCGTGGCGGCCATGCATATTGTCTCGGTGGTGCCCGAGCCCGAGCGGGTGGTGTCGGAAATGGCGCGGGTCTGCAAGCCCGGCGGTCATATCGTGATCACCAACCACTTTGCCCGCGACAAGGGCTTTCTGGCGGCGGTTGAGCGGTTATCGGCACCGTTTTCAAACCTGCTGGGCTGGCACTCGGATTTTGACGTCAGCACAGTATTGGGAGAGCCGTGCCTGTCGGTGGTCGAACGTAAATCCCTGCCGCCAATGGGCATGATGACTTTTCTGGTGCTGGAGAAATCCCAGGCGGCGTGATCATGCCGCGCGTTGGATTTTAGATAGCCCCCTGCGCGTCCCGTTAGAGAGGGCGCGCAGGGGGCACCGGCCATGTGGTCGGTTTTCAGGTGGTCAGCTCATCATAGCAGGTCATGGCTTTGGCGGCGTACATCATGGCGGGGCCGCCGCCCATCTGGATCGCCATCGCCAGCACATCGGCAATTTCATCGCGGCTGGCATCGGCCTTGATCAGCGCCTCGATGTGCAGGCCGATACAGTCTTCGCAGCGCCCGGTTACCGCGATGCCCAGGGCCACAAACTCTTTGGTTTTGAAGTCCAGAACACCCCCCTGTTTGACCGCCTTGCCCAGCCCGCCAAAGGCCTGGGTCACCTCGGGGATGGCGCCGTTCAGAGTACGCAATCCTTTGCGAGTGTCTTTCAGTTTGTCCTGCCAGCTCATGTCTGATCCTTCATATTACACATTCCAGTTGATGAATGCGTAGGGCCGAAATCTTCGCGCCTCTTTGATCCAGATCAGATTGGTGACTTTTTTGATATCAGTGCCAGATTGTTGGCAGGCATCTCGACGGTTTCGAGCACATCCAGCCCTGCGTCCTGCAACCAGCCTATGGTCTCAATATCATCCTTATAACCGGTCTCGGGGTCATGGGCGGTCAGGCTGGCGTGAAAGGCTCTGTCGCCATCGCTGGTCAGCGCGGATCTGCGCATGAAGGGGCCGTAGATCAGCAGGCGGCCATCTTCCGCCAGCGCCGTTGCGGCCTCAGAGATCAGGATGCGGGCCTCGCCTTCGCTGATCAGGTGCAGCAGGTTGCTGAGCACGATCAGATCCTGCGACCCATTCAGCTGGCGGCCCCAACCAAGTGAGGTGGCGTCCAGCGCGCGGGCGGTGAGGATGTTGCCCAGATCGGCCTCGCGGGCATAGGCGTCGATGCTGGCGCGGCGCGCTGCGTCGACTTCGGTGGGTTGCCAGGTCAGGCCGGGCAGGCGGCAGGCATAGCCCACCACATGCTGGCCGGTGCCACTGGCGATCTCTAACGCGCGCCCCTGCAGCGGCGCCACCCGCGCTAACAGATCCCCCAGCGCGCCCATGTTGGTGGCGGCCGAAGGAGCAAACAGTTTGCCACCCTCAGGCGTGGCGACCGAGGCACTGCCGGGGACTGATCGGATGGGCATCAGCGAAACCGGGCCGGTGACAATTGCGCGATGATCTCGGCCCCTAGTTCGGGTGTGCAGCCTGCGACCAGGTCGGCCACCAGCCGGGAGGCGGCGGGGGCGGTCTGGAAGCCATATCCACCCTGCGCCGCGCTCCAGATAAAGGACGGCTGATCCGGGTCTGGCCCCAGCACCAGCGCCTTGTCCGGAGCAAAGCTGCGCAGCCCGGCCCAGTTGTTTTCTACCCGTGTCACCGGTTCAGTGACCATCTCTTCGTAGCGGGCCAGCCCCTCGGCCAGCACCATGTCGTCGGCATAGGCGTCATGCGGCGTGACCAGATCCGCATCAGCGGGAGAGACCAGCCACTTACCGGCGTCCGGTTTGGCGTACCAGGCCTCACCCACGCCCATCAGCATCGGCCAATTGGTCACATCATGCCCCCCCGGAGCGGGCAGCCGGGCCATGGAGCGGCGCAGGGGAGTGATGCCGATGGGGGCGACTCCGGCCATGACTGCAATCTGATCGACCCAAGCTCCGGCGGCGTTGACCAGCTGGCTGGCCTCGTAGACCGTGCCGCCCGCGGTGACTTGCCAGCCGTGGTCGGTCTTGCTGATGGCGGTGACCGCTGCCTTGGTGATCACCTGACCGCCAGCCGCACGCACCACCCTGGCGAAATCCTGGATCATGCGATCTGTATCAAGATCCAGCGCATCCGAATGAAGGGCGGCCTGCGTCACCCGGTCCGGGTTCAGGATCGGAATATGCGACAGGGCCTCGTCCATCGAGATCTGATGCAGGTTCAAAGCGACCAGATCGTCGGCAAAGCCCTGCGCCTGATGCGCCGCCGCCACCAGCAAAAGCCCGCGCGGCGTCAGATAGCCGCCATTGGCGCTGTGATGATAGTTAGCGCTGGCGCGGTTCAGCGCAACGGTGGACGCATTGCCGTAGTTCTCTTCGAACATCGCCGCCGAGCGGCCCGAGGCGTGATAGCCTAGTGCCTCTTCCATCTCCAATACGGTGACGGTGCCGTGCTCTGACAGCCGTGCCGCCGTGCTGATGCCGGCGATACCGCCGCCGATAACGATGAAATCAGTCATGCATTTGGTCCTGTTAGTCTAATCTGTCAGCCGCAGTGGCATCCACAATTGCGGGTTTCACGGAGCATGGCATGGCCATTCCAGTTGAGAAAGCCAAAAGCGGCCAATCCGGGCGAGACCAGTTTAATCTTGGTTTTTGAGTGCACCTAGTGCCAATGTGTTGCAAAGAAATAGTTAGTTTGATTGATTTTGGAGGAAGAGCTGTGTCCACAGACATTACTACCGCCACCCACGCCATGGCGACCGCGCATATACCGGGGTTTCTGCCGGGCGCGGATGGCAGTGACCCGCTGTTCACCGGGATGGTGGTGTTTACCATTTTACTGGTGATGGTTATCGGGTCATTTTACTTTAAATTGCACGCAATACCCGAGCATATGGCACATGCGGACAATCATGCGCAGATGCAGGTGATTGGCATTTTGGCGCTGTTGGCGCTGTTTACCCACAATAATATGTTCTGGGTTCTGGCCCTGCTGGTTGCAGCCTTTCGGATGCCGGATTTCCTGACGCCCCTGCAGTCGATTGCGGGCTCTCTGGACTCGTTGAACAAACGTGAGCAAGCGGCGGTTGAGCTGGACAGCTCGGCAGCACCGTCTCAACAGCCCGCGCCGCAACAACCGTCGCAGGAGCAGCCACAGACGCAACCACAGACGCAGCCGCAAGGAGACACTCATGCTTGAGCTTTTGTTCTGCTCGATTCTGACAATTTTGCCGGATTTCCTGTTTCGCCGCTATGTGCAGGGCAAGCGGATTGGGCAAGAGATCAACCTGTTCTCGGTCTGGTTTGAGTTGCGCTGGGGCATTACCGCCTGCGCCATCCTGACAATCTCGCTGATTACCACGATCTTTTATTACCACCCGGCCACCACCAGCGTGGCGAATTATTTCCGCACCGTGACCATCCTGCCGGAAAAGGGCGGCCGGGTGAGTGACGTGCAGGTTATAAATAATCAAATGGTCAAAGCGGGCGACGTCTTGTTCCGGTTGGGTGATACCAGTCAGCGCACCGCTGTCGCGACCTCACAGGCCCGGATCAAAGAGGTCGAGGCGCTGCAAGCGGTGGCCGCCACCGATCTGGCCGCCGCCGAGGCCGGCATAGATCAGGTCGAAGCCTCGCTTAAGCAGGCAAACGATGATCTGGCGCGGAACCTTGAGTTGAAGGACCGCGGCTCCAGCGCCGTGCGCCAGACCGAGATCGACCGGTTGCAAAACCTGGTTGGCCAGCGCGAAGCGCAACTGGACGCGGCCAAGGCCAGCAAGGCAGCGGTTGAAACCAACATCGGCGTGCTGATCCCGGCACAGCGGGCCAGCGCAATTGCGGCCCTGGAACAGGCCGAGGCGGAGCTGGCCAAGACCATTGTTTATGCCGGTGTGACAGGCCGGGTTGAGCAATTTTCGCTTCAGGTCGGCGATTATGTGAATCCGATCCTGCGGCCTGCCGGCTTGCTAATTCCTGACGAGTTCACCGAGCGGGACCGTTTTGCGGCGGGCTTTTCTCAGTTGACGGCCAATGTGATCAAGCCGGGCATGTATGCGGAAATGGGCTGTCTCAGCAAACCGTTCACCATCATCCCGATGGTTGTGGTTGGTATACAAAGCGTGATTCCGTCGGGTCAGATGCGCCCCACAGACGCGCTGCGTGATCCACAAGACATCGGTCGCCCCGGCACCATTACCGTCTTCCTGGAGCCGGTTTATGAAGGTCAGGCAGCCGATATCCTGCCGGGCAGTACCTGTCTTGCCAATGCCTATACCAACAACCACGAAAAGCTGGCGGATCCAGATCTCGGCACTGGCGAATGGCTGTTCCTGCATATGGTGGATACGGTTGGTATCGTTCACGCGCTGTTGCTGCGGATCCAGATGCTGATGCTGCCAGTGCAGAACCTGGTGTTCTCGGGGCACTGATCGGCGCGGCACAGTGATGCGTATAAGATAAAGCAAAACAGGCCCCCTTATGTGGGGCCTGTTTTTTTGACCTTCAGGCCGATGGGACATCCGTGACATCACCCCGGATGCATTTGCATAATGTACCATGAGGTCTCGGGCCGCTCCGTTGACGCCGGTAAATACCTGTGTCGGCGGCTGATCTGGCTGTCAGGTGGCGCGCATGAAAAAGGCCCGCCAAATTGACGGGCCTTTCCTAATTCAATGGGACAGACGCTTACTGCGGGATGTCGCCTTCGATGCCTTCAACAAAGAAGTTCATGCCAGCCAGGGTGCCATCGTCAGCGGTTTCGCCGTCGGCCAGCCAGACCGAACCGTCCTGCTTGTTCACTGGACCGGTGAAGGCGTGGTAGGAGCCGTCAGCCAAAGAGGCCTGCAGAGCCAGCGCGGCGGATTTCACGTCAGCAGGAACCGCATCCGAGATCTCGCCGATGCCAACCATGCCAGCGCCGATGCCATCCCAGGTGTCTACGCTGGTCCAGGTGCCGTCCATCACAGCCTGGGTGCGGGCCAGGTAGTAGGGCGCCCAGTTGTCGATGATCGACGAAACCCGAGGCTTGGGGCCGTACTCGGACATATCCGAAGCCTGACCAAAGGTGATCACATTGCCAGCAGCCTGTGCGGCGGCCTGTGGCGCGGTTGAATCGGTGTGCTGCAGGATCACGTCAGCGCCCTGTTCGATCAGCACCTTGGCGGCGTCAGCCTCTTTGGCCGGGTCGAACCAGGTAAAGGCCCAGACGATTTTGAACTGAACGTCAGGGTTGACCTTTTTGGCGTGGATATAAGCCGAGTTGATGCCGCGGATCACTTCGGGGATCGGATAGGAGCCGATATAGCCGACGATGTTGCTCTCGGTCATGCTGCCAGCGATGGTGCCCTGAACGGCGCGACCTTCATAGAAACGTGCCGAATAGGTCGATACGTTGTCGGCGCGCTTATAACCGGTGGCGTGCTCGAATTTCACATTGGGGAATTTCTTGGCCACGTTGATGGTGGGATCCATGTAACCAAACGAGGTGGTAAAGATCAGATCGGCCCCTTCCAGCGCCATCTGGGTCATCACCCGCTCGGCGTCCGGACCTTCGGCGACGTTCTCGACATAGACGGTTTCCACCTTGTCGCCGTAAGCCTCTTCCACGGCCAGACGGCCCTGGTTGTGCTCATAGGTCCAGCCGCCGTCGCCGACGGGGCCGACGAAGACAAAGCCCACTTTGGTTTTGTCGGCAGCCACCGCAACGGTGGCCAGACCCAAGGCCATCGCGGCGCTGGTCAATAGAGTAGTCAGTTTCATAAAGGTTTCCCCCAGTTGGTTTTTGTTTGGCCCCCGGCAAAAGGGGGCAGGAGAGTGCGCGCCCCGCAGTTAGCGGGAGGCGTGGAAGTTGCGGCCCAAAGCGGCTGGTGCGCTGCTTTTGTCGGCGGAAAGAATGACAAGTACAATGATTGTAATCACATAGGGCGACATTGCCAGATATTCGACCGGAATGGCAACGCCTGCCGCCTGCAGATTAAGCTGGACCACGGTGACGCCGCCAAAAAGATAGGCTCCCAGCAGCGCACGCCAGGGTTTCCAGCTGGCAAACACCACCAGCGCCAGGGCAATCCAGCCCACCCCGGCAGTCATGCCCTCGGTCCACTGCGGCACCCGGATCAGGCTGATATAAGCGCCACCCAGACCAGCACAGGCGCCACCAAACATGATCGCCATAATGCGAATGCGGATCACCTTGTAGCCCAGTGCATGGGCGGCGTCGTGGTTCTCACCCACCGCCCGCAGCACCAGTCCGGCGCGGGTGAATTTCAGCAGCGCCCAGACGCCAGCGGTCAGTGCAATGCCAAGATAAAGGATCGGATCATGACCAAACAGGATCGGCCCTATCACCGGCAGATCGCTCAGCAGTGGAATGTCCAGCTTGCCCATCTGCGGTGGCCGGATGCCCACATAGCTCTGCCCCAAAAGCGCCGACAGGCCGAGACCAGTCAGCGTCAGCGCCAGCCCCGAGGCCACCTGATTGGCCTTTGCCACCTGGGTCAGCAGCACAAACAGCAGCGAGAACACCGCGCCCGCCACCGCCGAGGCGACAAAACCCAGCCAGGGTGAGCCACTTTCAACAGCAATGGCAAAGCCGCTGACCGCACCGATGATCATCATGCCCTCAACGCCAAGGTTCAGCACCCCGGATTTCTCCACCACCAATTCGCCGATAGCGGCCAGCAGGATTGGGGTTGCCGCCACCATCAGCGAGGCGATCAGCAGGACGGGATTAATTGCGCTCAAGTCCATCTCACGCCACCTCTACTTTGCGCAAACTCACGCGGAAATTTGTCAACAGGTCCAGCGCCAGCAGGAAGAACAGCAACATGCCCTGGAACACCTGGATAGCGGCTGAGGGCAACCCGAGATTGGATTGCGCGATGTCGCCGCCAATATAGGTCAGCGCCATCAGCCCGCCAGCCAGCAGAATGCCCACCGGATGCAATCGGCCCAGAAAGGCCACGATGATCGCGGTAAAGCCATAGCCGACGTTGAAATCAATGCTGATCTGCCCGGCTGGCCCTGAGACCTCGAACAAGCCGGCCAAGCCGGCCAGCGCCCCTGACATGCCCAAGCATAGCAGGATCAGCCGCGCCGGATTGACCCCGGCAAACTTTGCCGCGCGCGGTGCCTCGCCGGTCAGCCGGATATGAAACCCCACCATATGCCGGTTCAGCAGCACATAGGCAAAGATCACTGCGATCAAGGCTGCGACCACCCCCCAGTGCATGCCGGATCCTGCGATCAGATCGGCGTTGAAGGCACTCTCATAGCTCTGCAGATTGCGCGAGCCGGGAAAGCCAAAGCCTTCGGGGTTCTTCAGAAACCGCAGCGAGGCCGAGGCCAGCAGCTGTTCCGCCACATAGACCAGCATCAGCGACACCAGGATCTCGTTGGTGCCAAAACGCACCTTCAGAACCGCCGGGATCATCGCCCAGATCCAGCCCCCCAGCGCGCCACCGATCACCATCAGCGGGAAAATATACCAGGCTTCATAGGGATAAAACGCCAGCCCAACCGAGGCGCCGACAATGGCCCCCATGATATACTGACCCTCGGCGCCGATGTTCCAGATGCCGGCCTTGAAGCCGAGGCTCAAACCAATGGCAATCAGCACCAGCGGCGCCCCTTTGATCAGCAGTTGCGGCCGGTAGTAAAAGGCAAACTCGCCAAACAGCGGTTCCCAGAAAATGGTCCGGATCGCCTCGACCGGATCCTTGCCCAGTGCTGCAAACAACAGACCGCCAAACAGCATTGTTGCCAGCACCGCCACCAGCGGCGTCGCCAGCGACCAGGCCCGCGACGGCTGCGGCCTCTTCTCAAGCCTGATCATGTCGCGGCCCCCTGCTTCTTTTTGGGTTTCTTTTTGCTAAAATACTCTCGCCGAAGGCGATCCTGTGACGCGCCAGCTCAGTCATGCGCAACCTCCATGCCATGCGCGCCGCCCAACATCAGGCCAATTTCATCCACCGTCAGCCCTGCGGCAGCGCGCGGTGCGCTCAACCGGCCCTCGTTCAGGGCGGCAAAATTGTCAGAAATTTCCATCAGCTCGTCCAGATCCTGACTGATACAGATAACCGCAGCCCCCTTGGCGGCCAGATCCAGCAGCGACTGGCGAATGTCCGCCGCCGCCGCCGCATCAACCCCCCAGGTCGGCTGGTTCACCACCAGAACATCCGGGTCTTGCAATACCTCGCGGCCAATCACGAACTTCTGCAGATTGCCGCCGGACAGGGACCGGGCGGTGTTTTGTGGCCCCGGGGTGCGGACGTCAAAATCCTTGATTATGGCCTCGGCAAAATCCTTGGCAGCGCCCCAGTTCAAAAACCCCCTGGTTTCCAATCCCTGACGTACAGCGCCGGTCAGCATGGCATTCTCGGTCAGGCTCATATCCGGCACCGCAGCATGGCCTAGCCGCTCTTCTGGTGCCGCCAAGACCCCCAATCGGCGGCGCTCCACCGGGCCCAACTGGCCAATCGCCACGCCGCCCAGTTTGACTGCATCTGCCTGGGTGGTGGTCTCCCCCGACAAAACATTCAGCAGTTCATCCTGACCATTGCCGGCCACGCCGCCAATGCCCAGCACCTCGCCCTTGCGGACCGTCATATGCACATTTTTCAAGGCGGTGCCAAAGGCCGAAGGGGCAGGCACCGACAGGCCCGAGATGTCCAGCGCCACCGCGCCAAACTCAACGCCGACCCGCTCGGGGGTGTGCAGGGTCGAGCCAACCATCAACTCGGCCATCTCACGGGCGGAGGTTTCGGCGGGCGTACATTCGCCGACATTTTTGCCCAGCCGCAGGATGGTGGCGTGATCACACAGGGTGCGGATCTCTTCCAGCTTGTGACTGATATAGAGGATCGAAGTCCCCTCAGAGCGCAGTTTCTGCAGCGTCTGGAACAGGATATCCACCTCTTGCGGGGTCAGAACCGAGGTCGGCTCGTCCATGATCAGCAATTTCGGATCTTGCAGCAGGCAGCGAATGATCTCGACCCGCTGGCGTTCGCCAGCCGACAGGTTGCCAACGGTGCGAAAGGGATCCAGCGGCAGACCATAGGCCTCGGATACATCGCGGATACGCGACGCCAGGTCCTTCATCGGGGGTGGGTTTTCCATGCCAAGGGCGATGTTCTCTGCCACATTCAGCGCGTCAAACAGCGAGAAATGCTGGAACACCATGGCGATACCGTCGCCCCGTGCAGCGCGCGGTTCAGGCGGCGCATAAGGTGCACCGCGCAGCAGCATCTGGCCGCTGTCCGGTTTCACCAAACCATAGATCATCTTCACCAGAGTTGATTTGCCAGCGCCGTTTTCGCCCAGCAGGGCGTGGACTTCTCCCTCGCCGATGTCGAACGAGACAGCATCATTGGCGACGACACCGGGATAGGCTTTGGTCAGCCCTTGCAGGCTCAGCAATGGAACACTCACGCGCGATGGTCCTTTCTCAAATCTTCTGTCATGTCACGCCGCAGTAATTGCGCCGCAACGCCGACCGCAATCATCTGCGGGTGTTTGCCCAGGGCCGGATCGCCGATCGGGCAGCTGATCCGGCTGATCTGCGCCGGGCTGTGCCCCAGTGCCGCCAAGCGCGAGCGAAACCGCGCCCATTTGGTCGCCGAGCCGATCAGCCCGGCAAAGGCAAAATCATGGCTCAGCAGGGAATGGCATAACCCCAGATCCAGAGTATGGGAATAGGTAAGCACCAGATGTTGTGCATTTACAGGGGCATGTGTCACTAAAAGCGCTGGATCAGCTGCCGGAACAGGCGTCACGCCCTGCGGAATGTCACTGGGGAACCGCTCAGGCCCGGTATCGACCCAGGTGATTGAAAAATCAGGCATCGGCGACAGCACATCAACCAAGGCGCGACCAACGTGCCCGGCGCCCCAGATCCACAGCGGCACCTCGGGGTGATGCACCGGCTCAATCATCCAACCGTCAACCAGCTGCGGTGTCGGGCGCAGCCCCTGACTGCGCGCACTGGCCAAAAGCCGTTTCACCGCCAGTGGCATGGCGCCGTCAGCCGCCGCCCTAACCGGCCTGACTATCAGCTCGTGGTCCAGCGCGGCCAGCCGGGTGGCATCATAGACCTCGCTCAGCAAGGTCACCACACCGCCACAGCACTGGCCCAGATCAGGGCCCAGTGCATGGCTGCCCAGCACCCGGTCCTGGATCTGGCTGCGGGCCGCGTGACTGGCCTCATATTCCAGCGTGCCGCCGCCGATGGTGCCGGACTGGCCCTGTTGCCAGACCAGCATTGCGGCGCCGACCTCACGCGGCGACGAGCCGCGGATCGCGGCAATCACCACCCGGGTGACCTGACCATGTGCGGCAACAGCCGCGCGCAATCCGTCCAGATCAAACCCCATCCCGGACCCTCCGGATCGCCGACCAAAGCTGCTCTGCCGTGGCAGGTGCATCCAGCGCCGGATAGGCCTCACCATATGCGGATACCGCATGGCTCAGCGCCAGATAGGCCGAAATGCCCAGCATGAATGGCGGCTCTCCCACCGCCTTGGAGCGGTAGATGCTGTCCTCGCGGTTCTGACCGTCCCACAGGGCGACGTTGAACACATCCGGGCGATCTGAGCAGGCGGGGATCTTGTAGGTTGAGGGCGCATGGGTGCTGAGGCGACCGTTGCCGTCCCAAACCAGCTCCTCGGTGGTCAGCCAGCCGACCCCCTGCACATAACCGCCCTCAACCTGACCAATATCCAAGTGAGGGTTCAGCGAGACACCGGCATCGTGCAGAATATCGCTGCGCAAAATCCGGTTCTCACCGCTGAGCCGGTCCACCACCACCTCGGTCACCGAGGCACCATAGGCAAAATAGAAAAACGGCCGCCCCTGACCCTTGATCCGGTCCCATTCCACCTTGGGGGTTTTGTAGAACCCTGTCGCCGACAGGCTGATGCGACCTTGATAACAGAGCATCGCCGCCTGTTCAAAAGTCATCTCATCGGCGCCCGCAATGACCCTACCATCCTCAAACCGCACCGATGCGACACTACACTGGTGGTGCTGGGCCAGAAACGTGGCCATGCGGTCGCGAATGGTGTCACAGGCGGCTTTGACCGCCATACCGTTCAGGTCGGTACCGGATGAGGCCGCGGTGGCCGAGGTATTGGGCACTTTGGCGGTGTCGGTGGCGGTGATCTTCACCAGCTCCATACCAACGCCAAACCGCGAGGCCGCCACCTGCGCCACCTTCTGAAACAATCCCTGTCCCATCTCGGTGCCGCCATGGTTCAAATGGATTGAGCCATCCTGATAGACATGCACCAGTGCGCCCGCCTGATTAAGATGCGTCAGGGTAAAGGATATCCCGAACTTCACCGGCGAAAATCCAATGCCACGCTTGAGCTGGTCCTGGGTTTTGTTCCACGCCGTGATCTCAGCCCGCCGCGCCTGATAATCTGAAGTCTCCAGCAGTCGCGCGGTCATCCCATGCAGCTCAAAATCCGAGACCTCCATGCCATAAGGCGTGGTATTGTCCTTCTTTTTGCCTGAACTACTCCGGGGGGAGGCCGCAGGCCGGGGGGCAGCGCCCCCCTGATCCGCCGCCAATTTAGCAGTTTCTGGCGCATCATAATAGTTGACCTGCCGAACAGAGACTGGATCCAGCCCGAGATCATGGGCAATGTGATCCATCACCCGCTCAATCCCCACCATACCCTGTGGGCCACCAAAGCCACGATAGGCGGTGGCGCTCTGAGTGTTGGTCTTTAAGCGATGGCTCTCAATGCGGATCGCCGGAATGGCATAGGCGTTGTCCGCATGCAGCATGGCGCGGTCAGCCACCGGCAGCGACAGATCCTGGGCCCAGCCACAGCGCACCAGATGGGTGAACTCCACGCCGCTCAGGGCGCCGTCATCGCCAAACCCGGCGCGGTAGGAAATGCGAAAATCATGCCGCTTGCCGGTGATCACCATGTCGTCGTCGCGATCATAGCGCATCTTGCAGGGCTTGCCGGTGGCGCGGGCGGCAATGGCGCAGGACACCGCCAGCGCATTGCCCTGACTTTCCTTGCCACCAAAGCCGCCACCCATGCGGCGGATCTCGACCCGCACCGCGTGCATCGGTAGCCCAATGGCCTCGGCCACCTTATGCTGGATCTCGGTCGGGTGCTGGGTCGAGCTGGTCACCAGCATGTCGCCGCCCTCTTGCGGCAGCGCCAAGGCCGCCTGGCCTTCCAGATAGAAATGTTCCTGCCCGCCGAGCTCCATCACCCCCTCGACCAGATGCGGTGCGGCGGCAATGGCGGCAGCCGCATCGCCCTTGTTATAGATCCGAGGGCCGTCTTCGAACCGGCTGTCGGCAGCCAGCGCCTGATCCACCGTCAGGATCGGAGTCTCCTGCGCATATTCAATCTGCCCCTTGCGGGCGGCGACTCGGGCGGCGCGATGGCTGCTGGCCACCACCAGAAACAGCGGCTGCCCGACATAATGCACGCGGCCATCCGACAGTAGCGGCTCATCATGGGCCGCCGGTGAGACGTCATTGGAGAACGGCAGGTCCTGCGCCACCAGCACCAGCACCACGCCATCACTGGCCCTTACCGCGTCCAGATCCATCGCGGTGATCCGGCCTTTGGCAATGGTCGAAATCCCAAAGGCCAAATGCAGGCAACCTGCGGGCATCGGGATATCATCCACATATCGTGCGGCGCCCGTCACATGCAGCTTGGCGGCATCATGGGGCAGGGGCTTCGCAACAGGGCCTGTCTTCGATAGGATGCTCATAGCACCACCTCCAGCACTGAAACGGTGTCGCCGTTCAGCTCGGCGTAATACCGCGCCAGCAGGTTGCGCGCAGTTTCCAGCCGGTACCGGGCTGAGGCCCGCATGTCGCTCATCGGAGTGAAATCCTTGTCAAACTCGGCCTGCGCTGCGCGGACCGTCGCTGGGGTCCAGGGCTGACCCAGCAGTGCTGCCTCAACATGTGAGGCGCGTTTCGGGGTCGCCGCCATGCCGCCGAAGGCAATGCGGGCGCCGGTGACAGTGCCATTCACGATGGTGACGTTAAAGGCGCCCAGCACGGCGGAAATATCCTGGTCAAACCGTTTCGACAGCTTATAGCAGCGCAGGCTGTCGGGTTGACGGGCAAAGCTCACCGCCTCGACAAATTCGCCGGGCAACCGGTCCTGCTTGCCATAGGCAACAAAGAAATCCTCCAGTGGCAATGATCGCCGGGTGTCGCCCTGGCGCAGATGCAAGGTCGCGCCCAGGGCGATCAGGGCGGGTGGGTTGTCGCCAATGGGGGAGCCATTGGCGATATTGCCGCCCAGGGTGGCCGCCCCGCGCACCTGTTGACTGGCATAGCGGCGGATCATCTCGCCATAAGACGGATGCAGTGGCGCGATTGCCGCGCGCATGGCGTTCATATCCACCATCGCGCCCAGCCGGACCTGATCATCGGAGATCTCGATCTGCTTCAGATCAGTGCAGCCCTCCAGGAAAATGACATCTTCCAGATCGCGCAATCCCTTGGTCACCCAGAGCGCCACATCGGTGGCCCCTGCAATCAGCACCGCCTGCGGGTTTTGCACATAGGCCGCAGCCAGCTCATCACTTGAGCGGGGCGCGTAGGGTGTGTGGTTCTGCGCCGCAGGCGCGGGTTCACGCACCGCGGCGTCTTTGGCGACCCAGGCCGGAACCGGCATATCCTCAACCGCCTCGGCGGCGCGGATGATGGGGGCATAGCCGGTGCAGCGACACAGGTTGCCAGCCAGTTGCACGTCGTGATCTTTGGCGCCGTTGTTATGCGCGGTGACCATCGACATCACAAAGCCGGGGGTGCAGAAGCCGCATTGCGAGCCGTGATGGGTGATCATCGCCTGCTGCACCGGGTGCAGCTCACCATCGGGGCCGCTGACACCTTCGACGGTGCGAATGGCCTTGCCGTTCAGTTGAGGCAGAAACAACAGGCAGGCGTTCAGCGCCTTGGCGCCACGATCATCGGTCACCATCACCGAACAGGCACCGCAATCGCCTTCGTTGCAGCCTTCCTTGGTGCCGGTCAGATAGCGGTCCTCGCGCAGCCAGTCCAGCAGTGTGGTTGTTGGCGAAACGCCCGAAAGCGTGACCTCTTCACCGTTGAGATGAAAGGTGATCTCCATTGTCGTAACCCGTCGCGTTACAGTGTTTTGCCGAGAGTGCCTTCCTTCGATGCGACGTAGAAGAAGAGGCGGGCATAATGGCTTGCTGATAACAGCCTAGAAAGCAGATCCTTGGTCTGGCAAGGAAAAGTCGTGCGGCTTGAACCCGTACTCTAAGCGGATGCTATCTATAATAGTCACCTATTCTCGGTGTTTTTGTTTGTTTTCAGCAGATTGATGCCATTTTGCTGTTTTGAGGCAAAAAAGGACTTTCAAATTTTTCAGAACAATAACGGCCATTGTCGCGCCAAAGGAATGGTCGCCGGCCGCCGATAATCAGCTTTCGCACCCTCCTGTCATTGGGGTAGCTTGAGCCCATGACCAGCTCTCCCCGATTCATTCACCTGCGCACCCATACCGAATACTCCCTGTTAGAGGGGGCGTTGCGGCTGAAAAAGCTATCCGATCTGTGCAAGGGCGCAGAGATGCCGGCCATTGCGGTGACCGATACCAACAACATGTTCGCCGCACTGGAGTTTTCCGTCACGCTGTCCGGCGCGGGCATCCAGCCGATCCTGGGCTGTCAGGTGGATTTTACCTATCAGCAGGCGGCCCCGGGCGAGAAGCCAAGGACACCGGCCCCACTGGTTCTGCTGGCACAGTCCGAGGTCGGCTATGAAAACCTGATGAAGCTGAACTCTTGTCTGTATCTGGACAAGGGGCACCAGCTGCCACAGGTGACACTGGACGAGCTGCAACAGTATTCCGCTGGCTTAATTTGCCTGTCCGGTGGTCCTAACGGGCCGATTGGCATGTTGCTGCAACAGGGCCAGCTGCCAGCCGCCCAGGATCTGATGCAGCGGTTGAAGTCAATTTTTCCAGGTAGGCTCTATGTGGAGCTGCAGCGTCACCCCGGTGAGGGCGGCCAGCCGCAGGCGGAAAAGGCGACAGAGCGCGGCCATATCGAGATGGCCTATGCGATGGATCTGCCGCTGGTGGCCACCAATGATGTCTATTTCCCCAAGACCGAGATGTACGAGGCGCATGACGCGCTGATCTGTATCGCTGAGGGCGCCTATGTGGATCAGGCCGAAGGCCGTCGCCGCCTGACTGCGCAACACTATTTCAAAAGCCAGCAGGAAATGGTCACCCTGTTTGCCGATCTGCCCGAGGCGATCGAGAACACGGTGGAGATTGCCAAACGCTGTGCCTTCATGGCCTATCGCCGCGACCCGATCCTGCCCAAGTTTGCCGATGATGAGGTCGCCGAGCTGCGCCGTCAGGCCAATGAGGGGCTGCAGGACCGTCTGGCGGTGATCCCCCATGCAGTCAGCCTTGAGGACTATCAGAAACGGCTGGATTTTGAGCTCGACATCATCGAGGGCATGGGATTCCCTGGCTATTTCCTGATCGTTGCCGACTTTATCCATTGGGCCAAGGAACAGGGCATTCCGGTGGGGCCGGGCCGGGGCTCGGGGGCGGGGTCGCTGGTGGCCTATGCGCTGACCGTGACCGATCTTGACCCGCTGCGCTATTCCTTGCTGTTTGAGCGCTTCCTGAACCCCGAGCGGGTGTCGATGCCCGACTTTGACATCGACTTTTGCATGGACCGCCGCGAAGAGGTGATCCGCTATGTGCAGCAGAAATATGGCCGCGACCGGGTCGGGCAGATCATCACCTTCGGAGCGCTGCTGTCCAAGGCGGCGGTGCGTGACATTGGCCGGGTTTTGCAGATGCCTTACGGGCAGGTGGACCGGCTGTCCAAACTGATCCCGGTTGAAGGCGTCAAGCCGATGTCGATTGCCGACAGCCTGAAGGAAGAACCGCGCCTGCGCGAAGAGGCCCGCAACGAAGAAGTTGTGAACCGGTTGCTGACCTATGGCCAACAGGTCGAAGGCCTGCTGCGCAATGCCTCGACCCACGCGGCGGGGGTGGTGATTGGCGACCGTCCAATTGACGAGCTGGTACCGCTGTACCAGGATCCGCGCTCTGACATGCCCGCCACTCAGTTCAACATGAAATGGGTGGAGCAGGCCGGGCTGGTCAAGTTTGACTTTCTGGGCCTGAAAACCCTGACGGTTATCCAAAGCGCGGTGGATCTGATCAAGGGCGAGGGCCGCGATCTGCATATCGCCGCCGACGGCAGCCAGCTCTATGATCCCCCCGAAGGCGGGGTGAACGAGATCAACGCCATCCCGCTGGATGATATCCCCACCTATAAGCTGTACGCGGCGGCCAAGACGGTGGCGGTGTTCCAGGTGGAATCCAGCGGCATGATGGATGCGCTGAAGCGGATGAAACCCAACTGCATCGAGGACATCGTGGCGCTGGTGGCGCTGTACCGTCCCGGCCCGATGGAGAACATTCCGACCTATTGCGAGGTCAAGAACGGGCTCAAAAAGATCGAGTCCGTACACCCGCTGATCGACCATCTGCTGGCCGAAACCCAGGGCATTATCGTCTATCAGGAACAGGTGATGCAGATTGCCCAGGTGATGGCGGGCTATTCGCTGGGTGGTGCGGATCTGCTGCGCCGCGCTATGGGTAAGAAGATCGCCGCTGAGATGGCCAAGGAACGCCCCAAGTTCGAAAAAGGCGCGATGGAAAACGGCGTTCCGGCCAAGAAAGCCTCTGAGGTTTTCGATCTGCTGGAAAAATTCGCCAACTACGGCTTCAACAAAAGCCACGCGGCGGCCTATGCGGTGGTGTCCTACCAGACCGGCTGGCTGAAGGCGAACCACCCGGTTGAGTTCATGGGCGGGGTGATGAACTGCGATATCCACCTCACCGACAAGCTGGCGGTCTATTTTGAAGAGGTCAAGAAGGGGCTGGGTCTGCCTTATGTGCCACCCTGCGTGAACCGCTCTGAGGCGACGTTCAACGTGATCAAGGGCGAGCTGATCTATGCGCTGGGCGCGCTGAAAAATGTCGGCGTCGAGGCGATGCGGCTGATCACTGCGGCCCGCCGGGTTGACGGCTTTGAGCGGCCCTTTGCGACGCTGTATGATTTTGCCCGAAGGGTGGACCTGAAAAAGGTCGGCAAGCGGCCCCTGGAAATGCTGGCGCGGGCGGGTGGCTTTGACCAGCTGGACCCCAACCGCCGCCGGGTGTTTGACAGTCTGGAGCGGCTGGTCGGCTATTCCGCCGCGATCCACGAGCAAAAGAACTCTAACCAGGTGTCGCTGTTTGGCGAGGCCGGCGATGATCTGCCGGAGCCTCGGCTGTCCGGCACCCCGGACTGGCTGCCGGCCGAGCGGCTGAGCGAGGAATTCAAGGCGATTGGGTTTTACCTGTCCGGCCATCCGCTGGACGACTATATGCCGGCGCTGAAACGCAAGGGGGTGATGACCCTGGACGAGGTGATGGAGAAGGCGCGGCGCGGCCCGTTCCTGGCCAAGATGGCCGGGGTTGTTGCCGGGCGGCAGGAACGCAAATCAGCGCGCGGCAATCGCTTTGCATTTGCCCAGCTGTCGGACACCACCGGCGGCTTTGAGGTGACCTTGTTTTCCGAGGCGCTGGAGAAAAGCCGCGAACATCTGGAGACCGGTGCCAAGGTGGTGCTGAGTGCCGAGGCCACGATGGAGAGCGATCAGCTGAAACTGCTGGCCCGATCCGTCGGTCCCATTGACGCCGCGGTGTCGGATGCCGGAGCCAGCAGCCTGCGGGTCTATATCACCGAGGCCGCTGCGGTCGCAACCGTAGCCACGGTGCTGGAGGAGGCGCGCGCCGCCGCCAAGAACGCCAACCGGGGTGAAGTGCTGATGTATCTGCAGGACCCGACATTACCGGGCGATGTGGAACTGGACCTGGGCCAGTATTTCCCCATCAACCCGCAGATCAAGGGCGCCATCAAATCGCTGGACGGGGTGCTGGATGTTGAGGAGATCTGAGGGCTTGCCTCCACCCGTATTTGAATAGGCCCGTATGTGACAAATAGGGGTGTGGGTGACAAATAGGGGGGTGTCTGACCTTTGGGGACGTGGCCCGAGGCTGCCGAGCTGGGAACTCCGCACCGGATATTCCTGTGATGGGAAAACCGTTGAACAAAAGATGCTCACCAGCCTTTATTAAAGCCCGGGAGATGGTTAAAGCAATTGTATATGTGCCATGTACCTTAGGTGAGTTCCGACGCATCCCCATGTGACGGGTGTTAAAAAGAAGTGACTATGACGAAATTCAAACTGTTGCAGAGCTGGTTTTCCCAGGTCTGGGTTGCCGGGGATGCCTCGGCACTGGATGTCTTGCTTTCGCCTGAAATTAATGTGGACACTGTTTTCGATGGGTTTCTTGCCCCACGTAACGAACTCCCGGAGTTGATACAAATTGTTCATCAACTCATAGGCCCATTTGAGATTGATATCACCCGGTTCATCGAGGACGGTGACTGGTGTTCAGCTAACTATGTCATGACAGCTGATGGCCCCTATGGAATCACCCCGGTTTCAGTTGGTGGCTCGATGATGGCGCGGGTTAAGAACAATCAGTTTATTGAAATGACGACCAACTTTGATGCGTTCACCTTGTTCGAACAACTTGGCCAGTTGCCGGAAGATGCTTTGATGGCTTGCCTGACCGGGCAGAAATTGAGCTGGGCCTGAGGTCACGCCCGCGGCGCAACTTTCTGCAATTCAGGATGGCAAGCTGTTCTATACCTTAGCGGAGTTAATAATGCGGTGGGCGTTCATTGCCAAAGGTGGCGCTGCCGCCGCCGCTTTCTTCCCGGCCCGCCTCACGCTCCATTAGCATCTGTACCCGGCGGGTTAGGGTGGCAATCTCAGTCTGCTGGCGCGCCATCACGTCGCTGATGTCTTCGACCGTGCGGGTCAGGTGGGCGATTTGTTCTTCGAGGTTTTGCATCGGGCTCTCCTACGGGCGTTGAGGCTGTCATAGGGCGTTGGATTGGGGTGGTCCATGGTCGCGCCCAGAAGATTGCAGGTTTTTGGCAAAACCGGCAGGCCTCCGGCGGGGATATTTAAGGCCAGATGAAAAATGGATCTGGTCCGTGGCGTGGGAACGCGGCCGCCAATACCTTGCTCCTGTACCACGCATCGGCTAAACCCCGCGCGACAACACATCCAGAGGGACCATGACCCATGGCCAAGCAAAAGAAAGCCCCACGCCCCAAGGCCCAGACGCCGAAGGGGTTTCGCGACTATTTTGGGGCTGAGGTCACTCAGCGCACCGAAATGCTGCAGGCGATTGCCGGGGTCTACCATCACTATGGCTTTGAGGCGCTGGAAAGTGCTGGCGTTGAAACGGTTGAGGCGCTGGGTAAGTTCCTGCCGGATGTGGACCGCCCCAATGAGGGGGTGTTTGCCTGGCAGGAATTCGACGAGAAAAATAATGGCGACTGGCTGGCGCTGCGCTATGATCTGACAGCGCCGCTGGCGCGGGTCTATGCGCAGCACCGCAATGATCTGCCGATCCCCTATCGTCGCTATGCGATGGGGCCGGTGTGGCGCAATGAAAAGCCGGGACCGGGGCGCTATCGTCAGTTCTATCAGTGTGATGCGGATACGGTTGGATCGGCCTCGATGGCGGCGGATGCTGAAATTTGTGCGATGCTGTCGGACACACTGGAGGCCGTCGGCATTGCGCGCGGCGACTATCTGGTGCGGGTCAACAACCGCAAGGTTCTGAACGGCGTGCTGGAGGCCATGGGCCTGGCTGAGGGCGACGGGGCGCGTGACAATGTGCTGCGCACCATCGACAAGTTCGACAAGGTGGGCGAGGCCGGTGTGCGCCAGTTGCTGACCAAGGGGCGGCTGGATGCCTCTGGTGCCTATATCGATGGGGTTGGCCTATCTGATGAGCAAGCCGAGCCGGTGATTGCCTTTCTGACCTCGAAAGCGGCGGATGCGGCGGGCACTCTGGCCAATCTGCGGGCTGCGGTTGGCGACAGCAAGGTCGGGGCCGAGGGCATTGCCGAGCTGGAACAGATTGGCGAATTGCTGGCGGCGGGTGGCTATGGACCGGACCGGATCGAGATTGATCCGTCTGTTGTGCGGGGCCTGGGCTATTACACCGGCCCGGTTTACGAGGCTGAACTGACCTTTGAGATCCTCGACGACAAGGGCCGCAAGCGGCAGTTTGGTTCGGTTGCAGGCGGCGGGCGTTATGACGATCTGGTCAAACGCTTTACCGGCCAGGAAGTGCCAGCCACCGGGGTCTCGATTGGGGTTGACCGGCTGCTGGCGGCGCTGCGTGAAAAGGGCCGGATCACCGCTGAAGTATCAGGTCCGGTGGTGGTGACGGTGATGGATAAGACGCGGATGGCGGATTATCAGGCGATGGTGGCCGAGCTGCGCAATGCCGGCATTCGCGCCGAGGTCTATCTGGGCAACCCCAAGAATTTTGGCAATCAGCTGAAATATGCGGACAAGCGGAACTCGCCGATTGCGGTGATTGAGGGTGGCGACGAAAAGGACAAGGGTGTGGTGCAGATCAAAGACCTGATCCTGGGCGCCAAGATTGCTGAAAATGCAACGCTGGAGGAATGGAAAGCCCGTCCCAGCCAGTTCGAAGTGCCGCGCGATCAACTGGTCGCACGGGTGCGTGAAATCCTCGACGGACAGGGATGAGAGATGCCAGATCGTTCTGATATCCGCCTGCGCGCCGCGCAGTTGCTGGCTGATTTCGAAAATGCGGGGGCGCTGGTGGTGGATCCGCCATTGCTGCAGCCTGCCGGCTTGCTGCTGGACCTCTACGGTGAGGACATTCGGGCGCGGGCCTATGTGACCTCGGACGGGCTGCGCGGCGAACAGATGCTGCGGCCGGATTTCACCGTACCAGTGGTGCAGATGCATATGCGCGACGGGGCTGAACCGGCGCGTTATACCTATGCAGGCGAGGTGTTCCGGCGCCAGGAGCATGATCCTGACCGTGCCAATGAATATGTCCAGGTCGGCTATGAGATCTTTGATCGCGATAATTCCGCAGCGGCGGACGCCGAGGTGTTTGCGCTGATGGCCAATAGCGTCGCCGGTCTGGGACTGCGCGCGGCGACCGGCGATATCGGCATTCTGATGGCAGCCGTCGAGGGGTTGAAGACCACCGCGCGGCGCAAGGCGGCCCTGATGCGTCACATCTGGCGGCCACGGCGGTTTCGGGCGCTGCTGGATCGGTTCGCGCACCGGGTGCCGGTGCCTCAATCGCGTCAGGCGCTACTGTCGACCGAGGGCGTCTTGACCGACGCCGACGTCGAGATCGGCAAACGCAGCCGCGCCGAGATTGACGAGCGTATTGCAGCGCTGCGCGAGGATGCCGTGGCGCCACCGATTGCCGAGAATGAATTGCTGGCACTGGAAACGCTGATGGCGGTGCGCGAAACCGTGCCCTACGCGCTGGAACAGATGCGCGATATTGCGGTTGACCTGCCGTCGATTTCTGCAGCATTGGACCGGCTGGAGGCGCGATCAGTGGCTTTGGCGGCGCGCGGCGTCGATGTCCAGCATCTCGACTTTGAGGTTTCATATGGCCGCACGTCGATGGAATATTATGACGGGTTTGTGTTTGGCTTTTACGCCGAGACACGCCCGGACCTGCCGCCAATTGCCAGCGGCGGGCGCTATGATGCGCTGACCCGGCAATTGGGGCAGGGGGCGGAGATCCCCGCCGTGGGCGCCGTGTTGCGCCCGGACCTGATGTTAATGTTGGAGAAGGCGTCGTCATGAGCCTCAAGCTGGGAGTGCCGTCCAAGGGGCGGCTGATGGAAAAGACCTTTAGCTGGTTTGAAAAACGCGGTGTGACACTGTCGCGTACCGGGTCAGATCGGGAATATGCCGGTCAGGTCGACGGTGTGGACGGGGTCGAGCTGGTTCTGCTGTCGGCAGGTGAGATTCCGCGAGAGCTGGCGGCGGGTCGCATTCATCTTGGCGTCACCGGTACCGATCTGGTGTATGAGAAGCTGCCGCGCTGGGAACAGCAGGTGCAGCAGATCGAGGTGATGGGATTCGGTCAGGCGGATCTGATCCTGGCGGTGCCGAAGTCTTGGATCGACGTCGACACACTGGATGATCTGGATGCGGTGGCGGCGGCCTTTCGCGCCCGGCATGGTCACCGGTTGCGGATCGCCACCAAATATCACCGGCTGGTGCGTGAATTCCTCACCGATGGCGGCGTCGCTGATTATCAGCTGGTCGACAGTCAGGGGGCAACCGAAGGCACGGTCAAGAACGAGACTGCGGAAATGGTGGCGGATATCACCTCGACCGGGGAAACCCTGCGCGCCAATCACCTGAAGATCTTGAGCGCCGGACCGGTGCTGAAATCACAGGCAACCCTGTGGCGCAGCCGCACCGCAGCCATGTCCGCCGAGGAAAAGCTTGCATTGAAGCAGATGCTGGCCCTGCTGCACGGCGGGGTCTGATTTCACCATGATCTTAACTGTGGCCGGAATTTTCAAAAATTCCGGGCCGGAAAATTTGAATTTTCCGGTGACCGCCGAGATCAGATGACGCCGATTTCTGCCAGCGCCTGGTTCATCTCGGGTGGCAGCGCGTCATCACTGGTCAGCCCCTCACGCAGGTCAGGCGGGCTGTCTTCGGGTTTGAGATAGCGCCAGCCCTGAAACGGGCGACGCAGTGCGTTGTGGGTACGGTGAATCACCGGGTCGAGTACAAAGGCGCAGCGGCGAATGCCATCCTCGCCAATCACCTCATCAAATCGCAGGATCTTTTGGCGACATTGAACCGCGCCTTTGATCACCCAGTAGATTGACCCACCGGCCACGATTTCCGCCTCACGTTTGGGCCACATACGGGTAACGTGACGCGCCAACCCATCCGCAGATTGTGCGCGGCGCATCTCTTGCCAGTCGATCAGGGTTTCGACATTTTCCGAGCCAACGGAAAGTTTGATCAGATTTGTAAAGTTATCCACCGGTAATCCACAGAGTCGTCCATAGGGTCATCAGCATATTGTAGTCATTATCTGGGCAGCAACAAGGTATTGTGGTACGCTGCGCAGAAATTCGCGGGACTCAGGACGATTTTACGTTGAGACTCGCGGCCTGCCTGTTTATCGAGACCGCTTCTCAAGCCTAAAGGATTCGCTTAATGAGCCGCTTTGCTGCCCCCATCGCCGCACAGATCTGGGATATGAAGTACCGCTTCAAGGAGGCCGATGGTACCCCCATTGATGCCACCGTCGAAGACAGCTGGCGCCGTATCGCCCGCGATCTGGCCAAGGTGGAGAAAGACCCGGCAGCTTGGGAGGACACGTTCTACGCAGCGCTGGAAGACTTCAAATACCTACCGGCCGGCCGGATCACCGCCGGTGCGGGGACCGCGCGCAAGGTCACATTGTTCAACTGCTTTGTGATGGGCACCATCCCTGACAGCATGTCCGGTATTTTCGACATGCTGAAAGAGGCGGCGCTGACCATGCAGCAGGGCGGTGGCATTGGCTATGACTTCTCGACCGTGCGGCCACGTGGCGCCGATGTCAAAGGGGTGGCTGCGGATGCCTCGGGGCCGCTGTCGTTCATGGATGTCTGGGATTCGATGTGCCGTACCATCATGTCGGCCGGCTCGCGGCGCGGTGCGATGATGGCGACCATGCGCTGCGATCACCCGGATATTAAGGATTTCATTTCGGCCAAATCCGATGCCGCCCGCTTGCGCATGTTCAACATGTCGGTGCTGATCACCGATGATTTCATGGATGCGGTCAAGGCGGATGGCTCGTGGGATCTGGTGTTCGGTGGCAAGGTCTATCACACCGTGCAGGCGCTGGATCTGTGGAACACAATCATGCAGGCCACCTATGATTTTGCCGAGCCGGGGGTGATTTTCATCGACCGGATCAACACCGCCAACAACCTGAACTACATCGAGACGATCTCGGCCACCAACCCCTGCGGTGAGCAGCCACTGCCGCCTTATGGCGCCTGCCTGCTGGGCTCGATCAATATGGCGCGTCTGGTCACCAAACCGTTTGAGGCTGGGGCCGAGATGGACGAAGCCGTGATGACCGATCTGGTCGCCACCGCGGTGCGGATGATGGACAATGTGGTGGATGCCTCGAATTTCCCATTGCCCGAACAACAGGCCGAGGCGCTGGCCAAGCGCCGTATCGGGCTGGGGGTCACCGGGCTGGCCGATGCGCTGCTGATGGTTGGGCTGCGCTATGGCTCGGACGCGGCGGCGCGTCAAACCGAAGCCTGGCTGAAAGCGATCGCCCGCGCCGCCTATCTGGCCTCGGTGGATCTGGCTAAGGAAAAAGGCGCCTTCCCGCTGTTTGACGCCGAGCCCTATCTGGCCTCTGGCACCATGATGGCGATGGACGACGATGTGCGTGAGGCTGTGCGCAGCCACGGTATCCGCAATGCGCTGCTGACCTCGATCGCGCCCACCGGCACCATTTCGCTGTACGCGGGCAATGTCAGTTCAGGCATCGAGCCGGTGTTTGCCTATGCCTATACCCGCAAGGTGCTGCAAAAAGACGGCAGCCGCAGCGAAGAGGAAGTGGTCGATTATGCGGTGCAGATGTGGCGCGACAAGTTTGGCGACAAAGAGCTGCCTGACTATTTCGTCAACGCGCAAACGCTGGCGCCCTCTGAACATGTGAAAATGCAGGCGGCGGCGCAGAAATGGGTCGACAGCTCGATCTCGAAGACCATCAACTGCCCCGAAGACATCAGCTTTGACGACTTCAAAGAGGTCTATATGCTGGCCTGGGATCAGGGCTGCAAAGGCTGCACCACCTACCGTCCCAACGAGGTCACCGGTTCGGTTCTGACGGTCAGCGAAAGCTCGGATCAAGCCCCCGGTGAAACCGCAGATGCGCCACAGGTCAGCAATGGCGCCGAGGTGGTCTATATGTCGGAACCGCTGGACCGGCCGCAGAGCCTGGAGGGTCATACCTACAAGCTGAAGTGGCCTGACAGCGAACATGCGATCTATCTGACCATCAACGACATCATTCTGAACGGTCATCGACGCCCGTTTGAGGTCTTCATCAACTCCAAAAATATGGAGCATTACGCCTGGACGCTGGCATTGACCCGGATGATTTCGGCGGTGTTCCGTCGCGGCGGTGATGTGTCCTTTGTGGTCGAGGAGCTGATGGCGGTGTTTGATCCGCGTGGCGGCGCCTGGGTTAAGGGGAAATATATCCCCTCGATCCTGGCGGCCATTGGCGGCGTGATCGAGACCCATATGATCAATACCGGCTTTATCGAAGGCGAAGGCATGGGGTTGAAGACGGATCCCACCGCCGAGGTGGTGAACTTAGGCACGCCGCGTGGCAAAGCCTGCCCCAGCTGCGGTCAGTACGGCCTGCAGATGGTTGAAGGCTGCATGACCTGCCGCAGCTGCGGTCACTCCAAATGCGGCTAGGGCGGCGTTTGATACTGTTGTTAAACCAACCATAAATTGCCCAAATGGGTGAGTTAGGCCGGTTTTTACAGGCATAAAACACCCAAAACTTCGCGAACCCTTGTTCTACTAGGGTTCGCGAACATCGCTAAACAGTGTTTTGCGAGCGCGGATAATCCTGAGACCATCAAACTAAAGTGGCTCCGACGCGGTTTTCAAGAGAATACTTTTAGTGGGAACTTTAGGGCTATTCTGGTTGTGGCTGGGCTGGCCTTTTGTTCTCGACGATTGATAGGCAGTCTGACACCCGTTGATCCATGTTAGAAACGTGAGGTTGAAACACCTGTTTCCCTTCCCTAGATTGGCGCACGAACTCGACCACTTTCCGCAAGAAAACCAGGGGCTTTATCTGTGACTGATACCGGCGTTAAAGAGACATTTTCCTTTCAAACTGAGGTTGGCCAATTACTCGATATTGTCGCCGGATCGCTATACTCGAACCGCGAAATCTTCCTTAGAGAGCTCGTGTCAAACGCGTCTGATGCTTGTGATAAGCTTCGCTACGAGGCCCTCACGGATTCGTCGTTAACTGACGGTTCTGATAAGTTTTCAGTTTCGCTTGAGATAGACACGAAAGCCAAAACCCTATCCGTTTCGGACAATGGAATTGGGATGAACCACGATGACCTACTTGAAACGCTCGGAACAATCGCGAAGTCAGGTACGGGGGCTTTTCTCAACGCCTTGAAGGACGGCGAAAAGGGAGAAATGGGTCTCATTGGCCAGTTTGGTGTTGGTTTCTATTCTGCATTCATGGTTGCCGACAACGTCGAAGTTATGACGCGAAAAGCTGGCGAAGACACGAGCTGGCAGTGGACATCGGATGGAAAAGGCGAATTTACAATTGAGCCCGGTGACAGGGGCACATGCGGCACGACTGTGGTGCTACACCTGAAAAAGGACGCGAAAGAGTTCCTCGAAGAAGTCCGCGTTCGCCATATTATCAAAACCTACTCTGATCACATTAGTTTCCCGGTGATGCTTGGTGGGGAAACACTGAATTCGGCCTCTGCCATTTGGACCCGTGCTCCGAAGGATGTAACCGAAGAGCAGCACACAGAGTTTTATCATCACACATCGCATGCCTTTGATAAGCCTTGGCTTACCTTGCATAGCCATGTCGAAGGCTCAGTCAGCCACACCAGCCTTCTATACGTGCCGTCGACGGCCCCAATGGATTTGTACGATGCTGAACGCAAAAGCCATGTGAAGCTCTATGTGAACCGGGTGTTTATCTCGGAAAATACCAAAGACCTTGTTCCGGCATATTTGCGGTTCCTTCGCGGGGTTGTTGACTCACAAGATCTCACTTTGAATGTATCCCGCGAGATGCTCCAATCAGACCCGAAGCTTGCGAAGATCAAGACAGCGCTCAGCAAGAAGGTGATCGGAGCGCTCAAGAAAAAAGCCAACAAAGCCCCAGAAGAATATACCAACTTTTGGGAGAATTTTGGCGCGGTATTAAAGGAAGGCCTGATCGAAGATCCTGGCTTGCGGGATCGGCTTCTCGAGATTTGTCGTTTCTCTTCAACCCATAATGGTGAGCTGACCAGCCTTTCGGATTACGTGGGTCGCTGCAAAGAGGGCCAGGACGCGATTTACTACATGGCGGGTGACGATGCGAAAAAGATATCGCAGTCACCACATCTGGAAGGCTTTAAGGCCAAGGGCGTAGAAGTGCTGTTGCTGGCAGACCATGTCGATGAGTTCTGGCTTCAACACATTACTGAATTTGAGGGCAAGACCTTCAAATCTGTAACCCGCGGAGCAACTGATCTAGACAAAATCAGTGGCGATGCAGATGCTGCCGACGACAAAGATGATGCCGAGTCACCCGAGCTCGATAATCTAATTGCAGCAATAAAGCTGGAACTCGGTGATTTGGTCAAAGATGTGCGTCCTTCCAAGCGGCTAACTGATAGCCCTGTGTGCCTTATCGCTGACGATGGGGATATGGACGTCAATCTGGAAAGGCTGCTGAAACAACACGGCCAGTTGACGGATGGCATGCCACGGGTTCTGGAATTAAACCCGGGCCACAGGGTTGTTAAAAAGCTAGCCGAACGTGCAAAAGGCGATGAGGCTGCATCAGATGCACTGCTACAGGATGCCGCTCACTTGTTGTTGGATCAGGCGCGGATTTCAGATGGCGAAGCGCCCTCTGATCCGGCGGAATTTGTTCGCCGCCTTAGCTCAATAATGGACAGCGCGCTTTAGCGTCTCTTTGTCGTGCACAAAATGAAGCCTGTTAGCCATTTCCTGTCTGGCCGCCGGGATGGCTGACCGAACGTGACGCCTCGGTTGCAGAGTGCTGAATGACTACCCATGGCCGAAGCTTCGCAGCTTCGGTCAGCGTCCATGGTTGCCAAGCCAATTCATGGGCTGTGTTGAGACGCAGAATGCGAATTATGTTGGCACTTAATCGCCTAAAAAACGCACTGCATCAGGACAAATTCAATCTGGCATTTTCAGCTTTCTTTCGTAGTTACGCGTTTGCGTCGAGTTGCGCCTTCCAGAACAGAGGGGGGAGTGCCGAAATGTGCTGGTGCAGCATTCGGAACATTTCCCTCTCCCATAACGGTTGCTTTCGGTCGAGGCTGTGTGAAAGCTCGGATTTTCGGGAATTTCACGGGAAGATGAGAGGTGGTCGTAGTGCAAATACCCAGTGCAATGATAGCGGACCTTCACGGCAACATGGGTGAAACCCAAAATCAAAAAGTCAGTATTTTGAGGGCATTCTGCGCATTTTCCGCGCCTTGAGAGCCGCTATATAGTCCCGTAATAAAGATACGCGCCGGGGACGAAAGCTTTCACCACTTTGCGCATAGCCTTCAATTCGAGTGACGTGAAACATACGGAAATCTGCGCGCAGGCAACACCATGCCAATAGCATCACAGCCCTGTCGTGGTACGCAATGGCCAAGGGAAAGATGCGCCGTTGAGTAGAGATATCGTCTCGGTCTTTGTAGCCAATATCAAGCGCCTCTTCAGTCCACATCGCCTCGCGCAATAGCGTCATATCAATCGTGGGAGCCACAGGAATGCTAAACCGGTGTACAAGGTTTACGGCATGCATAGCCTGGCGCTGTTGGCGTTCTGGCAAAGTCGCAAGAATTTTGGTCAACGCATCCCTAGCGGCCAGTGCCAAGTCAACGTCCCCGCGTTGGCTGACGTCTGACAAACCAAGAGTGAGCGCTTCGATCTCAATTTGCGTAAACGTCTGCGGCGGCAATGCAGGATCTTCGATCATGGTATAGCCAAGTCCTGCTTCGCCATCGATCCGCGCACCTGCTGCCCGTAGGCTGTCGATGTCACGATAGATAGTGCGCGCGGAGACCTCCATGGCAGCTGCCAGCCGTGCAGCAGTCACCGGAGGAGTAAGTCCCCGAATAAGATGGAGTAGGCGAAAAAGGCGATCTGATTTGGCCATGGGGTACTCTACGCAAAACATCCTGACAGAAATTGGCAGTATCTTAGTGGCATAGGTGCTCCACCAACAACAGTCAGGTTTTTGAAAGGCCTCTTGAAATGCCAACTCTTTATCATTCTCCGCACACACGATCCTCTCGGGTCATTTCCCAGCTCATGCTGATGGGGAAACTCGATCAGGTCAAAGTGGTCATTGTTGATATCGTCAAAAACGATGGCAGCGGTCGCAGAGATCCAAACAACGCCCACCCCGAAGGTAAGGTGCCGTTCTTGGTGACCGATGAAGGCGATACCATTCGCGAAAGCGCAGCCATCATGATGTATCTTGACGAGATTTTTGGACACCCCTTCAGCATCAAACCTGGTGATGCGGGACGCGGTTCTTTCCTGTCCTGGATGAGCTACTATTGTGGCGTTCTGGAGCCTGCAATGGTGGTACATTTTGCGAAACTGGATCATCCAATTCTCAAAAGCACCTTCCGCACAATGGCCGAGGTTAGTGAGCAGATTATGTCTGGCTTGGGCGACAAACCTTTCCTTGTCGGTGATAAGCTGACGATCGCGGATATCATCATGGCCTCTGCGTTTCAGTGGGCACCACATCTCATACCTGAGACCCCTACAGTCAAAGCCTGGATCAAACGGGTTGAGGGTGCGCAAGATGGCGCTGGGTTAGAGGCTTTTGAAACACAAGCTTTTTCAGCCCTTAAGATGCAAGCCTAACCTCGGAGGCAACGTATCCAAAGCCTGCCAGGTGATGGGCATTTCACGCGACACCTTTTACCGCTACAAATCGGTGGTCGAGGGAGGTGGTGTCGAGGCGCTGTTTGAACGCACCCGGCGCAAACCCACCCTGGCAAATCGCATAGATTAGGCGACCGAGGAAGCGGTCATTAAAAATGCCGCCGACTTCCCGGCCTATGGCCAGGCCCGCACCTCCAATGAACTATGTAAGTTGGGGGTGTCATCCGGTGTGCGATCCATCTGGCTGCGTCATGATCTGGCCAAATTCAAAAACCGCCTGAAGGCATTGGATGCCAAAATTGCCGAGGACGGCGGCATCCATATCGCCGGACGACAGGCACCCTTGTTGGTGGCAACTGGCGCGAGCAGGACCGCCTTCGCACAAAGCATGGATCATTTGATCACGATGAGCCAAGAACACTCTCTTATCAAATACCGCTATTTGGACCCATAGGCGCTGACGTCAGACACAGCAATTCTTTGAAAAAGCCGCTCATTAGGGCGGATTGCCGACATTTGCTGCAATCTGCATTGATGACTGCTTTGTGCAGGAAATACTCGTTGCAAAGTTTTCAACTCGGACACAAAGCGGTGATGATCAGAATGTCCGTGTTGATGCAGACATGTGGTTTGAGGTGATGACTATAGTGGTCATCAGCGGTACGGACCAACTATCCTACCTCGACAAGTCAAACAACTTGGCAACACCCATTTTGCCCCCTGTTTTCGGGCCCTTTTTTTATCTACTTTCACAAAGTCACCAGACGCATTAGTCATCCATATCTTCGCAATTGTGGGAAAAATCATGGCGCAAAAAGCCACCATTTATAAAGTTGAACTTTCCGTCTCCGATATGGATCGTCACTACTATGAGACCCACAAACTGACCGTAGCCAAACATCCGTCGGAGACGGACGAACGGCTGATGGTACGTCTTCTCGCTTTTGCGCTGAATGCCCATGAGAAATTGGAACTCACGAAGGGCCTTTCAACGGATGACGAGCCAGACATTTGGCAGAAAAGCCTGAGTGGAGAGCTTGAGTTGTGGGTGGCGTTGGGACTTCCGAGCGAGAAGATTGTTCGTCAATCCTGTGGCAAATCCAACGAGGTGATTGTCTATTGTTACGGCGGCAGGACGGCTGAGATGTGGTGGGAGAAGATCAAAAACAGCACCACTCGGTTTGATAACCTAAAGGTTGTCAATTTTTCAGAGACGGACACCCGCGAACTGGGAAACCTAGCAAGTCGCTCGATGAAGCTGCAGGTTAATATTCAGGACGGCGATGTGATGGTCAGTGTTGATGATAGCATCGTTTACGTGGCCCCGGCCAAATGGAAAAATTCTGGTCATTGACCGCCGAGCTGCTCAGATCGCGTATAAGAGCCCAGGCTGTAGAATGCTGCGTCGTTGACCGATGTCTGCCGGATAGACGGACCGGGCCAATCGACAGAGGAATAGCGGCTTGCGGTGGCACATCACTGCAAAGAGACCAAGCCCAGACGCTTCTCTCTTAGTACCAACGGTAACGTCACTGTTTGCTGCGCAGGGCATCAATGGCAGCTTGAACGAGCCGCGCCGCAGCATTCGCAAGGACGTCTGAACGTCGGTCAGGTTAGGGCCGTTTGGACCTGTCACGGTATTGTTCCGCCCCTTTGAGAGCATATTCTGCCCCAAAGGAGATACACCATGGCACCACGACCATCCGAAGAATTCAAACGCGACGCAGTGCGGATCGCACTGACCAGCGGGCTGACCCGCCGACAGGCGTCCTCCGATCTTGGGGTTGGTATGTCCACCCTGTGCAAGTGGATCAGAACCTATCGTGACGCGGACGTTGTTTCGAAAGAGGATCAGGAACTGGCCAATGAGAACGAGCGCCTTCGCCGGGAAAACCGCCTTCTACGTGAGGAGAGGGAGCTGCTAAAAAAAGCAACAATCTTCTTTGCGGACCAAAGCAAATGAGGTTTTCATTTGTTGAAAAGCACCGCAATAGCATTCCCACAGAGCGACTTTGCCGGATTGTGGATGTCACCCCACGTGGCTACCGAGCCTGGCGCAAACGCCCTGCCTGCCAGCGTCAACGTGGGGATATGGTTCTGTTGGCCCACATCCGGGAGCAGCACCGCCTGAGTTTGCAGAGCTACGGCCGACCGAGAATGGTCGAAGAACTGAAAGAGCTTGGTCTGGATATTGGTCACCGCCGTGTCGGCCGATTGATGCGCCAGAACGGCATATCTGTTGTCAGAACCCGTAAGTACAAGGCCACAACGGACAGCAATCACAAGTTCAACATCACGCCAAACCTGCTGAACCGGAACTTCTCAGCAGATCGACCCAATCAAAAATGGGTTGTTGATATCAGCTACATCTGGACCCGCGAGGGCTGGCTCTATCTGGCCGTGGTTCTGGACCTGTACTCCAGGCGCGTGGTCGGTTGGGCTGTCAGCAACCGGATGAAGCGCGATCTGGCCATACGGGCGCTGAACATGGCCATAACCCTGCGCAGGCCGCCCAAAGGATGCATCCATCATTCTGATAGGGGCAGCCAATATTGCTCGCAGGATTACCAGAAAATCCTGCGCCGGTATGGCTTCAAGGTATCCATGAGCGGCAAGGGTAATTGCTATGATAACGCCGCAATGGAAACCTTCTTCAAAACCATCAAAGCGGAATTGATCTGGCGGCACTCTTGGCAAACCCGCAGGGCTGCTGAGATCGCCATCTTCGAGTACATTAATGGGTTCTATAATCCCCGCCGGAGACACTCGGCATTAGGCTGGAAAAGTCCCTTGGCTTTTGAAAAGATCGCCGCCTAAATGAGCACAAGGGGCGGAACGAAAGCGGGACAGGTCCAATGTTGGCTATGCGCAGGTAGCATGCGTAATTGGGCTACCTCTGTTTTGAGGTCGAGCTCCCGGTATGATCACAAGATAGCCGTGAACAAGGGAGAGAGATGATGGACTACTTTGTTGGACTTGATGTGTCACTTCGGTCGTGCGCGCTTTGCGTTGTTGATACGAAGGGCAAGGTCGTTCTCGAACGCGAGCTGGCTTGCGAGGTCGATGACATTGCAGCGTACCTCTCTGATTTTGAGTTTCCGATAGACCGCATCGATTTGGAAGCTGGTACGATGAGCCAACACCTTTACTTTGGACTGCAGGCCGCAGGTTTTGATGTGGTTTGCATGGAGGCGCGTCAGGTAAACGCAGCCCTGTCTGCGATGCGAAACAGGACCGACAAAAATGATGCCAAAGATATTGCGCATGTTCTGCGCACTGGTTGGTTCAGCCCGGTCCACATGAAAAGCCGAGAGGCCCATGGTCTCAGAGCGCTACTCAGTACACGCAAGGCATTGCTCAAGAAGACGATGGATCTGAACCGTGTCGGGTCTGAACATGATGGAGGGTGCTTGCATCCCAACAACATTCTACCCTGAGTGAGCATTTTGGGACGGATGGTGCTGCCGTTTATTGAGCTTTCGCTTTTGCGAAAAGATCGGGTTGCAAGCGGGGTGGATGGTTAAGCGCTGTTGCCGCACCGATGGATGAGCCAAATATTGTAAAAACCCGGGCAATAATGCTCCGCCATTTTGGCGTGAACCGTGATGTCTTCGCACCCCCTTAGCTTCAACGGCTGAGTTCCCAAGACCTTTTTTGGTGATCAAAATTTATTGTGCGTATTGACGTTTCACTTGGGCAAACGCGCTTTGCCCACTGCCGCATAATAAGCGCGCTGAACCGTTCGGTTAGTTTTGGGCGCCGACGTATCGACCGCAGCTCTCTTCTGTACGCACCAGGAACGGTTTGAGAAAGCTGCCCCGGCTCGTTTGTGAAACTTCCTAAGTGGGCGTTAACCACATACAATTCGTAGTGCTGGGCAAGGCACCGCCACAGATAGTAGTCACCTGCCAGCTTCAGGGTCTTTAGTTTCTCCAGATCAAAATGCTGTGTAAGATCTGAACGCCAGAACGTGCTTTCTTGCTGTATCACCGTCAGGCGCGTCCCATACATGCCACAATCAATTAAATTTCGAAGGAAGGGCCGGGGAAGCTCTGAGGTGATGATATGCAGGTCGGCGTTTCTGGTTATCGCACGCCCAGTGAGCCATGAAACCTCTGAGTGGCTCTGTAACACATGGGAGACAATTTCAAAGGCTGATGGATCAAACAGCTCCCCAGCGCTTAGGTAGCAGGTAACATCTTGCATCGTACCGTCGAGCCCCTTTGCGAGCGCTTCATACATGCCTTCGTCTGCTTCGCTGATGATCTTGATCCGCGGGTCGTTGAACGAACGCGCTCTTTGAACCGTGTCATCAATCGATGCGCCATCCACCACAATGCATTGCACAGTGTCCTTTCCCGCTAACACACTGTTTTGCAACAGGATGCTGGAGAGGGTGCGCTCAATCTTTGCGCCACCGTTGTAGACGGGCAGAACGACGTTGAAATTCATCCTCAGATCTCTTTCAAAAACACAATTTCTGGCTAAAATATACGCTCACTATATCTCAAGTATTCGTTTTGAACTATAGCTGATTTATTCAAATATCCGTTTCGTCGTATTTCGTAGAGGCTTGCCTGTATTGAATAGAGAGGTGGTCGCGGGAATTCGGACCAGTGGTTGAAGTGGATCACCTTGTGAGAGAGATGATCCGAAATGACCAAGAGAAAGAGCCATTCGTCCCGCAGCCCGGCAGTGGTTTGCAAGCAAACCATGAAAGGGGGGGCGACGTCCTTTGCGTCTTATGGTTTTGGTTCCAATCCATCAGGCGCCAAGCACCAGTAAAAAGGACCTCCAGCACAAGATTTACCCTTACCTTCTTCGGGGTCTGACGATTGACCAGCCAAATCAGGTTCTCCTCTCACGCATGTAAACATGCGCTGCCAGGCCGTGCATGGATGGCAAGGGTCGCTGACCCGCTCTCATGATTGCTATAGCACCGAACGCGCCCATTTGCCCCATGGGACATTTACGCCGAACGAGGCTTATGAGACCCAAAAGACACCCATGAGATTGGCCGCCTAAATGAAACCCGGATCCCCTTTAAACAGGCTGCAAACGGGTCGAAAAAATAGGACCACCTCTGTTATGTTCTTCATAAATCAGGCCCGTGTGGGATCCAGAACTTGCCGGCGCAGATTTCTACAGGGCGTCAGACCTCTGATTAGACGCAAACCGCTTGATAAGCCGATCAACTGAGCTGTGTCTTTCAGGGCACACAGATAAAAAGCGCGGAGCTGTGAGGCTCCGTGCTTTTTTGGTCCTTGAGGGTCGGTTGGTCGCGGCCTGTTGGTTAGAAGTCTTCCCAGCCGGACACGCGGCGCGGTTCCGGGGTGTTAAAATCCGGTTCATGGGCAGAGAAATCAGCGATCTCCATTGACCCTGTTGGGACAGATTCAAAACGCCCTATAGTGCCGTCGTCATTACCGGTTTTGAACACCGATACCTGACGGGCCAGCTCGCTTGCGTCATTGCGCAGCAACTGGCTGGCGGCGGTGGATTCTTCGACCATGGCGGCGTTGTGCTGTGTCACCTGGTCCAGCTGCAACACACCCGAGTTAATTTCGGCCAGAGCGACCGACTGTTCTTCGGCGCCTGAGGCGATCCCCATGACGTGACTGGAAATGGTGCCGACGCTGTCGATGATCTTGCGCAACTCGTCGCCGGTGCGGCCAACAAGTTCGACGCCGTGCTTCACCTGCTGAGAGCTGTCGCTGATCAGCAGTTTGATTTCCTGCGCCGCGTCTGATGACCGCTGTGCCAAGGCCCGCACTTCGGAGGCAACCACAGCAAACCCACGGCCTGCTTCGCCTGCCCGTGCCGCCTCGACCCCGGCGTTGAGAGCCAGCAGGTTGGTTTGGAACGAGATATCGTCAATCACCGAAATGATCTGCGAGATCTTTCCGGATGATTTTTCAATCAACGACATGGCATCTACCGCTTCGCGCATGACTATTCCGCTCTGTTCTGCGGTGGTGCCGGCACTGGCGACGATGCTTTCAACTTCTTTTGCACCGGAGGCGGCAGATTTCACGCTGGCCGTCAGCTCATCCAGCGCGGCGGCGGTCTGTTCCAGTGTGGCCGCCTGACTTTCGGTGCGTTGGGAGAGGTCGTTGGACGATTGGTTGATCTCTTCAGAACTGCCACGGATTTTTTCCGAGTTGCCGATCACCGAGTCGATGATACCAACCAGGGTACTGATGGTGCGGTTGTAGTTTTCCCGCAGCACTTCGTAGTCGTCTGTGAAAGCCCGGTCGATCGTTTGGGTCAGATCCCCTTCGGAGAGCCGTTGCAGAGCGCTGGTCAGGGTGTCGACCACGCGGCTTTGCTCTTGTTGTGCGTGAACGCGATCATTCTCCACTTCGCGGGCCTGTGCCAGCTGGACTTTCAGGTTCTCGACGGTGCGTGCAATGGCACCGATTTCGTCACCACGTTCCAGGTGGATCGGGTCCTGATCTAACGTGCCATTGGCAATCTCGTCGATCAGGGTGCCGACCTCCTGAAGCGGCCGCGACAGAATGGCCCGCAGCAACAAGGTCGAAATGGCGCACATGATCAGAAATGCCACACCGGCCACCAGGTAAGTGATCATTTTGGCCTTGGCGAGCTCGGCAAAGGCCAGGTCTGGTGACCAGATGATGGCGACCGATCCGACAATGCTGTCGCCTTTGGCCCCTGCTGTGGCAGGCATTGCGATGTAATATCCGTTGCCAGTCGTTTCACCGGCCCCGGTTGCAAAGGAGGCCGCGGCAAGCGTTGCCAATTGACTGGCCTCGTCTTGGTCAGCGGCGCCCGAGGTTGCAATCACCTCGTTAGAGCTGTTGGTGGCGATGGCGTAAACAGCGCTACCATTGGATTCGTCCAGGATGCGATCCAGAGCAGCCTGCACGCCGCTGGCATCGCCAAACCGCATTGCGCCGCCATTGCGGGCGCCTGCGGCTTGGGTGATTTCTGACGCCAGGCCCAGAATGCCATCTTCAATGGCTTTGCTGACCATGCGCTGGGACTGAAACATCAAGATTGCAGCCACAATCAATGTCGTTGCGGTTATCAACAGAGTACATTTGATAAAAACCGACATACCGTTGAACACCGGAGTAAGTGGATTACGAAATTTCATGTGAATGCCTTATATGTTTGCAGCCCTAGCGAATTTGACCGAGTTTAAATCAGGGATTCAGCATCGATGCCGATGGTCATCGCGCCAATCGCCTGTCCCGTTGTCGGGTCGGTGATCGTCAGTGAAATCTGACCCTGATAGCTTTGGGTAGATTCATCCAATTCAACGTCCCCGAAGTGAACGGCGTCGGGGCCAACTCTGTAGGTCTGCGCGTGTTTGGCTTCATCGCCTTGCCACATGTCCGAGGTCATACTTGACGCGGCTACGTTTAGGCCGTGAGCATCCATGATGAAGACTTCGGTGACACGGCCGCCAGAGGCCACCACCTGGCTGCGCAGAAACTCAGCTGCGGCATTGTCCAGAACCGGAGTGATGGTTGGCGTTGATGCGGCCCCAATTTCCGCGCGCCAGGTCAGGTCCAGTTGGTCGATCATCCCCTGATCGTAATCACTGGTCCGCAGGTTCTGGGCGTTGATGGCATCCACCAGAATTGGTGCATGTGCCCAGGACTGGATTTCATTTTCCAGGTAGGCAGACATCGCAGGCGCATATTCATTTGCGGATACAGAAGTTGCAACCGCGGGCAGCATGACTGCCAAGACGGCAAGTGTAGTCGATTTCATTGGTCGTTCCCTTGTGTAGATACCTCTGAGTGAAAGAGGACGAGTCACATCTGGGTGCTGGAGCTTAAAGCCGCATTAAAGTACCGTAAATTAACTTCCACATTTTTATCGAAATTGGGCGGTCGGGGTGATGTGTGGTTGTTTTTGCTGAATTTTCACCGTTGCGCTTGTCTTATGGCGCTGTGGCGATTTATCAAAAGGCGATGTGAGTTGCCGCTGTCGGCGGCTCTCGATGTGAACATAGGGAAGGTATTAGAATGTCTGAAATTACGCGAACACACGTGGGGGCCCGGATGAGCCAGATTGTTGTGCATGGCGATACGATCTATTTGGCGGGGCAAGTTGGCACCGCCGGAGACAGCGTTGCCGATCAAACCCGCAGCTGTCTGGAGAAGATCGACACATTGCTGGGTGAAGCAGGTTCGGACAAGACGCGCATTCTGCAGACAACCATCTGGCTGGCCGATATGGCGGATTTTTCGGAGATGAATGCGGTCTGGGATAGCTGGGTGCCAGAGGGACACACCCCGGCGCGCGCCTGTGGCGAAGCAAAGCTGGCGCTTCCCGAATTCAAGGTCGAGTTTCTGGTGACAGCAGCCCGATAAGTTTTTCAGGCTTGGTCTGTTGGCAGGCGGCTGAGCAACAGCAGGCGCAAGTCGGATGGATTGATCGGCTTGTGCAGCAGATCTGCACCGATGCTTTTGCACAGCCTGGCCAGCTCGGGATTCCGGTTGGCGGTGATCAGACAAGCGGGCAGCGGCCCGTGTCGTTGCCTGAGCTGGGCAATGGCATCGCTGCCCAGCAGACCGTCATCCAGCTGGTAATCGGCAATCACCAGATCCGGGGCGATGTCCACTTTTTGCAGCAGCGACATCGCCTCGCGGGCGCTGGCACAGGCAAAGACGTCCAGCCCCCAAGCCTCGAGCGCGACGGTCAGGGCGCTGCGCAACCCGCTGTCGTTTTCGATCAGCAGCACAATGGCTGATGGCAAATCGGCTTGGCCGTGACCCTTGGTTGGGGTGGGGTCCACCGCGACCTGAGGGTTTGACAGCGGCAGAGTCACGGCAAACATGGTGTGGCCGGGCTGCGAGTGCAGCTGCAACGGATGATCTAGCAAGTCGCAGGCTCGCTTAACGATGGTCAGCCCCAGTCCCACACCTTCGGTTGGGCGCGACGGGGTGTTGAGGCGGTGAAATTCGTCGAAAATGCGCTGGTGCTGGTCGGCGGGGATACCGGGGCCGGTATCATGCACTTCGATTCGCACCACGTTGCCGCAGCGCCGGGCCCCCACTAATATTTTTCCGCTGCTGGTATAGCGCACCGCATTTGAGATCAGATTTTGCAGGATGCGGCGCAGGAAAGTGGCGTCGCTGCGCACCGTGGCGCCGGGCAGAACGATGCGAAAGTCGAGCCCCTTTTTCGCCGCCAGTGGTGCCAGCTCGTCGCTCAGCTGGCCCAGCATGTCCCCCAGCGCCACATCTGTCAGCTCAACAGCCACCTGGCCACTGTCCAGTTTGGATATATCGAGCAGGGCCCCGAGAATGTCTTCGACGCCTGCCAGCGCATTGGTCGCCTTGTCCAGATGGCTAAGCAATTCCGGGGTGTGGAGGCCTTCGGCCAGAGACGCCATATAGAGTTTGGCCGCCGACAGGGGCTGCATCAGATCATGGCTGGCGGCGGCGACAAAGCGGGATTTGGAGGCATTGGCGCGCTCGGCATCGCTCAAAGCCGCCTCCAGCTCCAGAGTGCGTTCAGCCACTCGGCGTTCCAGCGTCTCGTTGGCCACGACCAGCGCCTGCGCCGCAGCGCGTTCGGTGGTAATATCGGTGAACGATATGACAAACCCGCCGTCGGGCATCTGCTGGGCAAAGGCGGTCAGCGCACGCGCACCAATCAGCACCTCAAAGGACAGCGGCGCGCGCGTGTCCTTGCTGATCATCCAGGCGCGCAGCCGGGTCGCAGAATTGGCATCGGGAAACTGGCCGTGGTCGCGCAGAAACTGGTACAGCCGCTCGGCCCGGCTACCAATCGTCAAATGGTGCATCGGCAGGGTCAGCAACTCGCTGGCGCGTTGGTTGCTGCCCGCCAGCAGGTTGTGGGTGTCGAAGATGCAGACCCCCTGATCCAGGTGGTCCAGAGTGGCGCGGATCAGCCGGGCCTGATCGTCCAGCAACCGGTCCCTCTCGCGCCGTTCTAGCCGCATCATGTCGGTGACATCGGTCTGCAGGATCACGGTGCCGCCGTCACTGGTACGCTGCTCGCTGATCTGTAGCCAGCGCTGCCCGGCAATGCGCGAGTTGAAAACCGCGTGTTTTTCGCGATGATGCGACATCCGCCGTTTGGCCCATTGCGCAGGCGATACGCCGCTTGGCAGCGCCAGGAAGTGACTGCGCGAAACCAGCTGAACATAAGTTTTAAAGCGGAGCCCCGGTCGCAGCTGCGGGTGGACGTCGCGCATCCATTTGCCAAACCGGCTGTTGCACATCACCAGGGTGTCACTGGCATTGAACAGCGCAAAGCCGTCGTGGATGGTTTCAATTGCGTTGCTCAGATCGGCCCGCGCCGTTTCGGTGGCGGCATTGGCCTGCGCCAGCTGGCTATGGGTGAGGTTCAGCTGGTCCAGCGCCTGTTCCAGATCAAAGGTGCGATTGCGAACCTCCTCCTCTAGCAGCGCGGCGCGTTCGAACTGGGCATAGGCCAGCCCCGATTCCGAGGGGCTCTGCTCGGCCCGGCGCATCAGCGCCTCGGCGATCTTCAGCAGTTTCTGGTTCTGCCGCTGCAGACTGTCGGTGGCGATGATCAGGGTGTGGCTCATGTTTTGAGCCCGTTTTTGGGCCCGTTTTTGGGCCTGCCCAGTGGCATCTCTGGCGGATAGATTGCAACGCCTGTCAGGGTCTGGTTCACATGCATCGAATTCACCTGCTCGCCATAGGTGGAAAAGCCAAACACCCGGTTGGCGGACAAGAGGCGAGAGACCGCATAGTCTTGTTGCTTTTGCTCGGCGTCGATGCGGCGTAACAGGCAGTCACAGGCCAGCACCATATCGGGCGGCGTCGGAGTGCTCAGCTGGCGCATTTCCTGGTCCAGATGGCTCACCATGTCTTGTTGGTCGGCCAGCGCCAGCACCACGCCCTCGTCAATCGCCGAAAAGAACACCAATGCACCGTCTGGTGCCACCCGCTGGATGGCGCGCACATGGTGTTGATCGCCCAGGCGCACCAGCAGCGGGTGGGCGGCAAAGGTAAAGGTGGACAGTTGCTCGGGGTCCTTGCCCAGAACCCGGGCCAGCTCGCGGGCGGCGGGTTCGGCGTTGATCTCATGCACCCGCCGCTGTCCGGGCTCCGCCGCAGTGACCACCATGCGCGTGTCCGTCGGGATCAGATTGTCGGTCTTGAACACCTTGACCGGACAGCTGGACCGGATCTGAGCCAGTACTGCGGCATTGTCATGCGCCCTGCCGTCAAACAGAACCGAAGTGCGCTCAAAAGCGTCGCCATCTCCGGCCGAGCCACCAAACAATGGCACTGGCCCCAGACCCGCTGCCAGTTGCCCGGTCAGCGCATCCTCGCGGCGGGACAATCCATCAACCATCAGAAATGCAAATTCAGAGCTCCAGTCCGGCGCATCCTGCGCCATCTGATTGCGGTTCTGGATGATCTGGTCCAGGGCGGGCTGCACTTCGGCGCTCTCCAGATCCCGGATCAGGGTGCAGCGTGCGATGAAATGGGATTTGGGGAAGCCAATGGCAACAATGCCGCCTTTGCCATAGCCGTGCTGGGAAATCTCTCCGGCAGTGGTGCAGCCAATCACCGGCACCGGCGCAAACAGCTGACAGGTCTCAGCCGCGATCCGCGCGATGTCACCCTGCGGCGAGACAAACAGCACCACCAGCTCCAAATCCGCATTTGGCGGATCGGCTGCCTTCAGCGGCGGGCGGGATAATCCATGAAAGAGCATCATGGCGGCGCTGGGGTGACGGCAATCGACATGGGCTGTTCGCATCAGCCTGGGCGCGGTGTTAAAGGGATGTTGCAGAATGGATGGCCCCTGTTCTCTATGCCGGTAGGCTACCCTAGGCGCCGCCGCCACTGTTGGGCAAGGCCTGGTGGAAACCGGCATCCCCGGCCCGAAGAACCGCCTGAGTGCGGCTGTGAACGCCCAGTTTGCGCATGATGGCGGTGACATGCGCTTTGACCGTGGTCTCCGCGATTGTCAGGTCATAGGCGATCTGCTTGTTCAGTTTGCCCTCGCAGATGAGCCGCAGAATGCGTGTCTGCTGCTGGGTAAGGCTACGCACCCTTGCGGCCGCGTCACTGCCGGTTGGGGCTTTGACCGCTGGTAGCAGGATATACCCCGATGGCACAAAACGCTCGCCCCGTCGCAGCCCCTCCACTGCGGCCCGAAACACCTCGCGCTGGCTGTGCTTGGGGATAAACCCGGCGGCGCCTGCGTGCAGGGCCGCACTGATCACCCGGTTGTCCGCCATGGATGAAATCACCAATACCGGAGCCTTGCTCAGCCGCTTCAATTGCGTCAGCCCCTCCAGCCCCTGCACATCCGGCAGGTTCAGATCCAGCAGGATCAGGTCCGGCTGGTGCTGCAGCTGTAGCAGCGCGTCTTGCAGGCAGGGCGCGGTAAAGACCTCTTGCAGCCCGGCCACCGATTGCAGGGTCATCACCAGCGCATCGCAGAACAGCGGATGATCATCGATAATCAAGGCTGAGGTAAAAGGGATGGGGTCAGTTTTGGCTGCCAATGGCGTCATGCTGGGGGCTCCTTGCCAGGTCAGATTAGCAAACCATTCCGGATCGTCAAATCGCACCTGGATCGCAGGCGTGCCCGGGGAGGCTTCATCTGGCCATAAATATCCTCGGGGGTCCGGGGGCAGACAGCCCCCGGCGGCGGCCAGGGAGTCTTTCACCTGTTCATTTTGCCTCATCAGCGCCAAGATGCCCCTCAACACCGCGCGATGAGAGACCCCATGATCGAGTTGAAAGACCTGCAGCTGCTGGCCGCTCTGGCGCGGCACCAGCATTTTGCCAAAGCCGCGCAGGACTGCGGTATATCGCAACCGGCCTTTTCCATGCGCATTCGCAACATGGAAGACAAACTGGGGGTTTCCATCGTGCGGCGGGCCAACCGGTTTCAGGGCCTGACCGAAGAGGGCCAGATGATCCTGCGCCGCACCCGCGGAATTCTCGATGATGTCAAAGCGCTGGAACAGGAAATCGCCGCCAGCAGGGGAGAGGTGTCGGGGATTTTGGTGCTGGGCGTGGTGCCGACAGCGATGGCCTATGCCGCCCAGCTGGTTGTTCAGCTGCTGAGCTCTCATCCAAAAATCCTGCCGCGCATTGAATCCACCACCTCGCTGGCGATCCAGCGGCGGCTCTATGATGGAACCATCGACGCAGGCATCACCTATGATGATAGTTTGGGGCGTGATATGGTAACGCTGCAGCCGCTGTACGATGAAACCTATGTACTGCTGGCGCCTGAGCACATGGTGGCGGATTTTGAAGGCAATATCCGCTGGGCCGAGGCCGCAGAATTGCCCCTGTGCCTGCTGGACACTCAGATGCAGAACCGCCGAATTCTGGACCGGGTTTTTGGCGACCTGGGGCTGAAACCCCGCATCGTGTCAGAGGCCAATGGGTTCATGGCTGCGATGGTGATGGCCCGGCTTGGATCTGCCGCGACGATTGTACCGCGGGCCTTGGTTGATGCGTTGGGAAATCTGGGCGGCACCCGGGTGCTGGACCTGATCGACCCGGTTCAGGCGCGACCTATTTGTATCGCCACTTTGGACCGCACCCCCGAGCTGACCACGGTGCGGGCGCTGAAAGCACTGGTTGCCGGTTTCTCGCGATAAGATTTCGTTATCGTGCCATTCAATTTTCAAATTTGACGATACAGATTGCTGATGGCATTGCGCTGAGAAAAGACACCTGCGAATTGGAGATCATCATGGCCCCTTTGGATGACCGTAAAGGCGTTTGGAAATCCGGCAAAGGCAAAGGGCGCAAGACGCCTAAAGGCCGCCAGGTTGACGATACCGCACTGGAGCAGGTTCAGGCCTTGCTGGGTGAGCTACCGCGCAACCGGGATCTGTTGATCGAGTTTCTGCACTTGATCCAGGATGAGTACGGCCACCTGAGTGGCGCCCATATCCGTGCCCTGGCCGAAGTCTTGCGCACTGGTCAGGCCGAGATTTATGAGGTCGCCAGTTTTTACGCTCACTTTGATGTGGTGCGCGAGGGCGAAACACCGCCTCCCGCGCTGACCATTCGGGTCTGCGATTCCCTGTCCTGTGAGCTGGCAGGCGCCGAGCAGTTGCAGCAGGCGCTGAAAGACGGGCTGGACGAAAGCCAGGTCCGCGTCTTGCGCGCACCCTGCATGGGGCGCTGTGATACCGCGCCGGTGCTGGAAATCGGCCACAATCACATTGATCACGCCACGCCAGAAAAAGTGCAGGCAGCGATTGCGGCCAATGATACCCACGCGCATCTGCCAGCCTACGAAGGTTTCGATGCCTATGTGACCGGCGGTGGCTACGCCGTGTTGAAAGACTTGCGCGCCAATGGCGATTGGGAAGTGGTTCAGGCCAAGATCAAAGAGGCCGGTTTGCGCGGTCTGGGCGGCGCCGGATTCCCCTCGGGCACCAAATGGGGTTTTGTGCGTGCCAATGCGGGCCCGCGCTATCTGGCGGTGAACGGCGACGAGGGCGAACCCGGCACCTTCAAGGACCGCTACTACCTGGAACGCACGCCACATCTGTTCCTTGAGGGCATGCTGATCGCCGCCTGGGCTGTCGAAGCCGAGAAAGCCTTTATCTATATGCGCGACGAATATCCGGCGGTGCTGGAGATCCTCGCGACTGAAATCCGCGCACTTGAGGATGCTGGCATTGTTGAGCCGGGCTATATTGATCTGCGCCGTGGTGCTGGCGCCTATATCTGCGGCGAAGAAAGCGCGATGATCGAAAGCATCGAGGGCAAACGCGGCATGCCGCGCCATCGGCCGCCGTTTGTGGCGCAGGTGGGGATCTTTGGTCGCCCGACGCTGGTGCATAATGTTGAAACCCTGATGTGGGTTGCACGGATCAACCGCGAAGGGCCAGAATGTCTGAACGCGGTTGAAAAGAACGGCCGCAAGGGGCTGCGGTCCTATTCGGTATCAGGCCGGGTGAACAATCCCGGTGTCTATCTGCTGCCGGCCGGTTCCACCATCACCGACATCATCGAGACCTGTGGTGGCATGATCGAAGGTCACGCCTTCAAGGCCTATCAGCCGGGCGGGCCGTCCTCGGGGTTGTTGCCTGCCTCGATGCATGATGTGCCGCTGGATTTTGACACATTGCAACCACATGGCACCTTTATCGGCTCGGCTGCCGTGGTGGTGCTGTCGGATCAGGATTCTGCCCGTGACGCAGCGCTGAACATGCTGCGGTTCTTTGAGGATGAAAGCTGTGGCCAGTGTACCCCGTGCCGGGTGGGCTGCGAGAAGGCGGTCAAACTGATGAGCGCGCCAAAATGGGATCAGGGTCTGCTGGAAGAGCTGAGCGCCGCTATGGTTGATACTTCGATCTGCGGCTTGGGGCAGGCTGCGCCGAACCCGATCCGCCTGACCATCAAACATTTCCCGGATGAGGTATAAGCCATGAGCAACTCAATCACCTTTACCCTCGATGGCAAAGAAGTCACCGCTGAAGCGGGGCTGAGCATCTGGGAAGTCGCCAATGGCCGGGGTTTGATAATCCCACATCTGTGTCACAAGCCGGCGCCGGGCTATCGCCCCGACGGCAACTGCCGCGCCTGTATGGTCGAGATCGAGGGCGAACGCACTTTGGCGGCCTCCTGTATCCGCGAACCTGTCGAGGGCATGGTGGTCACCACCAATAACCCGCGCGCGACCAATGCCCGCAAGATGGTGATGGAACTACTGGTTGCCGACCAACCCAAACAGGAAGAGGCGCATGACAAGTCGAGCCACCTGTGGGACATGGCGGCGCTGAACGGGGTTTCGGACTCCCGCTTCCCGAAACTGGAAGCGGGTCGCATCCCGTTGCTGGACGACAGCCACGTCGCAATGTCGGTGAACCTGGATGCCTGTATCTCGTGCAACCTGTGTGTGCAGGCCTGTCGTGAGGTTCAGGTCAACGATGTGATCGGCATGGCCGGTCGTGGCCACGGTGCCTATCCGGTGTTTGATATTGCCGATCCGATGGGCGAGTCCTCTTGCGTGGCTTGCGGTGAATGCGTGCAGGCCTGTCCCACCGGGGCGCTGATGGCCACGGCGGTGCTGGACGATGCCGGTCAGGGCGATTCAAAAGATTTCGACACTGAGACCGAAACGGTCTGTCCGTTCTGCGGCGTCGGCTGCAAGGTCTCGCTGAAGGTCAAGGACGGCAAGGTCAAATCGGTTGAGGGCATCAATGGCCCGGCAAACGAGGGCCGTCTCTGCGTCAAGGGGCGCTTTGGCTTTGACTATATCCATCACCCGCACCGGCTGACCAAACCGCTGATCCGCCGCGATGATGCGCCTGCCAAGGGGCTGAACGTCGATCCCGGCAATCTGGGCACCCATTTCCGCGAAGCGACATGGGACGAGGCGCTGGATCTGGCCGCCAAAGGGCTGGTCGATCTGAAGGAGACCCACGGCGGCCGTTCGGTTGCCGGCTTTGGCTCGGCCAAATGCACCAACGAAGAGGCCTATCTGTTCCAGAAGTTCATCCGTCAGGGATTCAAGCACAACAACGTCGATCACTGTACCCGGTTGTGCCACGCCTCATCCGTGGCGGCACTGATGGAGAACGTTGGATCTGGTGCGGTGACGGCCACCTTCAATCAGATCGAAAATTCGGACGTGGCGATCATCATCGGTTCAAACCCGATTGAAAACCACCCGGTTGCGGCGACCTATTTCAAACAGTTCACCAAACGCGGTGGCAAGCTGATTGTGATGGACCCGCGCGGTGTGGGCATGCGGCGGTTCGCCACCGAGATGGTGCAGTTCCGTCCCGGCGCCGATGTGTCGATGCTGAACGCGATCATGAATGTGATCGTCGAAGAAGGCCTGTATGATCAGGCCTATATCGAAAAATACACCGAGAACTGGGAGGCTCAGAAAGCCCATCTGGCGCCGTTCACCCCTGAGGCCATGTCGGAGATTTGTGGCGTGTCGCCGGACCAGCTGCGCCGCGTCGCCCGGATCTATGCCAATGGCAAAGCGTCGCTGATCTTCTGGGGCATGGGCATTTCGCAGCACATCCACGGCACCGACAATTCGCGCTGCCTGATCTCATTGGCGCTGATGACTGGCAATGTCGGCAAACCCGGCGCTGGTCTGCACCCGCTGCGGGGGCAGAACAACGTGCAGGGGGCCTCCGATGCTGGTCTGGTGCCGATGTTCCTGCCGGATTATCAATCGGTGATGGATGACGGTATCCGCAAGGCGTTCACCGATGTCTGGGGCAGCGATGACTTCTCGAACGAGAAGGGGCTGACCGTCACCGAGATCGTTGATCAGGTCTATGCGGGCAATATCAAGGGGATGTATATTCAGGGCGAAAACCCGGCAATGTCAGACCCGGATGTGGAACATGCCCGCGATGCCTTTGCCAAGCTGGAGCTACTGGTGGTGCAGGATATCTTCCTGACCGAAACCGCCAACTATGCCGATATCATCCTGCCGGCCTCGACGCTGTATGAAAAGAACGGCACCGTGTCCAATACCAACCGTCAGGTGCAGCGGGTTCGCCCCGCCGTGGCACCTCCGGGTGAGGCGCGGGAAGACTGGGCGATCACCACCGATCTGGCGCAGCGGATTGGGCTGAACTGGGGTTACACGGATGTGAGCGAAGTCTTCAACGAGATGAAGCTCAACATGAAGTCGCTGAACAACATCACCTGGGAGCGGTTGAAGACGGAGACGATTACCTATCCGTCGCTGACCCCGACAGACCCCGGTCAGGCGATTGTGTTTGGCGATGGTTTCCCACGGGCCGATGGCCGCGCCAAGTTCACTCCGGCCAGCGTGATTGCGCCGGATGAGGCACCGGATGCCGAATATCCGATGATCATGACCACCGGTCGTCAGCTGGAGCACTGGCACACCGGCTCGATGACCCGTCGGTCGCTGGTGCTGGATGCGGTCGAACCGGAGGCGAACTGTTCGCTCAATCCCAAAACCTTGCGCCAGATGGGGGTCGAGCCGGGTGAGATGGTGCGACTGACCACCCGGCGTGGCTCTATCGAGATCATGGCGCGGGCGGACCGGGCGATCGCCGAGGATATGGTGTTTGTGCCCTTTGCCTATGTTGAGGCGGCGGCCAATGTTCTGACCAACCCGGCGATTGACCCCTACGGCAAGATCCCCGAGTTCAAATTCGCAGCGGTGCGGATTGAAAAAGTCGAGGGTCAGATTGCAGCCGAGTGAGCTGTACTACGGTTTGATGAAACAGGGCGGGCGCGGAGCATAATGCTCCGCGCCCGCGTCTTTGGTGGCGCCGCGCTGACGCGCGGCGCGGCGCCTGGCTCACGCGATGTCCGCTGAATGCCAGACATTCTTAATCGTCATGTAGTTATCCAAACCTTCGGTGCCACCTTCGCGGCCATAGCCACTGGATTTGACGCCGCCAAAAGGCGTCTCCGGCATCGACGCTTCAAGAGTGTTGATCGACAAGTTGCCGACTTCGACAGTGTCGATCATGTGGTCGATATAGTCGGCCCGATTGGTGAAGGCATAACCCGCCAGACCATATGGCACCGAATTTGCCTGTTGAATGGCGTTCTCCAGACATGAAACCGGGTTGATGACAGCAATCGGACCAAAGGGTTCTTCTTGCATGATATGTGCGTGATCCGGAACGTTTGTCAGAACTGTTGGCTGGAAGAAATAGCCTGTGGTGCCGTGCCGTGCGCCACCGGTCCTTACCTCGGCCCCCGCAGCGCGGGCGTTCTCGACCTGTTGCGTCAGTGCAGGAACCCGGCGTTCATTGGCCAGCGGACCCATCTCTACCCCATCATCCATACCATTGCCGACCACGGTGGCAGCGGCACGTTCAACAAATTTCTCGGTAAAGCTGTCAAAGATGCTTTCATGCACGAAAAACCGTGTGGGCGAGGTGCAGACCTGTCCGGCGTTGCGCATCTTTCGCATGGCGCCGCTGATGGCGGCCTTTTCCACATCGGTATCTTCGCAGACGATCACCGGCGCATGGCCGCCCAATTCCATTAGGACGGGGGTCATATGCTGCGCGGCCAATGTGGTCAAATGACGCCCCACTGCGGTAGATCCAGTGAAGGCCACAAGGCGAACAGAGCTCTGTGGGATCAGGTGATCAGAAATTTCCGAGGGGGTGCCAAACACCAGGTTCAGAACCCCAGCAGGCAACCCGGCCTCTGCAAAGGCGCGCACAATGTGGATGGCGCCAGCAGGGGTTTCCTCAGCCGCCTTGAGGATGATTGAACATCCCGCAGCCAACGCCCCGCCGATTTTACGCGCAGGTTGGCTCAGCGGGAAATTCCACGGCGAGAAAGCGGCTACGACGCCAATGGGTTGGTGGTGAACGGTGAATTTCTGACCGCGCGCTGCGGGGATTACCCTGCCGTAGGTTCGCATCGCTTCGCCGGCATCCCACTCAAAAAACTCGGCACCGCGGATGACTTCTTGGCGCGCCTGGGGCAATGGTTTCCCATGTTCAGCAGTGATCGCCAGCGCGATCTCGTCCTGACGGGCACGCAGTATTGCGGCGGCCCGCAGAATGGTATCAGCGCGATCACGTGGCGCGGTTTTGCTCCAGAGTTGAAACCCCTTTTCAGCGGCCTCTAATGCGTCATCCAGGTCTTTCTTCTCAGCATGTGGCAACCGCCCGATCTCTTCTTCGGTTGCGGGGTTCACCACCGGCATATCTCGCGCGGTTTTGCGCCACTTGCCGCCGATAAACAGTTCCAGATTAGGGTACATGAGCCACGCGCCTCCTTAATTGTATTCCTGCAGATCATAAAAATTCGGCCCCTTCTTCAAGTGAATTAGCCGAATACAGGTATAAGAAAGCGGAATATCTGAAGCTACATTCCCTGTGCCGTGTGATGCAGTGCCTGCAAAAAGGCGCGTCCGGCAGGCGATAGACTCTCGTTGCCTCGGTACGACAGGCCCACAGGTCCGGCGCCAAAGGGAACGGCCCAGTTCAGCCGCTTTAACAACCCGTTTGCGACGTCCTCGGCAGCAACATGCGCAGGCATCAGACTGACCAGATTGCGGGACCGCAAAAGCGCGCGATTGGTAAGATATGATACCGATTCAACAAAGTGAGGCGGCGCATATTGCGCCTGGCTGACAAAGAACTGATCCACCTGTCTGCGAAGCGTCGTCTCTAAGGGGGGCAATATCCAACCAAAGGGCTTGATTTTCTCAAAGGACACCGACGGCTCACTGGCCAGCGGATGTTGATTGCCGACAACCGCATGGATGCGTTCATCGTATAGCGTTTCCTGGGTAATTTTGTCCCTGTGGCGCTGCGATGGAAGACGCCCCACCACCATATCAATCTCACCTGACAGCAAGGCAGGCATCAGAACCTCATTGGTTCCTTCCGTTATTTTTATCGCAACTTTCGGCCGTTCCGTTAACAGGATCTCGATCGCCCCGGGCAACAAGCTGGGAGAGGCGGCCAGCAGGGTGCCAATGACCACACGGCCACTGCTGCCCTCGTTCAGATCATCCAACTCCTGTGCAGCGCTTGAAACCTGAGCAAAAATCAGTTTTCCGTGACGGATCAAGGTATCGCCGAATACCGTCGGGATGACACCGCGATTGGTGCGCTGAAACAGCGTGACCTCGAAATCCAGCTCAAGATCCTGGATCATCTTGGTGGCCGCAGGCTGCGACACACCCAACTCGCGCGCCGCATTTTGAATGTTACCGTGGCGGCCGACGGCGACAAGCAGCCGCAGTTGCCGCAGCTTTAGTCGGCTAAGAGCACGATCTACAATTCGGGAGTGTTTGGCTGCCATGGTGAATGTTTACAACATAATAGGGTTGGTGAGTTGCTCTAGCTTACTGACCACACTCATGGCTGCCAGCGCAGAACTGCGTGGGTTGTCAGGCAAAGATTTGCCTCGGATCTGGAATTGAAAGCTGCCAAAATCACCGATCGCTTCAATCTCGTGGATATTCTCTGAGATGGCGGCATCTGCAATCAGCTTCACGCTTGTTTTCTCAAACCCCAGCCCTGCCAGTGCCACCGCTGCGGCAACATTGGCGTTCTTGGGGTAAGCTAGGGCTGCTTCGCGTGCTGATCCCTCAAAATGGACGGCGGCGCCGGTGGTCATGGCCTCAAGGTCAAGCACCTGTTCGGCAGGCGATCCGACCCATCCTATGGGTGGCTTTCGCCCCACATAGGTGACGCTTGCCAATTGTCCGGTTCGCGCCGCCTGCAGGCAATCCAGAGCGCCAATCGCGCCGCTTGCAAGATGAAGCTTGGCGTTGCCCTGCAGGGCGGAGTCCTGCAATTTGTCATACAGTTTCTGGTCGGCCAAAGCGCCAATGGAAACCGTGATCAGATTGGTGCCGCGTCGCAAAATATCTGCGCCATAGGCCGACAAAGCACTGTGTCCGGCGCAGTCGATCATCAGATCAAGATCGTCCGGCAATTCGCCGACCGAGTAGACATGATGGTCGCCCCCGTGTTCTTCACCGTGTTCCCGCCGCCGTTCTGGCCGCAGCAAGACCGCGCCAAGGCTATGGTTGGATGACGCAATATGCTCTCTCACATGGCGCGCGATCGCCCCGTTGCCGATAATTCCTACAATCATTGCCGCCTCCGTTTGACAGATGCTGTGTAGCTTTAACTCAGATTGAGTTGCTATAGTTTTTTTTGATACCTGAATTGGCTGTTTGGAATTGGTCGTTGCGACGGTTTGCGCGCAGAAAGGCGGCAAAGACCGCCGACACTCATATAAGGTTCACGCCATGAAATACTCAAAATCCGAGGCCAAAGAATACGCCCGTGAGACGATGCGCGGCATTTGGGCGGCTGCCCTGAATCCGTTTCACCCCGATGGCTCGCTGAACGAGGCAGGCCTGCGCAGCAACATCCGCCACTGGATTGATGATCTGGAAATTCAGGGGCTGTTCATTGCCGGCAAGCAGGGCGAATTTTTCTCCTTGAGCCTTGAAGAACGCAAGCGCAATATGACGCTTGCGGTTGACGAATGTGGCGACAAAGCCGGCACAATCATGTCGATCTCGGATCAGAACGTGAATACGGTGCTTGAGCTGGGCCAGCATGCTCAGGACTGCGGCGCCGATTATGTGGTGGTGCATGCGCCGGTTCTCAGCTTCTGCAGCGACCGAAACGAAGTTCTGTTCAATTACTACAAGTACCTGTGTGACCGTCTGGATATTGGCATCGCCATGTGGAGCCATCCGGACAGCGGTTACCTGATGGAGCCGGAAACCTGTGCGCGTATCGCTGAGTTGCCAAACATCATGGCGATCAAATATTCAGTGCCACGAGAGATGTATAAACGGCTGAGCCATATGATTGGCGACAAAATCCATGTTTCAACATCCGCCGAGGATGATTGGTTGGAGAACATCGAGGAGCTGGACTGGAAGCTCTACCTCTGTTCATCGCCGCCCTATCAGCTGCAGACGAAACACGACAAGCGGATGCACGAATACACCCAATTGGCGTTTCAGGGGAATTTCACCGAAGCCCGCAGGGTGCGCGACAGCCTGAACCCTGTTCGCCAGGCGATCAAAAGCACCAAGCCGGGTGGCAAGCCCACGGCGCATGGCAAATATTGGCAAGAGCTGCTGGGGCAGGTCGGCGGGGCGGTTCGCCATCCAATGCTGGAGCTGACAGAGGCTGAAAAAGAGTCCGTTCGAGCCGCGTTTGAGGGATGTGGTCTGAAGCTGTAACCGCGCGCCGGACAGGGACCCGCAATGCTTGTCCGGTGGCAATCAAATCTCGGATGTCGGCGTTTCCAATCTGGTCTCGATATAAGATTTTCCGATATCTACTTGCCGCAATACTCTTTGCTGTTATGGCCAAAATCTCTCAGGGTTTGGCGAACAGGAGGGTCCCATGAATTTGCATCCAACACTGACACCGTTCAATTTCCAGAAATGGGTTGAAGACAATCAGGACAAACTGAAGCCACCGGTCAACAATCAATTGCTGCACAAAGAAGGCGATATGATTGTCATGGTTGTTGGCGGCCCCAACACGCGCGTCGATTTTCACGATGACCCGGTCGAGGAATGGTTTTTTCAGATCAAGGGCGACATGGTCATTAAGATCGCAGACGGCGGCAAGATCTATGACGTTCCGGTGCGTGAGGGCGAAGTATTCCTGATGCCTCCGCATACCATCCACGCGCCTCAGCGGCCAAATGAGGGTCTGGGAATTGTGGTGGAAGCGCCGCGTCAACCCGGCATGATGGAAGGCTTTGAATGGCACTGTTTCAACTGTGAAACACGGGTGCATCGCGTTGAGGTATCGCTGGGAGAGCCACAAGGCATCGTGACCGCGCTTCCGAAAATCTATGACGCGTTCCACAACGACATGGCTGCGCGGACCTGTCCCGAATGCGGCACCATCCACCCCGGCAAAGGCAAGCCGCCCGAAGGCTGGGTCCAAACTTAGATTTGCAACAAAAGATATAAGGGAATGCTATGAAAAACATCGCAAGAGCACTGGTTTCGACCGCAATGATCGCCGGATCAGCAATCGCTGCGCAGGCTGACGAATTCCGGTTGGGATTGATCACACCTCCGCCGCATATCTGGACCAAGGCGGCCGAAGCCTTTGGTGCGGAGCTGGCTGAAAAAAGCGGCGGCGCACATAGCGTTTCAGTCTTTCCAGCCCGCCAGCTTGGCAATGAGGCCGAGATGCTGCAGCAGCTTCAGACCGGGGCGCTGGATATGGCCTTTATGACGGTTGCCGAAGTTTCAAACCGTGCCCCCAACCTCGGCGCGTTCTATGCGCCCTATCTGGCCAATGATATTGCCCATGCCGGGCGTATTCTGCGGTCTGACACGGCCAAATCCATGCTCAGCCCGCTGCCGGGTCAGGTCGGGGTGGTTGGTGTTGGTTATGGTATGGCGGGGCTGCGCCAGATCGTGAGCCGCGGCGACGTGAGCAGCATGGCGGATCTCGAAGGTCGCAAATTGCGGATCACTCCGTTTGCACCGATTCTGGATTTTTACAAAGCTGTTGGCGCCGCGCCAACGCCGATGCCGCTGCCTTCGGTGTATGACGCGCTGGCAAATGGTCAGGTTGATGCCATTGATATGGACGCCGAGCTGATCTGGGTGCTGAAATATTATGAGCACGCAGATACAATCCTGCAGTCCGATCATATGATGTTCCCGATGGTGGGTCTTGTATCGGCACGGGTCTGGGCGGGCCTGTCAGAGCAGGATCGTGCGATGATTGGCGACTTGATGGCCAGTCATGTCGATAGCACCATCGACAGCTATATTGAGAAAGAAGCCGGCTGGCTGCAACAGATCAAGGACACCGGCAAAACCTTTACCAAGGTCGATGCCTCCTTCTTTGGCGATGTCATCGACGAATGGAACGTCGCTTGGGAGCAGAAGTCAGAGTCGCTTGGCGACCTGCGTACAACGGCTTCGGAAACCCGGTAACAAACAAAACTATGACTGAAGGACGCGGGTCAATCCTGCGTCCTTTTTTTGGGGGAGGGGGGTATATGCTCTATCAGCTATCACGATCTTGGGCGAAACTGGAGCTTTGGTGTTCGGCTTTTCTGGCATTAATGATTACCCTCTTGATCCTGTTGAACGTGGTGACCCGCTATCTTGGCGCGGCACTGTTCTGGGTCGACGAACTGGCCATCTACGCGATGGTCTGGATGACATTTTTTGGCGCTTCGGCGGCAATGCACTACCGAACATCGGTCTCAATAACCTTGCTCACTGACGCGGTGCCCCCAGCGGTCAAGGTCATCATCGAAAAACTGGTTGATCTGATCGTGTTCGCCTTTGCAATTGCCGTGGTGTGGTTTTGCTGGCGCTGGTTCTCGCCGCTTGAGCTGGTCCGGGCCGGGTTTGACACGGTGGCGTTTCAGGGCGCGACGTTCAATTTCATCTATGCTGAGCCGACTTCGACGCTTGGCCTGCCGAAATATATGTTCTGGTCGGTGATGTGGTTCTTTGCTTTCGGGGCGACGTTTCATTCCGCTGTGCACCTGTTGTGCTGGCCGGTTCGGGAGGCAGAGCAATGACTGCGATCGTTTTCCTTGCCACATTAATCCTGTCGGTCCCGGTGGCCATCGTCCTTGTCATCGCCGCTGTTTGGTACATTTGGGAGAGCGGCAATACGGTGCTCTATGACAGTATCGCCCTGAAAATGTTTGGTGGGCTGGAAAACTACGGCCTGCTGGCAATTCCGCTGTTTATGCTCACAGGAGAGTTGATGAACGAAGGCGGTATGACAAAGCGGCTGATCAATGCAGCACGGGTTTTTGTCGGCGGCTTTCGCGGTGGTCTGGCCTATATCAACCTTTTGGCCAATATGTTCATGGCTGCGATCATTGGCTCTGCCACGGCGCAGATCGCGGTTATGTCGCGGGCCATGGTGCCAGCCATGGAGGAAGAGGGCTACGACAAGGGATTTGCCGCCGCCACAACGGCTGCGGGTGGGCTGCTTGCCCCGGTTATCCCGCCCTCAATGATGTTTGTGATTTACGGCGTGTTGGCGCAAATCCCCATTGGCGAAATGTTCATGGCCGGAATTATCCCCGGTTTGCTTTTGGCCTCGTCCTTCGCCCTGGTTATTACTGCCATCGGCTGGGTCCACCAATTTCCCAAAGGCAGCTGGCTAACCCGCAGGGAGGCTGCCAGCGCCCTTCGCGACGCCCTGCCGGCCCTGCTGATCCCCTTCTCGATCATTGGTGGCATTCTGTTTGGCATCGCCACACCAACCGAATCCGCTGCCATCGCGTCTCTGATCGCCTTTCTTGTTGGCTGGCTGTTTTATGGCGAGTTGAAGCCATCGCATCTGGGCGAGATGTTCAAGCGCACCGCCGCCAACGCTTCGATGATCATCTTCATGATTGCCGCGGCCAGTGTGTTTGGTTGGGT